>NZ_JAUSQV010000001.1:3638199-3979266 GCF_030811475.1 Nakamurella flavida
GACGTCCTTCGGGTCGATCGGCAGGTACGGCACCGCCCAGGTGAAGTCGTCGACCGCCACGCCGGCTGCGGCGGCATCCCGCTGCAGGTGGTCGAACCCCTTCTTGATGGCGTCCTGGTGGGAGCCGGAGAACGCGGTGTAGACCAGGTCGCCGCCGTAGGGGTGCCGCTCGGGGACGGCCAGCTGGTTGCAGTACTCGACGGTGCGGCGGATCTCGTCGATGTCGGAGAAGTCGATCTGCGGATCGACCCCCTGGCTGAACAGGTTGAGCCCCAACGTCACCAGGCACACGTTGCCGGTGCGCTCGCCGTTCCCGAACAGGCACCCCTCGATGCGGTCGGCCCCGGCCAGATAGCCCAGCTCGGCGGCGGCGACGGCGGTGCCCCGGTCGTTGTGCGGGTGCAGCGACAGCACGATGGAGTCGCGGCGTTCCAGGTTGCGGTGCATCCACTCGATGGAGTCGGCGTACACGTTGGGCGTGGCCATCTCGACGGTGGCCGGCAGGTTGACGATCATCGGCCGCTCGGGGGTCGGCTGCCAGATGGCCGACACCTGGTTGACCACGTCGACCGCGTACTCCAGCTCGGTGCCGGTGTAGGACTCCGGCGAGTACTCGAAGCGCCAGTCGGTGTCCGGGTACTTCTCCGCCCAGCGGGCGACCTCCTCGGCGCCGTCGGTGGCGATCCGGGCGATGCCGGCCCGGTCCTGCCCGAACACGACCCGCCGCTGCAGCGTGGAGGTGGAGTTGTACAGGTGGACGATCGCCGAGTGGGCACCCTCCACGGCCTCGAAGGTGCGGGCGATGAGCTCGGGTCGGGCCTGGGTCAGCACCTGGATCCGGACGTCGGCCGGGATCGCGTCCTGCTCGATGATCTCGCGGACGAAGTCGAAGTCGGTCTGGCTGGCCGCCGGGAAGCCGACCTCGATCTCCTTGTAGCCCATGGCGACCAGCAGGTCGAACATTCGTCGCTTGCGCGCCGGGGTCATCGGGTCGATCAGCGCCTGGTTGCCGTCACGCAGGTCGACCGCGCACCACAGCGGCGCCTGGGTGATCGTCTTCGCCGGCCAGGTGCGGTCGGGCAGGTCGATGGGGGTGAACGGGGTGTACCGGCCGAACGGCATCTGCGATCCGCGCTGCCGGTTGTGGTCCGCCTGCCCGGCGGGGATGTCGCCGACCGGGGTCTGGACGCGGGAGGTGGGGGAGGTGGTCATGCGGGGAGTCCTCACGGTGTGCGCGGGCCGGTGCCCGCAGGGAAGAGACCGGCAGCACGAACTCCCGCGACGGAGGAGCCAGTCGGACGATCAGACTCCGTCGCGGCGAGGAAGGAGCAGGCCGGCGGCCACGAACGGGCCGTCGGACGCCGGGGTGCGCGCCACGCGGCAGACCCTACCCGGTCACCAGGGGGTGTGGGTCGAGGGGTGCGTGGGTCGGGAGGTGGATGGGCCGGGAGGTGCGGCCGGCCCACCCCGGCCGGGTCGGCGGTCGGTCAGTCCTCGAGGTCCTCGGTGTCGTCCCGGCGGGTCGGGAGTCGACGGGCACCCTCGTCGTCGTCCGTGCCCAGCTCCGGCGCGTCCCGGAAGTCCTGGTCGCGGTCGGCGATCACCTCGGTGCTGTCACGCTCGGGGTCCACTGCGCTGGTCGGGTCCGGCATGACGTCTCCTCGGGTCACGTGGGCGGGCTCGTCCTGCCCACCGCGCCGACGGTAGCCGCGCCGCCGATCGTTCGCCCGTGATGGCGGCCGCGATCAGTGGTGCACCTCCTGGACCGCCGGTTGCCTCCCGGCCACCCGGTGGGGCCGTCACGCGGACGGGAGGGCAGCCCGGACACCGGCCCGAGTCGTCCACAGGGCCGACATCGGGGGATCGGCGCAGGTCAGAGGTCAAGGGTGAGCCGCGCGGTGAGCGAGCGCGAGACGCACGGGAAGACGAGCGTGCCGGCGGCCCGTTCGGCCTCGGTGAGCACGTTGTCGCGGTGGTCCGGCACCCCGGCCAGGACGCCGGTCTCGCACGTCCCGCAGATGCCCTCGCGGCAGGAGTACTCGATGTCGACCCCGGCGTCGAGCAGCACGTCGATCATGGCGTCGTCGGGGGAGACCACCAGCACCTGGCCACCCGCACCGACCTCGACCTCGAACCCACCGGCCAGCGCATCCGGCGGCGGGGCGATGAGGGTGGGTCGGAAGCGTTCGCTGACCAGCGATCCCGGTCCCACCAGTCCCGTGACCGCGTCCAGCATCCGGTCCGGCCCGCAGCAGTAGACCGGGGAGCCCGCCGGCAGGTCGGCCAGGGCGGTCGGGAGGGTGGTGGCCAGGTCCAGCGGCGCACCCTCACGGGTCGCGAAGACCTGGACCTGGTCGCCGTACCGGGCCAGCACGTCCAGGAACGGCAGGGTCGAGCGACGGGTGCCGGCGTACAGCAGCCGCCACGGCAGGCCGAGCCGGGCTGCCCGCACGACCATCGGCAGCAGCGGGGTGATACCGATCCCGCCGGCCACGAAGAGGTAGCCCGGGGCGTCCCGCAGGGCGAAACGTTGCCGAGGACCGGTGATCTCGACCAGCTCACCCACCCGCAGCCCGTCGTGGACGTGGCGGGATCCGCCGTTGCCCTCGGGCTCCAGGCGCACCGCGACGGTCCAGGTCGTCCGGTCCTGCGGGTCCCCGCAGAGCGAGTACTGCCGGATGCGCCCCTCCCGCAGGTGCAGGTCGAGGTGCTCGCCGGGCTCCCAGCCGGGCAGCGGGGACGCGTCGTCCCGACCCAGCGTGATCGAGACGACTCCCTCGGCCTCCCACCGGATCTGGCGGACCCGCACAGTGGTCACCGGGGAGGTGGTCAGGCTGGAGGTGGTGGGCGCGGTGCGGGCCGTCCCGACCGTCCCGGTGACGGCCGTCATCCGCTGTACCCGGCCCGGCGGGCCACCAGTGCCTGGAAGTGGGCGGTGATCTGGTCCCAGTAGGACACCAGGCTGGTGCGGTCAGAACCCGGCGAGTGCCGGCCGGCCTGCAGCTTGTGCAGGATCGGCAGGTCCTGCTCGTTCACCTCGTACAGGACCTCGCACAGCCGCTTGAGGGCCGGGGCGAAGTCCTCGTTCCCGGCGGCACGATCGACGAAGACAGCCATGTGCTCGACGGTACGGTCCGGTGCGATCGGCTCGAACCCGATCACCTGGAACCAGTCCGCCTCCAGGAACAGCAGGGCGTTGGGGAAGACGCAGAAGATGTCCTGCCGCTCGAGCATCTCGGCGGGCACGTCGCCCAGCCAGGGCAGCGGCTGGTCGGTCTTGGCGGCCTTGCCCGCCGCCCCCCGCGGGTAGCAGCCGCCGAGGATCTCGCTGTCCACCACCACGTCGTCGACGTCCAGCGACGCCGCGACACTGCCGACCTGCGGGTGGATGAACGGCAGGTGGTAGAAGTCCAGGAAGTTCTCCACCACCAGCTTCCAGTTGGCGTCGATGTCGAACGGACGCTCCTGGGTCAGGTGCAGCCGGTCCATGTCGATGTGCGCCCACCGCTGCTGCAGGGGGGCGAGCAGATCGGCCAGCGGCGGAGCGACCGCGTCCAGATCGCCGCCCATCAGGTTGACGAACACCATGCCCGCCCAGGACTCGCTGGCCACCGGCAGCAGCCCCAGGGCGTCCTTGACCTCGGTGTCCGGTGAGGTGCGGCGTTCCCGCTTGTAGTGCGGGGCGACGGCCAGCGAGCCGTCCAGGTTGTACGACCAGCAGTGGTAGGCGCACTGGATGCGCTTGGTGACCTGGATCGGCTCCTCGGTCAAGGCCATCCCGCGGTGCCGGCAGGCGTTGTGGAACACCCGGACGACCTCGTCGTCACCGCGCATCATGAGCAGCGGTCTGCCGCCCACGGTCAGGGGTTTCACGTCCCCGGGCGCGGCGACCCAGTGGGTGAACCCGGCCCACACCCAGCCGCTGGAGAAGATGGCCTGCTGCTCGTGGTCGAACTCGGCGCGGCCGGTGTACGAACGGGCGGGCAGGATCGCCCGGCCGCTGGGCCGGTCGTCCAACGGGCCGGACACGATCACGTTGCCGGATCCGGAGACCGTGCCGGGCCGGGCGGTCGTGGGGGCGTCGACGTCGGTGCTCATCAGGTGGTCTCCGGCTCGGACGTGCTGGCGGTGGACGGTGTGGCGGGCGCGGTGGTGGTGGCTGCTGATGCCGATTCTGCTGCGGCGAAGGCCTCCTGGGCCCAGGTGCGCAGGGTGAGCGCCTCGGCCCACCGGTCGGACAGCTCGTGCCCGTCGGCACCGACGATGGCGTACGGGCGGGTGCCGAGCTCGGCGCAGAACATCACGTCGGTGGCGGGGCGGCTGCCGTCGGCGTGCCGCTGCAGGATTGCGGCGAACCCGTCCTGCCACCACCCGCGGAACCGCTCCACCCACCGCTGGTGGGCCGGGAAGTCGAGCGGCACCTGCACCTGGCACCGGGAGGCCACCCGGCCCTGCACGGACCCTGTGCGCGCCAGCAGAGCAGCGATGAGGTCCTCGATCTCCGGGATGGGCTCGTCGGGCAGTTCGCAGCCGCAGACGTGGTGGGACAGGTCGATGGCCAGGTCGACGGTGGGATCGAGCTCGGCCAGCAGTCGGACGGTGGCGCGCAGATCGTTGGTCATGGTGTTGCGGTGGGTCTCCAGCTGCAGGTCCACCCCGGCGGCCGCGGCCCGGGTGTGCCAGCCGTGCACGACGTCGGCCAGTCGGACCGGGTCGGGATCGAAGACCTGGCCGCACACCACCATGTCGGGGGCGCCGATGGAGGCGGCGTACTCCAGGGCGGTGTCCAGCGCGGGGTCGGAGTCGACGAATGCGAAGACGGCGGTGCGCAGGGACGCGGCGGCGGCCGGCGGAGCCAGCTCGGCGGCGGTCGGCGCCTCCTTGGCCCCGAGATCGACCGCCAGCCCGTCGAACCCGGCCGCGGCGATCAGTTCGACCCGTTGCTCCAGGCTCCATCCGGTGTCGCTGCGGTACGGCAGTCCCTCCATCGCCCAGAGCGACTGGTAGGTGCGCAGGACAGGTGCGGTGGCGTCGGACGGCACGGAGCCAGACCTTTCAGGATTGCGGCGCGGCGGCGGGGGAACGGCTGATCTGGTGACAGACTAGGTCACCGTTCGGCGGAATCGATGGCGAGAACCGTCACGAACGGCAGAATTGATCCGACGGAAACACGGGGGCGGGATGACGGGCGCACCGCTGGACGTCGCCGACGAGGCCCTGCTCGCGGCGCTCAGCCAGGACGGCCGGGCGTCGCTGGAGACCCTGGCGCGGGTGACCGGCCTGCATCGGTCGACCGTGCGCGCCCGGACCGCCCGCTTGCTGACCGAGGTGGTCGACGTCCTGGGCATCGTGCACCCCACCGTCTTCGGTCTCGACGCCTACGCCCTGCTGCTCGTGGAGCCCGCCGGGCCCGCGCTCGCCACCGCGCAGGCCCTCGCCGCCCGGGCGGAGGTCCCGTTCGTGTCGGTGGTCTCCGGTGCGGTCGGGGTGGTGGCCGAGGTGCGGGCCGCCGATCAGCGGGGGGTGGCGGCCGTCGTCGCCGATCTCGCCGCGCTGCCCGCCGTGGCCGGCATCGAGACCTGCAGCTACGTGGACATCCTCACCGACGCGGCGGTCCCGCCCCGGCCCGCCGGGCCGGTGGCCGTGGACGCGATCGACCGGTCGCTGCTGGCCCGGCTCCAGGTCGACGGGCGGCTGTCGTTCGCGGCCCTGGCCGAGGCCGTCGGACTGTCGGTGGGGGCGACCCGGATGCGGGTGCTGCGGCTCCGCGAGGAGGGGGTGCTGCACATCGGGGTACGGCTGCGCCCCGCGGCTGTGGGCGTCCTGCAGGCCGGTGCCGCGTTGACCGTGCGCGGCGACCTGCCCGCCGTCCTCGACGCGATCGGCCGTCGCCCGCGCGTCACCTACCTGGCCTCTGCCCTCGGCCGGTGGTCCGTGATCTGCACGGTGCGCGCCGACTCCCCGGCCGGCCTCGCCGACGAGCTCGACGCGCTGCGCCAGGTTCCCGGGGTGAGCGGGCTGCGGAGCTGGACGCATCTGCGGTTGGTCAAGGAGCGCTACCAGGACGGAGCGGGCTGAGCCGGGGAGGCGCCGGTCAGCGCGCCCGGCCGAGCCGCCGGGCGATGAGCGTCACCAGGTCGTAGAGCACGTGCGAAGCGGCCACGGCGGTGATGTCGGCATGGTCGTAGGCGGGGGCCACCTCGACCACGTCGGCGCCGACCAGGTTGACCCCGTCCAGTGCGCGCAGCAGTTCCAGCAGCTCCCGGCTGGTCAGCCCGCCCGCCTCCGGGGTGCCGGTGCCGGGGGCGTGGGCGGGGTCGAGCACATCGATGTCGATGGACAGGTACAACGGCCGGTCGCCGATGCGCTCCGTCAGGCTCGCGGCCACCGCGTCGACCCCGCGCCGCCCGACGTCGGAGGAGGTGACGATGCCGAAGCCGAGCCGGGCGTCCTCGCTGAGGTCCTCGGCGGCGTACAGCGGGCCGCGGGTGCCGACGTGGCTGAGCGCGTCCAGGTCGAGCAGCCCCTCCTCCGACGCCCGGCGGAACGGGGTGCCGTGGGTGTAGTCGGCACCGAAGTAGCTGTCCCAGGTGTCCAGGTGCGCGTCGAAGTGCAGCACCGCCATCGGGCCGTGGGCGCGGTGCATGGCCCGCAGCAGCGGCAGGGCGATGGTGTGGTCGCCGCCCATGCAGACCGGCACCGTTCCGTCGGCGATCAGCTCGCCGACCTGGGTCTCGATGGTGGCCAACGCCTCCGCGATGTCGAACGGGTTCACGGCGAGGTCGCCGGCGTCGGCCACCTGCACCGCCGCGAACGGGCTGGTGTCCAGAGCCGGGTGGTACGGGCGCAGCAACCGGGACGCCTCACGGATGGCCGCCGGACCGAACCGCGCCCCGGGTCGGTAGGAGACCCCGGTGTCGAAAGGGATGCCCAGCAGGGCGATGTCGGCGTGGCCGACCTCGTCCAGCCGCGGCAGCCGGGCGTAGGTGGCCGCCCCCGCGTAGCGCGGGACCAGGGCGGCGTTCACCGGGCCGAGGGGGGCGTCGGGGCCGGCCTGGATCCGGGGGGTGTGGACGGAGAACACGGGCAGCTCCTGCGGTGTCGGTGCGCGATGGTCGTGCTGGGGCCGGGTGACGCGGAACGGGGCGTGGGTCAGCCGGCCGGCCCCGTGGGATCGGTGGCGACCACGACGGACACCCCGGGCCGCTCTGCGGCCGCCGACAGGGCCGTAGCCAGCGCCGCCGGGTCGTCGACCCGCTCGGCGTGGGCGCCGAACCCGGCGGCGATGGCCACCAGATCGTGGGCGCTGGTCTCGGTGCCGACCCGGGGAGCCCCGGCCCGGTCGAAGGAGTCGCGGATCTCGGCGTACCCGCGGTTGTCCCAGACGAGCAGGGTCAGCCCGGTGCCGGTGGACGCGGTCACGTCCACCGCGGTGGCCAGCTCGGGGAGGGTGAACAGCACCCCGCCGTCCCCGGCCACGGCCAGCACCGGGGCGCCGGGCCGACCGACCCGGGCGCCTATGCCCATCGGCAGGGCGGGCCCGAGGGTGCCGAGCCCGTACGGGGCCAGCCAGCTCCCGGGCGACGTGGCCGGGACGACGTGCAGGGCGCTGTAGGCGAGCTGGGTGGAGTCCAGCACGACCAGGCTGTCCGGCGTGAGCGAGCTCCGCACCGCGTCGAGCCACGGCCGGTGGCCCTGCGTCTGGGCGGTGAAGGTGACGGCCCGGGCCGTGGCGGTCCGTTCCGCGCCGAGTCGCCCCGGCGACGTGGACACAGTCTGCGTCAACGCATCCAGCGTGGTCGCGGCGTCGGCGGCCAGGCCGATCGTGGCCGGGACGGGTTCGTCGAGCTGGCCGGGGTCGATGTCCACCCGGATCAGGGCGCCCGGGATGCGCAGCGGCGCCCCGGTGTACAGCCGGTCGATCTCGCTGAACTCGGTGCCCACGGCCAGCACCACGTCGGCGTCGGCGAGCAGGTCGAGCACCGGGGCGAACGGCAGCAGGGTGCCGATGGACAGCGGGTGGTCCTCGGGCAGAAGACCCTTGGCGTTGCCGGTGGTGATCACCGGGGCGTCCAGGCGTTCGGCCAGGGCGCGCAGCTGCGCCGCGGCCCGCCCGGCGCCGCCGCCGGCCAGGATGAGCGGTCGCACGGCTCCGTCCAGCAGGCCGGCGGCCCGGGCCACCAGGGCGGGATCGGCGGCGGGCGGGGTGGTCTCGTGGGCGATCGGGGTGATCGGGCCGGTGTCGGCGGACAGCAGGTCGACCGGGACGGCCAGGTGCACCGGGCGGGGGCGGCCGGTGGCCCACAGGGTCGCGGCGTCGGCCATCGCCTGCGCGAACTCGTCCGGGTCGGTGATGGTGCGGCTGATCCCGGTGACCTGCTCGGCGATCGCGGCCTGGTCGCCGACGTCGTGCAGCGGTCCGCGGCCCCGCTTGAGGTCGGCGGTGGCCGTGGTCGCCGCCACGACGAGCATGGGTACCGAGTCGTGCCAGGCCTGGGCGATCGGGGTCAGGGCGTTGAGCATGCCGGGCCCGGAGACGAGCAGACAGACACCGGGTCGGCCGGTGACCCGGGCGTACCCGTCGGCCATGAACCCGGCCCCCTGCTCGTGCCGGGGGACCACCGAGGTCAGCGCGGCGTCGTGCACGCCCCGGTACAGCTCGATGGTGTGCACGCCGGGGATGCCGAAGACGGTGTCCACGTCGTAGGTCCGGTGGAGCAGGTCGAGGATGGCGCCGCCGAACTTCACGACAGGCTCCGTTCTGTCGAGCGGGGGGCGGGGGAGTTGAGGGGTGAGAGCGGGGTGCCCGTCTCGAGCCAGGCCACGACGTTGCCGGCCTGGAACTCCGGGTAGCTGCGCCGGGTGGTGGCCGAGAGATACCCGATGTGCGGGGTGAGGACGACGTCGTCGCGGTGCAGCAGCGGGTGGTCGGCGGGCGGCGGCTCGACGTCCAGCACGTCGAGCGCGGCACCGGCCAGATGCCCGGAGTCCAGTGCCGCGACCAGCGCCGCGGGGTCGACGAGACCGCCGCGCGAGGGGTTGACCAGGAAGGACCCGGCGGGCATCCGGGCGAGCAGATCGGCGTCCACCAGGCCGCCGGTCTCCGCGGTCAGCGGCAGGTGCAGGCACAGCACGTCGGCGGTGCGAACCGCCTCGTCCAGGTCGGTGCGCCGCACCCCGGCCGGCGTGGCGGACTCCGGCAGGTACGGGTCGTAGCCGACGATCCCGCCGACGTGCCCGTCGGCGAGGGCGGCCACCTTGGCCCCGATCCGGCCCAGACCGAGCAGGCCGATCGTCACCTCCGACAGCCGGCGCGGCGGCGGTTCGGGACGGGCCAGCCACGCACCGCGGCGGACGGCGGCGGCGAAGAACGGCAGTCGGCGCAGCAGGGTCAGCGTCATCGCCCAGGTGTGCTCGGCGACCTCGTCGGACGACAGGTCGTCCAGATTGGCCACCCAGATGCCGCGGGCGGTCGCCGCGGGGACGTCCACGGTGTCGGCGCCGCGGGAGAGCAGCGCGATGATCCGCAGGTCGGGCAGGGCGTCCAGCATCGCGGCGGTGATCGGGGCGTATCCGACGAGCAGGGCCACCGCACCCCGGGCTGCCGCGACGATCTCGTCGGCGTCCCGGGTCTCCAGCACGCTGACCGCGAACCCGGCCCGCTCCAGCACGTCCACGCCGGGGCCGGCGTCCAGGTCGTCCAGGTCGGTGTAGACCGCGAGCGGCCGGGCCGCGGGGGCGGACGGCCCGGCCGGGGTCGGGTGGGCTGCGGGCATGGCTGAGCAGAGCCTTCCTTGTGTCAGGGCAGGACGAGGATCACGGCGGGGTGCGGGGCCGGGGACGGTCAGTGCACGTGTTCGAGGAACTTCCGCGTGCGCTCGTGCCGGGGATGGTCGAAGAACTCGTCCGGCGGGGCCTGCTCGACGATGGAACCGGAGTCGAACATGGCCACCTCGTTCGCCACCCGGCGGGCGAACCGGGTCTCGTGGGTGACGACGACCATCGTCATGCCGTCCGCGGCGAGCTGCTCCATGACGGCGAGGACCTCGCCGACCAGCTCCGGATCCAGGGCGGACGTCGGCTCGTCGAAGAGCATCACGGACGGGTTCATCACCAGGGCGCGGGCGATGGCCACCCGCTGCTGCTGCCCGCCGGACAGCTCGCTCGGGAAGTGCCGGGCCCGCTCCGCCAGGCCGACCCGGGCCAGCATCGCGGCGGCCTGCTCCTTGGCCTCGGCACGCTTGACCCCGCGGACCTGGGTGAGCCCGAGCATCACGTTGTGCAGGGCATCGAGGTGGTTGAACAGGTTGAACTTCTGGAACACCATGCCGATGTCGGTCCGCTGTCGGGCGAGTTCCCGCTCGCCGAGGTGCACGACGCGACCACCGGTGGCCTGGACCCCCAGACGTCGCCCGCCGAGCAGGATCTCGCCGCGGTCGGGCCGTTCCAGCAGGGCCATCAGGCGCAGGATGGTCGACTTGCCCGAGCCGGACGGGCCGAGCAGGGCCTTGACCTCGCCGCGCTCCACGGTGAAGTCGACCCCCTTGAGCACCTCCGTGCGACCGTAGGTCTTGTGCAGGTCCGTCACCCGCAGCAGGGGGCCGTCCGTGGTGGGCGTGCTCATGCCGAGACCTCCTTCGGGGCGGGCGCGTTCGGAGCCAGGGCCGACGAGGCGGTGCGGCCCGGTCGCCAGGTGCGCGGGGTCCTGGACACCCACCGGTACCGGCGTTCCAGCATCGCCTGCAGGGCCATCACGACGCTCACGATCACCAGGTAGTAGACGAGGGCGGCGACGTAGTACTCGGCGTACCGGAAGGTGACCGACACCCCGACCTGCGCGGTGGTGAGCAGCTCGCGCAGGGAGATCACCGACGCGAGCGAGGTGTACTTGATCATCGCGATGAACTCGTTGCCGGTGGGCGGCAGGGCGACCCGGATGGCCTGCGGCACCAGCACCTTGCGCATCACCTTGGCCGGGGTGAGGCCCAGGGCCCGGGCGGCCAGGGCCTGTCCCTCGTCCACGCTGAGCAGCGCCGACCGGATGATCTCGGCCATGTACGCCGCCTCGACGACGGCCAGACCGATCAGGCCGGCCAGGAACGGGGAGAACCAGTCCTCGCGCAGGGCCGGGAACAGCTGCGGCCCGGCGTTCCAGATGAGCAACAGCACCAGCAGGGTGGGGATGGCCCGGAAGAACCAGACGTAGACCGCGGCGATCCCGCGGGGGATGCGCCGCTTGGACACCCGGCCCAGGGCGACCACGAAACCGATGATCACGGCGAGGATCTGGGCGGCCGCGGCCAGCACCAGCGAGAGCACCGCGCCGTCCAGGTACTCCTGCGACGTCAGCGCGTCCCAGAAGATCGTGGTGTCGAACTCCATGGCGGGCAGACCTTCCGGGCTGGACGGGGCGGGGCGGGAGTGTTCGTGCGAGACCTCCG
Organism: Nakamurella flavida; assembly: GCF_030811475.1. NCBI lineage: Bacteria > Bacillati > Actinomycetota > Actinomycetes > Nakamurellales > Nakamurellaceae > Nakamurella > Nakamurella flavida. Next base: position 3,649,641 of record NZ_JAUSQV010000001.1, read on the forward strand.
GCCGGGCCGCGGACGGGCCCGGCCGGAGGAATTACCCGGTGATCAGGACGCGGCGGGGATCTTGCTGGGGTCCAGGCCGTACTTCTCGGCGATGGTGGCCAGCGTGCCGTTCTCGGTCAGCGTGGCGATGCCCTCGGCCACGGCGGCGCTCATCGGCGAGCCCTTGACGGTGAACACGCCGAACTGGGTCTCGGTGGGGAAGACCCCGGGGGCGATGGTCAGCTTGCCGCCGGACTTGGACACCATGTCGGCGCAGGCCACGTCGGTCTCGATGAGGGCATCGGCCTTGCCGTTGGTGACGGCGGCGACGGTCTCGGCCGTCTTGGGGTACGGCTGCACGGTGATCGGGGCCTTGCCGGCCGCCTCGAACTCGGCCGAGAGGTCCACCAGGGTCTTCTCGTTCGCCCCGCCGCCCTGCACCGCGACGGTCTTGCCGGACAGGTCGTCGGCGGTGGCGATGGCCGAACCGGTGGGCACGATGAGCCCGGGGCCGGTGTTCATGAAGGCGGTCGCGTCGGCGACCTGCAGGCGCTCCTCGCTCATGTAGAGCGCCGACCACAGGATGTCGCAGCGCTTGGCCTGCAGCGCCGGCATCAGCCCGTCGAAGGTGGTGACCTGGAAGGTCAGCGGGAGTCCCCACAGCTCGGCCAGGGCGCGGGCACCGTCGGCGTCGAAGCCGATCGGGTCACCGCTGGTGCCGTTCTCGTAGTACTCCATGGGCGCGTACTCGGGGTCGATGCACAGGCTCACCTCGCCGTCGGAGATCAGACCGGCGGGGGCGGCGACGGCGGAGCCGGAGGCGGCCGACCCGGACGTGGCCGACGACCCGGCCGAGGCGGCGGCGCTCGTGGCGCTGCTCGCGGACGATCCGGCGGTGGTGGACGACGAGCCGCAGGCGGCCAGGGTGAGGGCGGCGGCGGCGAGCGCGGCGGCCGCGGTGATGCGCTTCATGCAGGTTCCTCCAGGTGGCCGGGCGGCCGGGGCGGGCGGGACGGGTGCGGGCGGGACGGTGCGGACCGGGACGTGGGCACTGCTGTCCGGCCGGAATCGCGACGGGTCGTGGCGCCGACGTCGGCGGGGGCGCCTCGCTGGGCGGTGACGCTAACGACCGGACCGCCCGTGCACCATGGCCCGGTTTGATGACGGCCACGTTTCGTGCCTGAATTGCTCCGATGAACACGCGCAAGTGAGCAGAACGGTCGGCTAGAGTGCCGCCGGACGGTCTTTCTGTCAGCCGGGCGGCACCGATCGGGCCGTGTAAACATCCTGTGTCGGAGGTGCGGATGGACCACCTGGATGCCGCGCTCATCTCGGCGCTGCGGACGGACGGTCGGGCCCGTCAGCAGGAACTGGCCGCAGCCGTGGGGATGTCGCGGTCCGCGGTGGCCCTGCGGCTGTCCGCGATGCTGGCCGCCGGCACCATCCGGGTCGTCGGTGTCGTGCATCCCTCGGTGCTCGGGCTGCACAGCGTCGCGCACATCTCGGTGACGGTGGACGGACCGGTGCGGGCGGTGGCCGAGCGGCTCGCCGCGGAGTCGGACACCCCGTTCGTCTCGCTGGTCGCCGGCGCGGTCGACCTCATCGCCGAGGTCCGGGTGCCCGACCCGGTCGCCCTCGCGCGGGCGCTGACCCGGATCCGCGCCGTCCCGGGGGTGCGGCGGGTGAGCACGTTGACCGTCACCTCGCTCGTCCTGGACGTCATGCGGCCCACCGCGGGCTCCGCCCAGGACATCGACCGGGTGGACCGTGCCCTGCTGGAACTGCTCCAGACCGACGGCCGGATGTCCCTGGTGGAGATGAGCCGGCAGACCGGGCTTGCCGTGGGCACCGTGCGCACCCGCGTCCGGCGGTTGATCGACGAGCGGATCGTCCGGGTCGGCGTGCTGGTCTCGGCCGGCGTGGGGGAGCAGGAGTACGCGGTCGGGGTCGGGGTGACCCTGTCCGGTCCGGCCGACGGGGACCGCGACCTCGTCGAGGCCCTGTCCGGTCGGGAGTCGACGCGCTTCCTGGCCACCACCACGGGACGGTTCGACCTCGTCGCCACCGTGCACGCGCCGACCATGGCGCGGGCCGTCGAACTCGTCGACGAGGTCCGTCAGCTGCCGGGGGTGAGCTCGCTGGAGAGCTGGGTGCACCTGTCGGTGATCAAGGAGCGGTACCAGACCGGATCCCCCGGTCCGGACGGGGCGCTCGGCCCGGCCGTCGTCGCCGGGTCAGGGGTGGACGGAGCACCGGAAGACAGAGGACCGGAAGACAGAGGACCGGAAGACAGAGGACCGGAAGACGGGGCGCAGGAAGGACGGACGAGGTGACCGGACGGGACGCGTGGCAGCGGGACGACAGGCCGTCGGGGTGGTCGGCGCCCACCGCCCTGATCCCGGTACGCGGGCGGGTCTCCGTGCCGGGATCCCCGACCGCCACCCTGGCCGAGGTGGCCCGGGCCGCCGCGGGCGTCGGCCCGGTGTTGCTCACCGATCCCGCCCACACGCCGGCCACGCTCGCCGCGTGCGACCGGGCCCGGGCGGCGGGGGCGGACGTCCGGACGGGGCCGGACGGCTGGCTGGTCGTCCCGGCCGGCGCGGGCCCCCGGCCGGTCGATGCCGTCGACCCCACCGTGCGACCCGTGGCCCCGGATCTCGCCGTGGCCGCCGGGTTCCTCGCCGCGGCCGCGCTGACCACCGGGACGGTGGTGGTCCGCACCTGGCCGGCGCACGACCCGGCCGGCGACCGTGTCCGCGCGGTGCTCGCCGATCTCGGCACGTACGTCGTGCGCACCGCCGAAGGTCTGACCTGCACGAGCCGGTCGACCTCCGGCGAGCTGACCGGGGTCCGCGCCGACCTCCGCGGCCTGCCGGGACCGGTGCCGGTGCTCGTGGTCCTCGCCGCGCTGGCCGACGGCCGATCCGAACTCCGGGTCGGCGACGTACCCGAAGTGACCGCGGTCCTCGCGGCGGTGACGGCGGTCGGCGGCCGGGTCCGGCGGGAGGGTGACGTCCTGATCGTCGATCCGGGGCCGCCGACGGGCGGGAGCTGGCCCACGGCGGGGTCCGCCGCCGTGGCGATGGCCGGCGCTGTCCTCGGTCTGCGGGTGCCCGGTCTGGTCGTCGACGACCTCGCCCCGCTCACCGCGGTGGTCCCCGGGTTCACCGATCTGTGGCTCCGGCTGCTGTGGGCCGACGAGCACCTGCTGCCCGGCACCAGCAGTGGGGGAGAAGAACCACGGCACTGAGCCGGTGGACGGGAGGTCGTCCGGTTCCGGTGGCGCTCGGCCGCAAGCCCGCCCGTCGCGTCCGGGCCGCTCCTGCGCGGCCGGACAGCGGCGCGCCGGACGGTAATCTGGGGCCGTTCGGAGGTCGTCGACCCGGGGTCGGCGCGGGGGTCGCGAGGGCCCGACCGGCCGGACAGCAGACAGACCCGTCGACATCCCGTCGGGTCGTGCGCGAGCGCGTTCGGGCGTGCTCAGGTCAGGAGGAGCGGTGGGCCTCGTCGTCCAGAAGTACGGCGGATCGTCGGTGGCCACGGCCGAGCGCATCAAGCGCGTGGCCGAGCGCATCGTCGCCACCCGCAAGGACGGTCACGACGTCGTGGTCGTCGTCTCGGCCATGGGGGACACCACCGACGAGCTGATGGACCTCGCCCAGCAGGTCGCGCCGGTCCCACCGGCCCGCGAGCTGGACATGCTGCTGACCTCCGGTGAGCGCATCTCGAACGCCCTGGTCGCCATGGCCATCCACTCACTCGGCGCGCAGGCCCAGTCGTTCACCGGGTCGCAGGCCGGGGTGATCACCACGTCCACCCACGGCAAGGCCCGCATCATCGACGTCACCCCCGGACGCATCCGCGCCGCGCTCGACGCGGGGCACATCGCCCTGGTCGCCGGGTTCCAGGGCGTCTCGCAGGACACCAAGGACATCACCACGCTGGGGCGCGGTGGGTCGGACACCACCGCCGTCGCCCTGGCCGCGGCCCTGGACGCCGACGTCTGCGAGATCTACACCGACGTGGACGGCGTCTTCACCGCCGACCCGCGGATCGTCCCGGACGCCGCCAAGCTCGACCGCATCACCTACGAGGAGATGCTCGAGATGGCCGCCTCCGGGGCCAAGGTCCTGATGCTGCGGTGCGTGGAGTACGCCCGCCGCTACGGCGTCCCCGTGCACGTCCGCTCCTCGTACTCCGACCTCGAGGGCACCATCGTCCAAGGCAGCATGGAGGATCTTCCCGTGGAACAGGCCCTGATCACCGGCGTCGCGCACGAGCGGGGCGAGGCCAAGGTGACCGTCGTCGCCGTGCCCGACCATCCCGGCGTGGCCGCGCGCATCTTCCGCACCATCGCCGACGCGGAGATCGACATCGACATGGTCGTGCAGAACGTGTCCCGGGCCGCCGAGGGCCGCACCGACATCACCTTCACGCTGCCCAAGTCCGACGGTCCGCGGGCCGTCGAGGCGCTGGAGAACCGGCGCGGAGACATCGGTTTCGACCAGATCGTCTACAACGACCACGTCGGCAAGGTCTCGCTGATCGGTGCGGGCATGCGCAGCCACCCCGGCGTGACGGCCACGTTCTGCGAGGCCCTGGCCGAGGCGGGCGTGAACATCGACATCATCTCCACCTCGGAGATCCGGATCTCCGTGCTCGTGCGGGATCTCGAGCTCGACCGGGCGGTGACGGCGCTGCACGCGGCGTTCGAGCTCGGCGGCGGCGAAGAGGCCGTGGTCTACGGCGGAACGGGACGATGAGCATGACGAGCCAGGCCCTGACCACTCCGCGCGGACTGCGGATCGGAATCGTCGGCGCCACCGGGCAGGTCGGCGGAGTGCTGCGCAGCATCCTGGCCGAGCGCGACTTCCCGGTCGCGGAGATGCGGTACTTCGCCTCCGCCCGGTCGGCCGGTTCGACGCTGGACTGGCGCGGCGAGGACGTCGTGGTCGAGGACACCGCGACGGCCGATCCCAGGGGTCTGGACATCGCCCTGTTCTCGGCCGGGGCGAGCACGTCGAAGGTGCAGGCGCCGCGGTTCGCCGCCGCCGGTGTCGTCGTGGTCGACAACTCCTCGGCCTGGCGGCGGGACGACGCGATCCCCCTGGTGGTCTCCGAGGTCAACCCGGACGACATCGACCTGGCCATCGGCGCGGGCGGCGGCCGGATCATCGCCAACCCCAACTGCACGACCATGGCGGCCATGCCCGTGCTCCGGCCGTTGCACGACCGGGCCGGCCTGCGCCGGTTGCTGGTCAGCACCTACCAGGCGGTGTCCGGCAGCGGCATCGGCGGGGTCACCGAGCTGGACACGCAGATCCGGGCGGCCGGGTCCGACGCGCCGGCGCTGGCCCACGACGGTTCCGCGGTGAGCTTCCCCGAGCCGCAGAAGTACGTGCGTACCATCGGCTTCAACGTCATCCCGCTGGCCGGCAACCTGGTCGACGACGGCAGCGGCGAGACCGACGAGGAGCAGAAGCTCCGCAACGAGTCCCGCAAGATCCTGCACATCCCGGACCTGCTCGTCTCCGGCACCTGCGTGCGGGTCCCGGTCTTCACCGGGCACTCGCTGTCCATCCACGCCGAGTTCGACCGGCCGATCAGTGCCGACGAGGCCACCGAGCTGCTCTCCACCGCGCCCGGGGTCGAGCTGACCGACGTGCCGAATCCGTTGCAGGCGGCCGGGAACGACCCGTCCTACGTCGGTCGGATCCGCCCCGACCAGGGCGCGCCGGAGGGTCGCGGGCTGGTGCTGTTCGTCTCCAACGACAACCTCCGCAAGGGGGCCGCCCTGAACACCGTGCAGATCGCCGAGCTGGTGGCCGCCCGCCTCTGACGGTGGCGGTGTTCCGGACCGGCGGGGTGGATCTCGCGTCCCAGGACGCGGGTACCGGCCTGGCCGAGATCGACTGGCGGATCGACGATCTCGGTGCGGTGACCGCTCAGGTGCAGGCCGTCGCCCTGCGCGGGACGAACGAGCGGATCGTCGAGCTGGCCGGCCGGGTGGAGCTGCTGGGCATCGACAGTCCGCTCGGCTGGCCGGTGGCCTTCCAGGACCTGCTGACCGCCCAGCGCACCGGCACCGTCGAACCGGAGACCGTGCTGGCCGCGATGCGGGAGAAGCGGTTGACCCACCGGCTGACCGACCACGAGGTGCATCGGCTCACGAAGCTCTGGCCGCTCAGCGTGTCCGCCGATCTCATCGCCTACCCGGCCATGCGGGCCGCGACGCTGCTCGCGATGATCGAACGGGCCGGACATCCGTTGTCCCGCAGTGGGATCGGCTCGGTGGTGGTCGAGTGCTACCCGGCCGCCGCCCTGCGGCAGTGGGGCCTGAAGATGATCGGGGCCAAGAAGAGGGACGGGGTGACCGCGGACCTCTTCGCGCGACTGCAGGCGGCCACGCCGTGGCTCACGTGGGAGCCCGCAGTCGTGGAGCTCTGCGCGCGCAGCCATGACGCGCTGGACGCCGTCATCGTGGCGCTGGTCGCCGGGGCCGCCGTGCTCGGCCGGACGAGGCCGCCCCGTCCCGGCCAGCTCGCCGCCGCTGCCATCGAGGGCTGGGTGCACCTGCCCGACGAGGACTTCCTGGCCCGGCCCGAGCCCGCCTGAATCCGGGGCACGTGGGCCTGCGGGGCAGCCATTGTGGACAACTCCCGACTCCAGGGTGCCGTCCGCCCTACCGTCCTGGCCATGCTGCTGCTTCCCTCCCGGTCCACCGGTCCTGTCGGATCATTTGCTGCGCACCGCGTCTCGTGGAGACCTCCGCTCCTGGTCGGGCTGCTCACGGTGGTGACCGCCCTGCTCGCCGCCTGCTCGTCCGCGCCGTCGATGCCCCCGGCCGGTGCTGCGGCATCCTCAGCGGAGACGTCCCCGACATCCCCCACAGTCGGGCCCTCGTCGCTCGCCCCGGCGGTCCCGGCGCCCGCCCCGATGGTCACCGGGCCGGTGGGGGAGTCGGTCGGAGCGTCCGTCGGGACGGCGGACGACGACCTCGTCGACCCGGCACCGGTCCTCGACGCCGCCCCTGCTCTGCCCGTCCCGGCTCCCGCCGTGTGGCCGCCGGCCGATCAGGTGCCCACGGCGCAGAGCTGGTCGGCCGAGCTGATGATGCTGTCCGGCCACACCGGCCCCGTGTCGCCCACCGGGCTGGTGGCCCTGGCTGTGCAGGACGGTCAGGTGTGCCTGGAACCGACCGTCCTGGCCCCCGGCCCCACCCGGTGCGTCCTCGACCTCGCCGGGGCCGCCGGGCCGACCTGGTGGGCGTTCGCACCGGGCGGGCTGTCCGCGGTCGTCGTCGCCGGGCCGCCGTCCTCGGCCACGGTGTCCATCCTCGACGCCGTCGACGGCACGGTGCTGGCCGTGCGTCCCCCCGGCTCCACCGGCGACGTCTCGTGGAGCCTGTCCAGTGCCGTGTGGGACGGGGACGACGCCCTGCTCGTCATCCCCGAGGTGGGGGCGACCGGGGAGGTGGTGCGGGTCGACCGGGCCACGGGAGAGACGACCACGGAGCTGACCGGGCTGCCTCGCGACATCACCGCGAACGGTCCCGAGATGTGGACGACCGACCTCGAGCTGTTCCTGTCACCGGGTGCGGGACCGCAACGCGGACACGTGTGGTCGGTGGACCGGGTGACCGGGCAGGCGCGGGACGTGGGCATGGCCGACGGGGGAAGCGGCTGGTGCTCCAGGGCGCGGATCCGCGGGGCGTCTCGGTCATGGCCTGCCCGACCGATGCCGGCGGTGTCCAGGGACCGATGCTGGTGACCCAGCTGGCGAGCGGGACCACCCGGACCGCGACGGACGCCACCGACCGCTGCTCGGCCGTGGCCTGGTCCGGCGACGGGGAGTACCTCGCGATGACCGTGAACACCCCACGGGGATACGTGCTGCAGATCGTGCACCTGGAGACCGGTATCCCGGTGTTCGGGCAGGTTCTCGGGGTGCAGGCGCCGCCGGTCGCCCCGAGCATGACGTGGCGCGGGGACACCCTGGTCCTCACCGACAGGACCGGCGCCTGGGTGCTGCCGACCCTGCTGCTGACGCTGACCTTCTGACGCCGGTCCTCCTCCGGAAGTCCGGGGGGGGGTCAGCAGGTGACGGTGGCCAGGGACCCGACCGACCCGCCCGGACCGGCCTCGGAGGCGACCACGAATCCGCATCCGTCGCCGGCGCCCGCGATGCCCTCGGCCTGCGGCAGCGACGCGGAGGTCAATTCCTGCACCGGCCAGGTCGGGAAGTCGGTGAGGGGGGCCGCCGGATCGGGGCGGCGGTACTCCAGCACCTGGTCGTAGGTGAGCACCAGCACCCGGTCACCGTCCACGGCCATGTCGGTGGGGCGGACCCCGACCAGGCGCGACTGCAGGGGCCGCAGGGGAGCGGGCAGCCGGAACTCGGTGACCAGGGTGAGCACCCCACCTCCCGGGTCACCCCGGTACAGCCGGACCGGATCACCCTGCTCGCCGAGCGCCGGCTTGCGTGGCTTGGACAGGATGAGCATCGCTCCGTCGGTGTCGACGGCCATCGACTCGGCGTCCTGCGGGGTGTCCGGGTAGGTGAAGCGCACCAGTTCCTGAGCCACCAGCACCGCCGGGTCGTCGACCGTTCCCGACGCAGCGGGGTCGTCGGTCACCGGCGGCTCGGCGACCCGCAGGACGGCGATGTCGTCCCGGTCGGCCTCCCCGATGTCCCCGAGGTACAGGCACCGGGTGTCGGCCGGTCCCCGCGGTCCGCAGGACCCGGTGGCCAGCGCTTCCGGGTTGCCGACGGTCACCTGGTCGACGAGCCAGCGGCCGGCGCGGCGGGCACCGTCCGGGGCGAGGCGGACGGCGTCGATCGTGGCGGGGCCGTTCGCGTCGTCCACGAGGAAGAAGACGCCCGGGTCGGCGGCGGACCGGGCGATGCCGCTGGCCTCCGGGGTCAGTCCTGCGGGCAGCGGGAACACGCTGATCTGCCGTGCCGGTGCCGGTGTGGTGTCCGGGGAGCCGGCCGTCGAGGCGGTCGGTGCCTCCGACGCCGGCTCGGTGCGCCTCGACTCCGACACCGGGGAGGCGGCCGCGGCTGATCCAGCCGGTACGGATGTCCGGTTGCCCTCGGCGAGCGCCCCGGTCGAACAGCCGGCGAGCACGGTGATCAGCAACGAGACGACCACGGCGGCCGGGGAGGTTCGACGAAGGCCCGGTGTGCGGGTTGCGGCGTCCGGTCGAGCCACCGCCATGTCCTGCACCCCCCGGCGCTCGTCGCAACGCCGAACCCGTGCCCGGCGGTCCTGCGATTGTGCCCGTCGGACATCGTCACACCCGGCCGGGGCGGGGCCCGGTCCGCGCGCCGGGCATGATCGGCCCATGGTCTTCATCGTGGGTCTGGGCGGGTCGGTCGATCCCGACTCGCAGTCCGAGCGGGCACTGCGCGCCGTGCTGGGCGCGGCGGAGCGGCGGGGTGCGACCGTCCAGGCGTTCACCGGCGCCCAGTTGGACCTCCCGCCGTACCACTACGGCGTGCACCTGCCGGACGGCACCCGCGACTACCTGGAGGCGGTGCGCCGCGCCGACGGGGTGGTCATCGCCTCGCCGGCGTACCACGGGACCCTGTCCGGACTGGTCAAGAACGCCGTCGACTACCTGGAGGAGCTGGCGCAGGACGAGCGTCCCTACCTGTCCGGCCGTGCGGTGGCCCCGGTCGCCGTGGCCAAGGGCTGGCAGGCCGCCGTCACCACGTTGGGCACCCTGCGCCAGGTGGTGCACGCCCTGCGGGGCTGGCCCACCCCGATCGGCCTCGCCCTGAACGGCAGCGTCACCCGGTTCGAGGCCGACGGCAGTACCCCGGACGAGAACGCCGGCCAGCTGATCGGCACCGTGGCCGACCAGCTCATCGACTTCGCGGAGCGGTTCCGAACCGCGGACTGAGACCGCACCCGTCCCGCCCCCGTCGGACGGGTGGGCGGCGGGTCAGCCCGTCGACGGCGTCGCGGGGGTGAGCGCGAGCGCGGCCCGGACGAAGTCGACCTCGCACGCCACCTGGCGGATCCGTTCCTGGACGACCATCGACCCGTGTCCGGCCTCGTAGCGGTACTCGGCGTAGCGCGGCGCGGCCGGTTCGTGCGCGGCCCGGTCGGCCAGCGCGTCCAGATAGTTGTCGATCTGCCGGATGGGGCAGCGGGGGTCGTTCTCGCCGGCCAGGATCAGCACCGGCACCCGGACGTCCTGCACCCAGGTGAGCGGCGACGAATCGCGGTACGCCTCCGGCCGCTCCTGCGGGGAACCGCCGAACAGCGCCCGGTCGTAGGCCCGGAGCGGCTCCATCTCGTCCTCGTAGGCCGCGATGTAGTCGGCCACCGGCACCCCGGCCACCCCGGCCGCCCACCGGTCGGGCTGGCTACCCACCGCGAGCAGGGTCAGGAACCCGCCCCAGGAGTAGCCGGCCACCACCGACCGGGCGGGATCGACCACCCCGTCGGCGATCAGCCGGTCGTGGACGGCGGCGACATCGGCGAGCTCGGTGTGTCCGATGCGTTCGGTCAACGCGTCCCGCCAGGTCGATCCGTACCCCGTCGAGCCGCGGTAGTTGACCTGGACGACGGCCAGGCCGGCGTCCAGCCACACGGCGCGGGTCGCGTCGTAGGAGTCCTCGTCGGCCGCGGCGGGGCCGCCGTGCAGGAAGAAGACCGTCGGCCAGCCGCCGTCGGGCATCGGACCGGCCGGCATGCCGAGCAGGGCGTGGATCGACCCGCCCGGGCCGTCGACCCACACGTCGGTCACCGGTTCGGAGTCCGGCGCGGCCGGGCCGTCCGCGGTGAGCAGGGTGGCGTCGCTGCCGTCGGCATGCAGCACGCGGACCTGAGCCGGGCTGGCCGCACTCGACCAGCGGTACCAGACGCTGCCGTCCCGGCGGGTGACCGCACCGGCCACCTCGCCCTTGGCCGCCGGGAGGTGGTCCAGCTCCCCGGTGGCGGGCTGGAAGCGGTGCAGGGTGGTGCGGCCGGCGTGGGTCCGCAGCACCAGCACGGCCCCGCCGTCCGGCTCGAAATCACCGTCGAGATCGCCGGGCAGGTCGACGACCAGCTCCTGGACCGCACCGGTGGTCGGGTCCCAGACGAGCAGCTCGTCGCGGCCGCGCCTCTCGTGGCCGACCAGCAGCCGTTGATCGCCCGGGACGGGGGAGAACGCGACCGGGTTCAGACCCTTCCCGGGGCCGTCGTCCAGCTCGGCGACGACGTCGTTCCCGTCCGTGGTGAACACCCGCAGCGCCGGATACCGGGAATCGCCGTGCTCGGAATGCGCCAGCACCCACAGGGTCTCGTCCGCCGACAGGGCGCCGACCCCGCCGTCGGTCTCGTGCTCGTAGACCAGTTCCGCGGAGTCGGCCGACCCCGGAACGGCCCGGTGCACCCGCGTCCCGTCGTCGTCGGAGAATCCGGCCAGCACCACGCGGTCACCCAGCTCCAGACCGGCGGGATAGCCCGGGGCCACCCCCTGCAGTGCCGGCGCGGGCTGTGCGCTGCCCGGTCCGCTGCCGAAGGGCTGCACCTGCCAGCTGCCGAACTCGTTGCCGGCGTCGTCGTCGAACCACCACAGCTGCCCGCCGTCGGGGGTCAGGGCGCCGTGGGTGGTGCCGTCCGGTCGGTCGGTCGCCTGCGTGCGGACATCGGTGTCGACCGCCCAGCAGGTGAGCTCGTAGCGACCCGAGGCGTTGGTGACGAACACCGTGCGGTTCTCGGCGTCCCGTGCGGGAGTGGGCAGCCCCAGCCGGACGGCCGAGAACCGTGCCCGCCAGCGCTGTTCGTCGGCCGGATCGGTGAACAGGGTGTCCGGGACGACGGCCCGGGGGTGGCGTCGTGCGGGTGCGTCCGCCGGGGTCGACCCGTGCCCGGGATCGGCCCGGACGGCGTCGTCCGCAGGGGCGGGGGCGGCGGGGGCCGGGACGGACGGGGACGGTGACACGGAATCCATGCCCCCATCCTGCCCCGCACGGCCGGGACGGACGGACAGCACGGGCGGGTCCCCGTCAGCCGGCCACCTTGTGGCTCAGCACCAGACTGGCCCGGCGCAGCATCCGGATCAGGGTGGGGATGCGCTCGGCCGGGATGTCCTGCTCCGTCCCGGTGACCGACAGGGCCATCGGCGGCGTCCCGGGTACCGGGACGCCGATCGAGCGCACCCCCGCCGTGGTCTCGCAGTCCCCGACGGCGAAGCCGTCTCCGCGGACCCGGTGCAGGTCCTGGAGGTGGTGTGCCGGGGCGGTCGCCGGGTGACCGGGGAGGGCACCGAGGAGCTCGGCGACCTCGGGATCGGACAACTGGGAGGCCAGGGCCCGTCCGCTCGCGCAGCCGAACACCGGCAGACGGTCGCCCGGCAGCACCCCGATGGCGGCGAGCCGCGGCGGGGTCTCGATCCAGAGCACGCGGACCGCACCGGCGTCCAGATCGGTCAGACCGGCGGCCAACCGGTTGGTCGCCCGCATCTGCGCCAGCAGCGGCCGGGCCGCCTGCAGGATCCGGTCCGTGTGTTCGGCCCGCGACGGGATGCGGCGGACGGCGGCGGAGGCGGTCAGCCGGTAGGTGAGGCCGTCGTCCTCCCGGGCGACCCAGCCGCGCCCCTCGAGGGCAGCGAGGTACCGGTAGGCGGAGCTCTTCGGCAACGCGGCGCCGGCGGCGACCGAGGAGAGGGTGGCGCCGTGCTCCGTCCGGGCCAGGGCCTCCAGGACGTCGCACACACGGTCCACGGCGCGGAGCGGGTACGCGCCGAAGACGAACTCCCGACCGCTGACCTCATCGGCCCCAGTGCTCGCGCCCACGCTCAGCCTTCCGGACTCGGGGGAGCGCAGCGGCACACCGGTCCGCCGCGCTGGCCCAGGACACCTCGGGGGGAAGGGGATCGTCCGGTCACGCCGCACGGATCGTCCGCTCAGCGTAACGCTCCGCAGGCGACCGACGGCAGCGACCGTGACCACCGGGGACGAACAGGGTTCGGGGCGATCGGAGACGGTCGGACCGGGCTCGTCCGGCAGGGCGGGAGCGGATGGTCGGGAACGACGACGGGCCCCCCGGAAATCCGGGGGGCCCGTGTCTGGTCGGGGTGACAGGATTTGAACCTGCGGCCTCTTCGTCCCGAACGAAGCGCGCTACCAAGCTGCGCCACACCCCGAGGGAACCGTGGACAACCATAGCCGATCCCCGGGGGTGGTCCTGACCGTCCGGCGCCTGCCCCGGGCCGGTCAGCCCCGGCCCGGTTCGACCCGGGCCAGGGCCCGGACGGGCTCAGGCCCGGGGGACGAGGGTCAGCAGGGTCGCCTCCGGCCGACAGCAGAACCGGACCGGCACGTACGGATTGCAGCCCAGGCCCGCCGACACGTGCAGTCGGGTGTGGGCGCCCCACCGGGACAGGCCCCGCGCCCGCGACCTGTCCAGGTCGCAGTTGGTCGTCAACGCACCGACGCCGGGCAGGCGGACCTGGCCGCCGTGGGTGTGCCCGGCCAGGACCAGGTCGTAGCCGTCGTCGGCGAACCGGTCCAGCACGCGCGGTTGCGGGGCGTGGACGACGCCGATGCGCACCACCGCCTCCGGGTCGGCCGGCCCGGCGATCTCGGCGTACCGGTCGCGCCGGGTGAACGGGTCGTCGAGTCCGGCGAGCGCGATGCGCTGACCGAGCACGGTCAGCGTCGCCCGGGTGTTGTCCAGGTCCACCCAGCCCCGTTCGGCCTGCGCGGCGCGCAGATCCTGCCAGGGCAGGTCGACCGGACGGGTGGGCAACGGCTGGGCCCCGAAGAAGTACCGGTGCGGGGACTTCCGGATGGGCGCGTAGTAGTCGTTGTTGCCGAAGACGAACGCGCCCGGCAGGTCCAGCAGACCGCCGAAGGCGGCCACCGCGGCCGGCACCGAACGGGCGTGGGAGAGGGTGTCGCCGGTGTTGATCACCAGATCGGGTCGCAGATCGGCCAGCCCGGACACCCACCGCGCCTTGCGGTCCTGTCCCGGCACCAGGTGCAGATCGGAGATGTGCAGCAGTCGGATCGGCCAGGCGCCGGGCGCGAGCACCGGCACGTCGATCCGGCGCAACGCGAACAGGGACGGCTCGACCAGCCCCCAGCCGGCCGCGGCGGCTCCCGCAGCGACGGCCGCTCCGAGCAGGGGGGCCGCCCGGGATCGGGCGGGACGACGGACGGACGGGGTGGAACGGGAGGACATGGCCGCCAGCCTAGAGGCGGTCGTGCGGGCTCCCGGTCGGCTCAGTTGGCCCCGCCGGCGGAGATGGTCAGGTTGATGGTGGAGCCCGCCGGGGCGTTCCCGGTCGGCGTCTGGCCCACCACGACGTTCGCCACTGCGCCCGTGCCCTGCTTGGAGCTCGTGGCCACCAGGAAGCCTCGCGAGGTGAGCTCCGCGGTGGCGTCCTCCAGCGGTCGCCCCACCACATTCGGCACCTGGGTGGCTTGCGACCCGGTGATGTAGGTGGAGGAGGCCGGGGCGAAGAGCTGGGGTTCGGCTCCCTGGACCAGCGGATTCATCATGGAGAACCAGGTCTGCGCGGGGACCGAGCCACCGGACATACCGTTGCCGGCCTGCAGTGCCTCGTCCTCGGAGCACGAACGGAGCGGGTCTCGGCAGATGGACTGCGGTTGGGGGAGGTAGTCCCACACCAGGACCGAGGCACTGGTCTGCGGGGTGAAGCCCAGGAACGCCGAGGACCGGTAGGTCTGGGTGGTCCCCGTCTTGCCGGCCGCGGTGAAGTTCCAGCCGGCGGCGCTCGCGGCGTCGAAGGCGGTCCCCTTCGTCCCGTTCACGTTCTCCAGGTCGCCCTCCATGGCCACGGCCAGGGTGCGGGCCAGCTCCTTGGGAACCGCCTCCTCGCACGGGATGGAGTTCCAGGCGACCAGGCGGCCGTCCCGGTCGGTGATGGTGTCCACCGGGGTGGGCGGGCACCAGCGTCCGTCCGAGGCGATCGTGGCACCCACGTTGGCCAGTTCCAGCGGGCTCACCGGGGAGACCCCGAGGGTGAAGGAAGCGATCTTCTGGGCGGTGATCTGCTGCTCGTAGTCGGTGCCCGTCCCGGCGAACGACGGGACGACCTCGCCCGCGTCGAGGAGGTAGCCCTTCATCCCGAGGCGGACAGCCATCTCGGCCACCTTGCCGAGGCCGACCGACTCCTCCAGGTTCACGAAGGCGGTGTTGGGGGAGGTGGCGAGAGCCTGGGCGATCGTCATCCGCGTCGGGAAGGTGCCGGCATTCCTCGTGATCGACCCGGGATTGATCGTGCTGGGGTACTCGGCCGGCACGTCGACAACGTTGTTGGTCCCCCAGCCGGCCTCCAGGGCCGCGGCGGCGGTGAAGATCTTGAAGGTCGAGCCGGCGCCGAGCGGGGCGAAGGTGGTCGTCAGCTTCTGCACCGTCTGCCCGGCCTCGGCGTTCAGGCCGAACGGCCGGTTGCTGGCCAGGGCGGCCACCTTGCGGGGCTCGCCCTTCTGCACCACGGCGGTCACGTTGGCGATCCGGGCCACAGCGGGGTCGTTCGGGTCGGCGTTGGAGGTCGTCGCGGCCTTGGCCGCGGCCATCACCGTCGGATCCAGGGTCGTCTTCACCGTGTACCCGGCGGAGGCGACCGTGTCGTAGTCCAGGCCGACACCGGCCAGGTAGTCGGTCACGTAGGTGCAGAAGAAGCCGTCGGTCTCCGAGTTCGGCGCGGCCACGCACCCGTTGGGCACCGTCTGCGGGTTGAGCCCGAGATCGGCGGCCTTGGCCTCGTCCGCAGCCTGGGGGCTGATCCACTTCTGCTGGGCCATCAGGGTCAACACGGTGTCCCGGCGCTTCTTGGCGTCCTCGATGCGGTCCGGGTTGAGCGGGTTGAACTTGTTCGGGTTGTTGACCATCCCGGCCAGCAGCGCCGCCTGCGGCAGGGTGAGCTGGTCGGCGTCGACCCCGAAGTACCGCTTGCTGGCCGCCTCCGCGCCGTAGGTGGACGGGCCGAACGCGACCAGGTTGAGGTAGCGCTCGAGGATGGCGTCCTTGCTGTTGAGCTGGGCCTCCAGGGCCAGCGCCATCCGCGCCTCGCGGAGCTTGCGGATGGGGGTCGCCGCGATCGCGTCGGCCTTCTCGGCCTCGGTCTTCGCCTGCACCAGGTAGAGGTAGTTCTTCACGTACTGCTGGGTGAGGGTGGACCCGCCCTGCGGGCCCTGGTCGCCCTGGGCGTTGACCAGCAGGGCCCGGACCGTCCCTCGCCAGTCGACCCCGTTGTGGGTGAAGAAGCGGCGGTCCTCGACCGCGACGACGGCCTTCTGCAGGTAGTCCGAGATGCCGGCCAGCGGCCGCTGGACCCGGTTCTGGTTGTAGACGTAGGCGATCGGCGTGCCCTGGGAGTCGGTGAACGTCGTGGTCAACGGGACCGGCTCGTCCAGGGCGGCGGCCTCCGCACCCTGCACGGCCGTGGCCACCTTGTTCGACGCCATGCCCAGACCCAGGGTGTAGGGCAGGAGGAGTCCGGCCACCAGCGCCCCCGCGAGCAGGGTGCCGATCACCAGCCGACCGAGACCCGTCATCACTCGCACGTGGGCCAGGGTACCGGCGGACACCGACACCGCCCGGTCCGCCGGACCGGCGGGGTCGGCCCAGGTGAGAAGCTCCTCACCGGGCAACCCGGACGCGGCCGGGGCGTCGTCCGGCCGGTGTGGCCGGCCCGACCCGGCCGTCAGCCGGTGGTGAGCCGGCGGCCGACCTCGCGCAGCGCCGGTACGTCGTGGGCGTCGGACGGCAGGGCGGGTACCTCGACCACCGCGAGATCGCTGTGCTGCCGGACGAACCGGGCGCGCATCCGTCGCTCGGCGGCCCGGACCGCAGCCCGGGCGGCGTGTACCTGGAGGATCCCGGCGCTCACCGGATCGCTCCCGGCCACGTCGTCGGCGATCCGTTCGGCGCTCTCCCGGCTCAGGCCCGCGACGGCGGGATGCGTGCGGTTGAGGACCAGGCCGGCCAGTGGCATCCGCTCGGCGCGCAGCCGGTCCGCGAAGTACGAGGCCTCGCGGAGCGCGTCCGCCTCCGGGATCGACACCACCACGAAGCTCGTGCCCGGGGCCCGCAGCAGTCGGTAGGTGGTCTCCGCCCGCGCCCGGAAGCCGCCGAACATGTCCTCGAACAGGGTCACGAAGGCGGCCGCGTCGGTGAGCATCTGACCGCCGATCACCGACGTCACGGCCCGGGTGAACAGCGAGAACCCCGCCCCGACCACCTTGAGCACACCGCGCCCGGGGGTGCCCAGCATCCGGATCATCCGGCCGTCCAGGAACGAGGACATGCGTTGCGGGGCGTCCAGGAAGTCCAGCGCCGACCGGCTCGGCGGGGTGTCGACCACGATGAGGTCGTAGGAGCCGGTGGCGGCCAGCTGCCCCAGCTTCTCCATCGCCATGTACTCCTGCGTCCCGGAGAACGACGAGGAGATCGACTGGTAGAAGGGATTGGCGTAGATCTGTTCGGCCCGTTGCGGGCTGGAGTGCGCAGCGACCATCTCGTCGAAGGTGCGCCGGGTGTCCAGCATCATCGCCCACAGCTGACCGTCGGGGTGGGCGAGGTCCACCGTCACCCGGCGGGGCTCGTTGTCCAGTTCGCCCAGGCCGAGCGACTGCGCGAGCCGGCGGGCCGGGTCGATGGTCAGCACGGCCACGGTGCGACCCCGGTCGGCGGCCCACAGCGCCATGGCCGCGGCCGTGGTCGTCTTGCCGACGCCACCCGCACCGCAGGTCACCAGCACCTTGGTGGCCGGGTCGCCGAGCAGTCGTCCCATGTCCAGCCGGTCGGCGCTCATCGGCGCACCCCCTGCTCGGCGAGCCGGTCGGCCAGCTCGTAGACGCCGCCCAGATCGGCGCCGTCGATCAGCCGGGGCAGACGCAGCACGGGCAGGCCCGTCTCGACCAGGCGGCGCAGGCAGTCCCGTTCGTCCAGGACGCGGGCCGCGTGCTCGCGGGCCTGGGCGACGAGACCGGCCGGGAGATCCGGATCCGCCGGCTCGACCCCGGCGGCACGCAGCGCCTGGATCAGGTCGCCGTCGCCGGTCCGGTCGTCGCCGGCCAGCACGTCCAGCTCGTCCCCCGGCAGCAGGGGATCGGAGAGGGCGTTCACCACGATCGACCCCACCGGCAGCCCGGCGGCCCGCAGCTCCTCGACGGCCTCGACGGTCTCGGTCACCGGAAGGTCCTCGGGGAGGGCGACCAGGTGCACCAGGGTGTCGGGGGAGTGCAGCAGGGCGACCACCCCGTCGGCCTGGTTGCGGATCGGGCCCCGGCGGGCGAGGTCGGACATGGCGACCGTCACGGACAGGAAGGTGGCGATGCGCCCGGTGGGCGGGGCGTCCATGACGACCGCGTCGTAGACGGGCTGGTGGTCGGGACCGGTGCGCGTCACCGTCTCCTTCGCCTTGCCGGTCAGCAGGACGTCCCGCAGACCCGGAGCCAGGGTCGTGGCGAACTCGATGGCGCCCATCTTCTTCAGGCTGCGCCCGGCGAATCCCAGGTTGTAGAAGAGCGCGAAGTACTCGAGCAGGGCGGCCTCCACGTCGACGGCCAGCGCGCGGACCTCACCGCCGCCGGAGGCGATGGCGATCTTGCGCTCGGCGTAGGGCAGCGGGGGGACGTCGAACAGTCGGGCGATGCCCTGCCGTTCCTCGACCTCGATGAGCAGCACGCGGCGTCCGTCGGCGGCCAGGGCCAGCGCCAGCGCGGCGGCCACCGTGGTCTTGCCGGTCCCGCCCTTGCCGGTGACCACGTGCAGCCGGGCGCGCCGGCCGGCGGTGTCCCAGCCGGGCCGGGCCTGCGGGTCGGCCACGACCGGCGAGGGGGCGGTGGTCATCGGGTCCTCTCTGACGGGCGGGGCGGGGTCGCGATGCGGGGTCATGGAGCGGGCCACGTCAGGATCAGGACGCCAGTGCCATCACGGCGATGGCCAGGGCCGGCACCGCGATGATCACCAGCGCCAACCACAGGGGGGAGAAGAGCACCACGGCGAAGACGACGGGGACGGCGAGAACGCCGACCGCGTGCGCCCGCCAGGCTCCCGGCAGGGCCGACCCCCGTCGTTCCCGGGCGGTGTCCATCCGCAGCAGCACCAGGACCAGCACCATCAGTGCCGCGACGCCTGCCGCCACCCAGTGCCACCAGTCCATCGCCCCAGGGTAGAGGCCGGGCCCGGCGGGCCGTCCCGGGCCCGCGCGGGTCGACCGGCCGACGGGACGCCGGGGTGCGGCGTCCTAGAGTTGCCCCCATGACGACTCCCGCAGGTCCGGCCGGCCCCCGCCGGTTCGAGTACTCGACCGTTCCGCTGATCACCCACGCCACCAAGGCGATCCTGGACACCTGGGGGGAGGACGGCTGGGAGCTGGTGCAGGTCGTCCCCGGCCCCAACCCCGAGCAGCTGGTGGCCTATCTGAAGCGCGAGCGCGCATGAGCGTGCAGGCCCGCCTGGACGAACTGGGCATCACGCTGCCCGCGGTCCCGGCCGCGGCCGGCAGCTACCTGCCGTTCGTCCGGACCGGCGACCTGGTCTTCACCGCCGGTCAGCTGCCGTTCGTGGACGGGGCGCTCCCGGCCACCGGGAAGGTCGGCGCCGAGGTGTCCCCGGAGGACGCCCGTACCTATGCCCAGCTCTGCGCGCTCAACCTGCTGGCCGTGATCGACGCGGCCGTCGGGGTGGACCAGGTGGTCCGGGTGGTCAAGGTCGTCGGGTTCGTGGCGTCCGCGGACGGCTTCACCGGTGCCCCCGGCGTCGTCAACGGGGCGTCCGACTTCCTGGTCGAGGTGTTCGGTGACGCCGGTCGGCATGCCCGGTCCGCGGTGGGGGTGGCCGAACTGCCGCTCGGCTCACCCGTCGAGATCGAGGCCGTCGTCCAGGTGCGCTGACGCCTGCCGCACGGTGTCCCGGTGGACCTCGCTCATCCCCGGGAGGGTCAGGCGGGGGTCCACCGGATCGGCCCCGGTCAGCACGGCGGTCAGGTAGTTCCGGTCGGCCGCCCACCGGTCCATCGGTGCGTCGCTCACCGTGCCGTGGCCCGGCACGAGCAGGGCGGCGCGCCGGACGTAGGGGTGCAGCAGGGTGAGCGCGTGCTCGTGGTCGGCGAGTGCGTGCGGCCCCTGATCGGGCAGCGGGAGTTCGACGTCGCTGAGCATGTCGCCGGCCAGCAGGACCCGCGCGTCCGGGAGCCACACCGCGGTGTGTCCCGGGGAGTGGGCCCGGTGGGTGACGAGCCGTAGTTCCGGCCCGTCCCACGGGATGCGGTCGGCATCCAGGGCACGGACGTCCCCGGCCAGCGCGACGAGCTCGGGCGGGAAGTCCGGGCCCAGCGCCACGGCCAGGCCCGGCCGGTCGCGGCGGCTGCGGTCCGCCGCCGCGGGAGACGCCCACCGGGGGGCCGACCCGAATCGCGGATGCCAGAGCACGTGGTCGTGATGGGCGTGGGTGGCGAACCCGGCCACCACCGTCAGGCGTTCCGCCTCGAGCCGGTCGGCGATGTCGGCGAGCTCGTCCGGATCCCACGAGGGGTCCACGAGCACCGCCCGGCCGGCCCAGGCGATCACCGTCGCCGTGGTCCGGTCCCGTCGGGCCGTCCGCACCAGCACCCGCAGGTCGGGCCCGGTCACCACCTCGCGCCAGCTCACGGGCGCACGGTAGGCCATCCCGAGGCGCTCGCTACGGTGGCCCCATGTCGTCGCTGCGCGTGCTGGACCCCCAGGTGGCCGTGCTGCTCGCGCCCAATCCGGGGCCGATGACCCTGGACGGCACCAACTCCTACCGGTTGGCCGCTCCGGGGACCGCGGCGGCGGTGGTGGTGGATCCCGGGCCGGACGACACCGATCACCTGCGGACGCTGGCCGCCGCCGGCCCGGTGGAACTCGTCCTCATCACCCATCGCCATGCCGACCACACGGCCGGCGCCGCGGCGTTCGCCGCGATGACCGGCGCTCCGGTCCGGGCCGTCGACCCGGTGCACTGCCTCGGTGCGTCCCCGCTGACGGCCGACGAGCGGATCGACGCCGCCGGTCTGACCATCACGGTGCTGGCCACCCCGGGTCACACCGCCGACTCGGCCTGCTTCCGGCTCCCCGGCCCCGGCTCCGGCTCGGTGCTGACGGGGGACACGATCCTGGGTCGCGGCACCACCGTCCTCGCGCCGCCGGACGGCTCGCTGGCGGACTACCTGCGCACGCTGGACCTGCTCGCGGGTCTCGGTGCCGCCCGGGTGCTGCCGGCCCACGGCCCCGAGCTGCCCGATCTCGCCGCGGTGTGCCGGGCCTACCGCCGGCACCGGGAGGAGCGGCTGGCCCAGGTGCGCGATGCGGTGACGGCGGCGTCGCTGGACCCCGGGGACCCGGCGGCGGTGGGCGTGGTGACCGACCGGGTCTACGGGGAGGTGGATCCGTCGGTGCGCGGCGCCGCCGAGTCGTCGGTCGCCGCGCAGCTGCGGTACCTGGCCGGTGGGGGACGGTGAGTCCGTCGCCCGGCGGTCTGGACGGCGTGCTTCCGCTCCTCGTCTGCCCCCACTGTCGGCTCGAGCTGAGCCGGCCGGAACCCGCTGTGCTGGCGTGTGTCTCGGGGCACCGGTTCGACGTCGCACGCCAGGGCTACGTCGCGCTGCTCGGCCCGGGGGCCCGGACCGACACCGGTGATTCGGCCGACATGGTCGCGGCGCGGGTCGACCTCCTGGGCAGCGGGGCGTACGCCCCGATCGTCGACGCCGTCGTGCAGGCCGTCCGCGGGTCGACCGGGGACGGGGGTGCCGTGGTCGAGCTGGGTGCCGGGACCGGGTACTACCTGGGCGCGTGCGTCGGGGCCGTCCCCGGTTCGACCGGGCTGGCGATCGACTCGTCCCGCTACGCCTCGCGCCGTGCGGCCGCCGTCCATCGCCGGGTCGGCGCGGTGCTGGCCGACGCGTGGTCGGCCCTGCCGGTGCGGGACTCCTGTGCCGACGTCGTGCTCAGTGTCTTCGCACCGCGGACCCCGTCGGAGATCCACCGCATCCTGACCCCGGGCGGCCGGCTGGTCTGCGTGACGCCGCGGCCGGGTCACCTGGCCGAGCTCCGGGACGTCGTCCCGCTGCTCGCCGTGGACGCGGGCAAACAGGACGCGCTCGTCGGGGCGTTCGCCGGCCTGCTCGAACCGGTCGGATCCACGCAGGTGGAGTACCGGATGGAGCTGACCGGCCCGCAGGTCGGTGCGTTGATCCGGATGGGCCCGACCGCGCGCCATCTCGACGTCGCAACGGTGGCCGCGACCTCCCGCGCAGCCCGTGCGGTGACGGTGTCCGTCACCTGCACGGTGCTGCAGCGTCCGACCCGATAGTCCTCAGCGAGCCCGGCGGGACAGCCGGTCGGCGTCGAGCAGGACCACCGACTTGCCCTCCAGGCGCAGCCAACCGCGGTGGCCGAAGTCGGCCAGGGCCTTGTTGACCGTCTCCCGCGAGGCCCCGACCAGCTGGGCCAGTTCCTCCTGGGTGAGGTCGTGGGTGACCCGCAGGTGCCCACCCTCCTGCTGGCCGAACTGACGGGCCAACTGCAACAGGGCCTTGGCGACCCGGCCGGGGACGTCGGTGAAGATCAGGTCGGCCAGGGAGTTGTTGGTCCGCCGCAGGCGACGGGCCAGCACGCGGAGCAGCTGCTCGGCGATCTCCGGGCGCTTGTTGATCCACTCCTTGAGCGCGCCACGGTCCATCGTGGCCAGGCGCACGTCGGTCACCGCCGTCGCCGAGGACGTCCGGGGCCCCGGGTCGAAGACCGAGAGCTCGCCGAACATGTCCGACGGGCCCATCACGGCCAGCAGGTTCTCCCGGCCGTCGGGCGAGTGCCGGCCCAGCTTGATCTTCCCGGAGAGGATCACGTAGAGCCGGTCACCCAGCTCGCCCTCGGCGAAGATGGAGCTGCCACGCGGGTACTCCACCGTCTCCAGTTGGGTCCCCAGAGCCATGGCGGCGTCGGGGTCGACTCCTTGGAAGATGCCGGCCCTGGCGAGGGTTTCCTCCACCTGTCCTCCTGGCGAACGCATGCAGCGGCGAATGTCGAGTGTCGCCCGTCACAAGGCGACGATGGGTCAGTCTAGGGGCCTGCGGGCGGACCGGCGGCGCGGGGCGCCACCCGGCGTCGGCCGGCGGTTCGGCGAACCGGACGACCGGGCGGTCAGCCGCGCGAGCGGCGGCGTGCGCGGGGGCGCCGACGGCGCCGGAAGGTGTCCAGTGCGCGGGACCAGCCGTACCGGATGAAGGTGTTCACCTCGTCCGGTCGCGCCTGGTCCAGGAACTCCTCGACCTCGCCCTCGCTGACCGTGGGGCTGCGCAGCCGGTTCTCCACCCGTTCCATGAGGATGGCGAAGACCATCAGCAGCAGCGGGATGAGGAGCACCAGGAAGACCGTCATGACCCGCACAGTGTCCCGCACCGGGCGGACCGTGTCGACGCAGGCGCGCGGGGCCCGGGGGTGTCGGGGGGCTGTGCGAGGGTGGTGCGGTGGTCATCGCCTCACGCATCCCGAGCACGCCCCTGGCGCGTACCCGCCGGGCCCACAGGATCGACGCGCAGCTGACGGTCGCCTTTCCCGATGCGCACTGCGAGCTGGACTTCACCACGCCGCTCGAGCTGGCCGTGGCCACCGTGCTGTCCGCGCAGTGCACCGATGTGCGGGTCAACCTGACCACCCCGGCGTTGTTCGCGCGATACCGCACGGCGGCGGACTACGCCGGCGCGCAGCGGGCCGAGCTCGAGGAGATGATCCGGCCGACGGGGTTCTTCCGGAACAAGGCATCCTCGCTCATCGGGCTCGGGCAGGCCCTGGTGGAGCGGTTCGACGGGGTGGTCCCCGGCACCCTGGGCGAGCTCGTCACCCTGCCCGGCATCGGTCGCAAGACCGCGAACGTCGTGCTGGGCAACGCCTTCGGTGTCCCCGGGATCACGGTGGACACCCACTTCCAGCGCCTCACCCAGCGGTGGGGGCTGACCGAGCAGACCGATCCGGTGAAGATCGAGCACGAGATCGGGGCCCTGCTGCGGCCGGCCACGTGGACGATGTTCTCCCACCGGGTCATCTTCCACGGGCGGCGGGTGTGCACCGCCCGCAAGCCGGCCTGCGGAGCCTGCGTCCTGGCGTCCACCTGCCCGTCGTACGGCACCGGGCCCACGGATCCGGTCGCTGCCGCTGCCCTGATCACCGGGTCGGAACGCGAGCACCTGCTGGGCCTGGTCGAGCCCGGGGACCACGGATGACCGTTCCCGCCGGGGTCGGTGACGGGGCCGGTCGGGACGGCGATCCGACGACCGGCCGGCTGCTGGTCGACCCCACCGCGCTGCCCGGCTGGCTCCGGCCGCTGGCGCAGCGGGTGGACGGCGCTGGGCTGCCACCGCTGCCCCGGGCGATGGCCCAGCGCGCGCCCGCCGACGCGCGCCGGGGTGCGGTGCTGATGCTGCTGGGCGAGGGGCCGGCCGGGCCCGATCTGCTGTTGACCGTCCGGGCCGACACGCTGCGGGCCCATCCCGGGCAGCCCGCCTTCCCCGGCGGCGGCGCCGATCCCGGGGAGGACGCGGTGGCCACCGCCCTGCGGGAGGGGGCCGAGGAGACCGGCCTGCACCCCGAGGGGGTGACCCCGGTGGCACTGTTCCCCGAGGTGTACGTGGTGCCGTCCCGTTACCGGGTACGGCCGGTGCTGGCGTACTGGCACACCCCGGGCGAGGTCGGACCGGTGGACCCCGCGGAGACGGCGCAGGTGGCCCGGGTCCCGATCGCCGATCTGGCCGATCCCGATCGGCGCGGTCAGGTCGCCCTGCGCGACGGCTTCGTCTCGCCGGCCTTCGACGTCGCCGGCACGATCGTGTGGGGGTTCACCGGCGCGCTGGTCGATCTGCTGGTGCGGGCCGGCGGTTGGGAGCGGCCCTGGGACCCCGATCGTCGGCTGCATCCCCCCGGTCTCGTCCATCCGCCCGGTCCGGTGTCCACCGCCGGATGAACCTCGACCGGGTGACGGGCGTCTGGTTCGGCATGGACGACCTCCGCATCACCGTCCCTCGCCGGCGTGACCCGGCCCGGGCCGCCGCATGAACGTCGTCGACGTCGTCGTCGTGGCGATGCTGCTCCTGGCGGCCGTCTCCGGGTTCCGGCAGGGCCTGATCACCGCGATGCTCACCCTGCTCGGCGCGGTCGGCGGCGCGGTCCTGGCCATCCGCCTGTCGCCGATGCTGATGACCAGGGTGGACGACTCGGCCGCCAAGGTCGCGATCGGCGTGGCCTGCGTCGTCGTCGGGGTGGGGGCCGGGGAGCTGATCGGGTCGGCCGTCGGCCGCCGGATCGCCCGACGCATCACCTGGCGGCCGGCCAAGGCGGTGGAACGCACCCTCGGGCTGCTCGTGCACACCGCCGCCGTGCTGGTGGTCATCTGGATGGTCGCCGTGCCCCTGGCCTCGGTGCCGTACCCCGCCGTCTCCTCGGCGATCCGTTCCTCCGAGGTCCTCGGCCGGGTCGACACGGTGATGCCCGCCCCGGTCCGCGACCTGTCCGACGGGCTCCGGACGGTGTTCGACGACTCCGGCTTCCCGGCCATCCTGGACCCGCTGGCGCCCACCCCGGACGTCACGGTGCCGGAGCCGGATCCCGCCCTGGCGGGTGACCCGGCGCTGCAGGCGGTCCAGGGTTCGGTCCTGAAGATCCGGGCCCAGTCCGATTCCTGTTCCCGCACCATGTCCGGCACCGGCTTCGTGATCGGTCCGGAGCGACTGCTCACCAATGCCCACGTGGTCGCGGGTTCGTTCCGGGCGGTGGTGGAGACCGGAGCCGGCACCGTCGACGCGAGCGTGGTGGTCTACGACCCCGAGCGTGACCTGGCCGTGCTGGCCGTGCCCGGACTGACGGCTCCGGCCCTGACCTTCGCCGACACGCCGGCGGGCAGCGGTGATGACGCCGTGGTCGCCGGCTACCCCCTCGGTGGCCCGTACACGCTCGGCGCCGCCCGGATCAGCTCCGAGTTCACGCTGCGCGGGCCGGACATCTATGCCGCGGACACCGTCCAGCGGGAGGTCTACACGGTGCGTGGGTCGGTGCGGCCCGGGAACTCCG
The DNA here is from genome assembly GCF_030811475.1 of Nakamurella flavida. Lineage (NCBI taxonomy): Bacteria > Bacillati > Actinomycetota > Actinomycetes > Nakamurellales > Nakamurellaceae > Nakamurella > Nakamurella flavida. The sequence goes on from NZ_JAUSQV010000001.1 coordinate 3,675,678, forward strand.
GTGGACCGCTGCTCGACCCGGACGGCACCGTGCTCGGCGTGGTGTTCGGCGCATCGGTGGCCGAACCCGAGGTCGGGTTCGCGCTGACCGCGGCGGAGGTGGCGCCGGTGGTGGCCGCCGGACTGGTGGACGACACCGCCGCGGGGACCGGGGCCTGCACCGCCGCCTGAGGCGGCCGGGCCCGGCGGGTGCCGATCTCGTGCCGGCCCCGGTCGGTGTCCGCCGCGACCTGGGCGATCAGCTCGGTGAGGAGATCGGGTGCCTCCTCGGCCGGGAAGTGACCCACGGCCGGGACACGGGTCATCCGGTACGGCCCGAGACACCACTGACGGGCCTCGACGAGCGCGGACGCGGGGACGAACCGGTCACCGTCCCCGGTCACGTGCAGCACGGGCACGCGGATCGGTGTGGTGAGCGCCTCGCGGTGACGGAATCCGTCCGCACGCACCGGAGAGCGGGCGACCCACCGAAGGTGCTCGACCGCGCCGCGGGCGGCGCCCGGGATCTGGATCGCCCGTCTCATCCGTGCCGCGGTCTCGGTGAAATCGGCCGAGGCCCGCCAGGCCGGTCCGGCCTGCGACCGCATCAGGCGTTCCACCAGCGCGCCGTGACCGGCCTGCAGGTGGCGCTCGGGCCAGACCGGGAGCGCCGACCAGGACAGCAGCCGCCGGTAGCGATCGGTGGCCAGCGGCCAGGCGACCCGCGCCACGCTGGCCGGGTGCGGCGCGGAGATGGCCACCACCGCCCGGACCTGGGCCGAGCTGAGCACGGCGGTGTCGAATGCGGTGACGCCACCCTGACCCTGTCCGACGATGACGGCGTCCCGTTCACCCAGCGCACGGACCAGACCGGCCAGGTCGGCGGCGAGATTGCGGGCGTCGTACCCGCGGGGGGTCTTGTCGGTGTCCCCGTACCCACGGAGGTCGACCGCGACGGCGCGGAACCCCCGCTCGGCCAGGCCGGCGAGCTGGTGCCGCCAGGACCACCAGTACTGGGCGAAACCGTGCACGAGCAGCACCAGGGGGCCGGAACCGGCCTCGGCGAGGTGGAACCGGATGCCGTTGGCGCTCACGTCCCGGTGGGTCCACGGGCCGGCCTCGCGGACGGAGGAGGGCGGCACCGGCGTCATCGCGCGTCCGGCGTGAGCCACATCGGGGGGCCGGTCGGTACCCGGGTCAGCGCCGCGGGAGGGTGGTGGGCTGGACGGCGCCCTGGGTCGCCGTCTCCGGGGTGTGGGTGGCGGCGTACTTCAGGGTGGACGCGGTCTCCGTCAGCGAGGCGATGGTCTGCTCGGGCTTCTTGATCTGCTTGACCTTGCGCCAGCCGAGGAACGCCAGGGCACCGGCCGCCAGCACCATCACGATGAACACGATGGCGAAGGCCAGCGATCGGGGCAGCCAGATGGCGAGGATCTCGCCGATCATGAAGAAGAAGAAGAAGAGGGAGAACACCCCGATGGCGGCGGCGAGTCCGAAGAAGATGCCGCCGCGCACCCCGCTCTTGACGCTGGCGGTGACCTCCATCTTGGCCAGCTCGATCTCCGAGCGGACCAGGGTGGACATGTGCTCGGTGGCCTGCTTGACCAGCGAGCCCATCGAGGCGGAACGATCCACGTCCGGCTCGGTGACCAGCGGGATCGCGGCGTTCGCCGCCCCGGGCACGGTCAACCGGTTCGTCTGGTGGGGGGTCCCGGACATCGCCACGGCGGGCTCCTCGATCGCTTCGTCACAACGGTGATGGCGCGACCGGGGCACCGCATCGTCCCGGCCGGCCGCAGGTCTGGGGGTCATCGTGCCACGCCGACCGGGTCCCGACCGCCCCCAGGGGGCCGCGTCGGGATCCGGTCGGCCGGTGTCGTCAGTCCGCCGAGCCGCCACCCAGCCCGGAGGTGATCATGTTCATCACCGCGGAGTCCTGCAGGGTGGTGACATCGCCGAGTTCGCGGTTCTCGGCCACGTCCCGCAGCAGGCGTCGCATGATCTTGCCCGACCGGGTCTTGGGCAGTTCGGCGACGACCATGATCTGCCGGGGTCGGGCGATCGGCCCGATCTGCTTCGCCACGTGGGCACGGAGCTCGTCGATCAGGGCCTTGGCCGCGGAGCCGTCGTCGCCGTCCCGCTCGGCGGCGTCCTCGGCGGCCTGCACGGCCGCGCCGCGCAGGATCACGAACGCCACGATCCCCTGGCCGGTCATCGGGTCCGATGCCCCGACGACCGCCGCTTCGGCGACCGAGGGGTGGGCGACCAGGGCCGACTCCACCTCGGTGGTGGAGATGCGGTGACCGGAGATGTTCATGACGTCGTCGACGCGGCCGAGCAGCCACAGGGCGCCGTCCGTGTCGTACTTGGCGCCGTCACCGGCGAAGTAATAGCCCTGGGCGGCGAAGCGCGACCAGTAGGTGTCCACGTAGCGCTCGTCATCGCCCCAGATGGTGCGGAGCATGGCCGGCCACGGCTTGTCGACGACGAGGTACCCGCCCTCCCCGTCGCCGACGGGCACGCCCTCGTCGTTCACGACGACGGCGCTGATGCCCGGCAGCGGGCGCATGGCCGACCCGGGTTTGGTCGCGGTGACCCCGGGCAGCGGGGAGATCATGATCGCGCCGGTCTCGGTCTGCCACCAGGTGTCGACGATGGGGCAGCGGTCGTGACCGATGGTCTGCCGGTACCACATCCAGGCCTCGGGGTTGATGGGTTCACCGACGCTGCCCAGCACCCGCAGCGAGCTCAGGTCGTAGCGTTCCGGGATCTCCGCGCCCCACTTCATGAACGTCCGGATCAGGGTGGGCGCGGTGTAGTAGATCGACACCTCGTACTTGTCGACGATCTCCCAGTGCCGGCCCTCGTGCGGGGTGTTCGGGGTGCCCTCGTAGATGACCTGGGTGACCCGGTTGGCCAGGGGCCCGTAGACGATGTAGCTGTGCCCGGTGACCCAGCCGATGTCGGCGGTGCACCAGTAGACGTCCTGGCCGGGCTTGTGGTCGAAGACGACGCGGTGGGTGTACGCGGCCTGGGTGAGGTACCCGCCGGAGGTGTGCAGGATGCCCTTGGGCTTCCCGGTGGTGCCCGAGGTGTAGAGGATGAACAGGGGCTGCTCGGCCGGGAACGGCTGCGCCTCGTGCCGGTCGGACTGGGTGTCGACGAGCTCGTGCCACCACACGTCCTTGTCGGTCCAGGCGACGTCGATGCCGGTGCGTCGCACCACGAGCACGTGTTCGACGGGGGAGTCCGGTGCCGCGACGGCCTCGTCGACGGCGGCCTTGAGCGACACGGCCCGGCCGCGGCGGAACTGTCCGTCGCTGGTGATCACCAGGCGGGCCTGGGCATCCCCGATGCGCGAGCGCAGCGCCTCGGCGGAGAAGCCGCCGAAGATCACCGAGTGGGCCGCGCCCAGCCGTGCGCAGGCCAGCATCGCGACGATGGCCTCCGGGATCATCGGCAGGTAGATCGCCACCCGATCGCCGGCCTGCACGCCCAGGGAGGTGAGCGCGTTCGCCGCCCGGGACACCTCGACGAGCAGGTCGGCGTAGGTCACCGAGCGGGAGTCGCCGGGCTCGCCCTCGAAGTGGAAGGCGACGGTGTCCCCGTACCCGTCGCGCACGTGCCGGTCGACGCAGTTCTCGGCCACGTTCAGGGTGCCGTCGGCGAACCAGCGGGCGTGCGGCTTCTCCGACCAGTCCAGCACCTGCGTGAACGGGGTGGCCCAGTTCAGGTGCCGGGCCTGCTCGGCCCAGAACGCCTCCGGGTCGTCGGCCGCGCGCTGGTAGGCCTCCTCACCGAGGTTGGCCTGGGCGGCGAACTCCGCCGAGGGGGGGAAGGTGCGGTCCTCCACCGACAGGTTGTCCAGCGCGGACCCGGGCCGCCCGCCCTCGGCGCCGTGCGGTCCCCCGGTGGTTCCGGACGGGGTGGCGGGCGTCGGGATGTCGCTCACGGTTGCTCCTTCTCGGCGTCGAGTGCGCCCACCATCGTCTTCGCCGGGTGCGTGCGGGACGCGCCGCAGTGTCCGGTGGTGGGTTGCCGCGACGGTATCCCCGCCGTCCGGGCCGCGCCACAGTGCCCCGACCCGACCCTGGTGGGGAGCACGAGTATCCCTGCACAGCAACATTTCTCGGTGGGGAACCGCCCGGGCGGCTAGGGTGCCACGGTGACTGCTGCGTGGCCCGACCTGCTCGCCCTGCCCGACGTGCGGGCCGCCGCCGAGCAGGCGGAGACGACGGTGGCGGCGATCTACCGGCACCCGGCCAACCTGCGTGGGTGGCCCCGGACCGCGGCCGCGGCGTCCGTGCGGGCCGCGCGGGCCTCCGCCCTGCTGGACGGCGGTCCCGGCCGGATGGACGACGAGGTCGCCGTCGTGCAGGACCCGGTGTTGGCCGGCGCGCTGCGGGTGGCGGCCGAACTCGCCGCGCTGGTACCGGTCTGGCGCCGGGCGCCCCTGCAGGCGCTCGCCCGGCTGCACACCCTGGCCGCCGCCGACCTGGTGACGGAGGGGGAACTGGGGCGACCCCGGGAGGACGCGGGCCCCCGGGCCCGATTGGTCCGGGTGGGGCGGTTGGTCCTCGATCCGCCCTGGCCGTCGGCGGTGACGGTGGCTGTCGTGCACGCCGAACTGCTGGCCGTCAGCCCCTTCGTCGGCGCCAACGGTGTGCTGGCCCGGGCCGCCGCCCGACTCACCGCGATGACGGCGGGGTTGGACCCCCGCGGCCTCGGCGTGCCCGAGGCGGGTTTCCTCGCCGCGGGACCGGGCTACGACGCCGCCCTGGAGGCCTACCGGATCGGTGCGCCGGACGGCGTGCGGGAGTGGGTGCTGCTCTGCTGCCGGGCTCAGCTCCAGGGGGCGCGGGAGGCCCGTTCGGTGGCCGACACGCTGGCCTGACCGTCCCCACCGGGGTGAACCTCGCCCTCGGCGGCCGATCCGGACAATCCGGTTCCAGGCTGACCGGGTGAAATCCGGCGCGGCGCAGCGGAGAAAGTCCTCGGAGCGACTCCGGGGCGGGACCTCCCGGGATGGGCCGTTGCGCCGGGCTTCGGGGCGGGGGGCACGCCCGACCGGGTGGTTCCGGGCTCCGCCCGGGGCTCCGACCGCAGTGCGGCCGGCTGTGTCGGGGCCGTGACGGCCGATCGTGGGGGAGGGTCTCCGGGCGGTCCGGGACGCGGGGAGGAGTACGGGGGTCGAAGGGCCGACCCGCGTGGCCGACCGGGGGCCCGGAGACAGGCGTCCGGGGACATGAGACGGCGCCCCACCTGCGGTGGGGCGCCGTCGGCGCAGAATCCCGGCTACCAGGCTGCACCACTGCTCGTCGTAATGGGCGTCACGATTGTCGTCATCGCCCCGACGACGTACCTCCGCGGTTCATGGCGGTGAGTGGGTACCGGTATCCACGTCGGAGAGCTCCGATCGGGGTGGGCGGCATTTCTCTCCCATGCCGTCCCCGGCCGAACGGGGGTCCCTGAGTCAGTGATACTCCGCGACCCGTTGTCCGGCAAGCGAAGACGGGCCCAGGGTCCACCCTGACCGATTCAGATGCACCCGAATGAGCGAGCGGATGTCGGTGCGGCTCATGATCGTTCCGAGACCGGTCCGTTTCGGCTGCGCCGCAGGATGACGGCGTCGACGGAACGGGGTTACAGTGGTCGAGTCGGCCTCCACCCCCCCGGAGCCGACCACCCGGTTCAGCTCAACCCCCCGGAGCTGAACCCCCGCGACCCCCGCCCTCCCCCCTGGCGGGGGTCGCGCCTTACTTCCGGCCGGTGTCCGCTCCCGCCCGAACCCCGTCGAGGCCACGTTGCTTCCGGGCACGCCAGGAATGTCCCCGGAGCGGCCGGCGGGTCGATATCCGGCACGGCGGGGAAAAGGCGTCGTCCGCGTGAATATCAATGCACGGCGAAGCCTTACCGCAAGGCCTTGCGGACGGGCGGTGTCGGATCCGTCCCCATGTCCGGATTCCTTGCACAAACCCGGCGGCCGCCTCGCTCCTGCGGTGCGGTCACCGGTGCACTGCGACGGCACGGTCCCGCCCGGGACCCGGACGGACAGGCCCGCCATGCCGCCACGCCCCCTCGTCGTCACCGACGACGACCACGTCCTCGACGACGTCCTGCGCATCGCGGCCGCCGCCGGGGTGGAGATGGGCCACGGGCGGGACCCGTCCCATCGCTCCGCCTGGCGTGCCGCCTCGGTGGTCGTCCTGGATGCGGCGCTGGTGCCGCGGGCCGTGGCGGCCGGTCTGCCGCGCCGCGCCGCGGTGGTCGTGGTCACCACCGGGGAGCTCGGGTCCGCGGTGCTGCAGGACTGCGTCCGACTCGGCGTCAGCGACACCCTGTACCTGCCGCAGGACCAGGACCGCATGGTCGACCTGCTGGTCGATGCGACCGACGACGGTCCCGGGGGCGGGCGCAGCGTCGCCTTCATGGGGGCCTGCGGTGGGGCGGGGGCGTCCGTGCTCGCCGTGGCCACGGCCGTGGCGGCCGCCCGCCGGGGCGCGGAGGCCCTGCTCCTGGACGCCGATCCGTGGGGCGCCGGTCTCGATCTGCTGCTCGGGGTCGAGCAGGACCACGGCATGCGGTGGGAGGACCTCGTCGTCGGCGGCCGACTGGCCGCCGCCACTCTGCGTCGCGCCCTGCCCACCGCCGACGTCGGGCGGTCCGTCGTGCCCGTCCTGGCCCCACGCCGGGTGGGCGGCGAGGCGGTCGGTCCGTCGGCGGTGTCCGCCGTCCTGGACGCGGGTCGGCGCGCCGGGGGCACGACCGTGCTGGACGTGCCGCGTCCGCCGGCGGAGACCGCGGCCGTCCTCGAGACGGTCGACCTGGCCGTCCTGGTCGTCCCGGCCGACGTCCGGGGGTGCTTCGCCGCGGACCGGGTCGTCCGTCACCTGCGCGGGGCGGGGATCGACTGCGCTCTGGTCGTGCGGGGCCCCGCTCCGGGAAACCTCGGAGCCGACGAGGTCGCGGAGTCCCTGGGGCTGTCCCTGCTGGCGACCCTGCGGTCACAGCCCTCGCTGGCGCGGGAGATCGAGCAGTCCCGCGTCCCCGGTGCCGAGGCGCGCAGCGCGTTGGCCCGCACCGCCGAGATCGTGCTGGACCACCTGGATGTGGGTCGATGAGCCCCGGCCGTGCGGGCGTCGGCCCGCCGGACGCCACCGCGCTGACCGAGGGCATGGTCGAACGGGTGCAACGTCGACTCGTCCAGGAGCGGGCCGACCCGACGTCGACGGCGGTGGCCCGGGCCCTGCGTGCAGAGCTCCCCGTCCTGGTCTCCGATGCCGAGATGGTCGGCCTCATCCGCGGTGTGCAGCGGGAACTGGTGGGCACCGGCCCGCTGGCCGATCTGCTCGCCGATCCCGCCACCACCGATGTCGTGGTCAACGGGCCCCGGGACGTCCGGGTCGACCGCGGGAACGGTTGGGAGGCCACCACGGTGACCTTCGCCGACGAGGCCGCCGTGCAGCGCCTGGCCCGCAGGCTCGCCGCGACCGCCGGACGCCGGCTCGACGACGCCCGCCCCTTCGTGGACGCCCAGTTGCCCGACGGCGCGCGACTGCACGCGGTCCTCGCTCCCGTCGCCACCGGCGGCACCTGTCTGTCCCTGCGCGTCCTGCGTCCGGTGCGCCACGACCTCACCACCCTCGAGCGGTCCGGCGGCCTCCCCGGGGTCACCGCTCCGGCGATCGCCGCGATCGTCCGTGCTCGGCTGGCCTTCCTGGTCAGCGGCGGGACCGGGTCGGGGAAGACGACCCTGCTCGGCGCGATGATCGGTTCGGTGGCTCCCGCCGACCGGGTGGTCGTCGTCGAGGACGCAGCCGAGCTGGCGCCGCCCCATCCGCACGTCCTGCACATGGTGGCCCGGCCGGCCAATGTCGAAGGGGTCGGCGCCGTACTGCTGCGGGACCTCGTCCGCCAGGCGCTGAGGATGCGACCCGATCGCATCGTGGTCGGGGAGGTGCGCGGGGACGAGGTGGTCGACCTGCTCGCCGCCCTGAACACCGGACACGAGGGCGGAGCGGGCACCGTGCACGCCAACACCGCAGCCGATGTCCCGCAACGGATCGAGGCGCTGGCCGCCGCGGCCGGGCTCCCGCGGGCGGCGGCCCACGCTCAGCTGGGGGCCGCGGTCCAGGTCGTCCTGCATCTGACCCGGCGGGGCTCGCGGCGGGTGCTGGGGGAGATCGCCGTGCTGCAGCGGGATGCCGACGGGCTGGTGACGGCCCGGCCGGCCGTGGTGGACGGGCTGCCGGTGGAGCCGGGCGCTTCGCTGCTGGCCGCCGTCCTCCGGCAGCGTGAGGTCGCCGCACCGTGGTGATCGCGCTGCTGGCCGCAGCAGGGTTGCTGTGCTGGCCGGGCCGACGGCGGGTCCCTCCCCGACACCGCCGGGGAGGGGACGGCGACCACCCGACCCGCACCGGTCGGTGGCCCTCAGCGCGTGCCGTGCGGGTGAGGCCGGGAATGCTGGCCGCCGCCGCTGGGGCAGGTCTCTGGACGCTGGCCGGGGTGGCGCCGGCCGCGGCCGGCGCCGCCGCGGTGTGGACGACGGCAACGCTGGTGCGCAGGGCGCTGGACGCCCGCCGCACCGGGAGGGAGCGCACGGATCTCGTTGCCGCACTGGGCATGGTGACGCGGGATCTGCAGGCCGGTGCCCCGCCGGTCCGGGCCCTGTCGGCGGCGGCCGCGACGGGTCAGGGCGCGGCTCGGGCCGTTCTCGAGGGGGTGGCGGCGACGGCCGGCGATGTGACAGGACCGGGTCGCACTCCCTCCGGTTCCGTCCGGCAGGTGGTGGGGGAGCGCCTGTCCGCGTGCTGGGCGGTCTCCCACCGGCACGGTCTTCCGCTGGCGCGGTTGGTCGAGGCCCTCCGGGTCGATCTGCAGTCCGAGGTGGATCGGATCGAGGCGCGGAACGCGGAAGCCGCCGGTCCCCGGCTGTCCGGGCATCTGCTCGCGGCCCTGCCCGCCCTGGGGCTGCTACTCGGGGCCGGCATGGGAGCGGACCCGATCCGGGTGCTCACGGCGACGACGGTGGGTCAACTCCTGCTGGTCGGTGGGGTGCTGCTGACGTGCGTGGGCCTGCTCTGGACCGACCGGCTCGTCGCCGGCCCGGGCCGGCGGTGACCGGGTCCGGCGCGGCGCTCGTCGCTCTGCTGCTGTCGTCCGCTCTACTGGTGCTGCCGGACCGACCGCGGGGCCTCGTCGCCGGGCGGACCGGCAGGGGGCGGAGCTCGCCCCGCATCCGCGGCCCCGTCGGACGCGGCCTGCTCGCCGCCGCCGGGGTGGCCGGCGCCGGGCTGCTCGTCGTCCCCGGGCAGTGGTGGGTGGTGCTCCCGCTCGCCGCGGCCGCGGGCGGTTGGGTGGCGCGGAGCGCGGGCCGGGCGACCCCGGTCGAGTCGGCCGCCCAGCGGTCCTGGCTGGTGACCCACGGGGAAGTGCTGGCGGCCTGTCTGGAATCCGGTCTGGCGATGTCGGCGGCGTTGACCGCCGCCGGCACGGTGGCCACCCGCGGGACGGACCCGTCCGATCTCCCCCCGCCCGGTGGGCCCGGGCAATCACCCGGAGGGCGGGGCGGTCATCCGGCCGTCGTCCTCGACGCGGTCGCGGCGATGCTGGCCCTCGGAGCCGCCGCGGACACCGCCTGGCGTCCGGCCGACGCCGATCCCCGCCTGGCCGATCTGGCCGGCGCCGCGCGACGTTCCGCCGACGGCGGCTCGGCGCTCGCCCGGGCCGTTCGGGAGCACGTGACCGCCCTCCGCGGGGAATCGGCGGCGGCGGACCGACGCGCCGCCGGCCGCAGCGGCGTCGTCATCACCGCTCCGCTCGGGCTCTGCTTCCTGCCCGCCTTCCTGTGCCTCGGGCTGGCCCCGGTCGTCCTGGGCCTGTTCGGCGGACTGCACCTGTTCTGAGGGACCAGGTGCAATCCGGTTCGCCGGTGCGCCGGCCCGCGGGACGGGCCGGCGGTCCGGTTGCCCTTGGCATTCGGTTACCCGGTGGTTTGGTCGGACCCACGGGCAGCGGGCGTCCGGCATCCCGTCCCCGATCGGGCATGGTCCCGTGGTGATCCATCGAATGCCGTTGTGATGCAGCAGTTGTCCCCATGTCCGTTACCCGTGCACACCCGGCCACCGGCAGGCCCGGCGACGTCGGGTGTCGACCAGGCTCGAGGTCGGGCCCGACGACGCGGCCCCAGTCGACAGAGGAGCCGAAACATGAGCCTGCACACCGTCCGTCCGGCCGAGAGCGTGCCGTGCCGATCCACCGGGCGGGGTCGGGGCGCCGTGCCGTCCGTCATGGCCGGGTCCCCGGGCTCACCTCCGGCCCCCAGCCCGGAGCCAGAGAAGCCCGGTCCTGACGGAGGTGGCGCCGGGTCCCACGCCGAGGGGGTGGGCACGCGCCCGATCGCCGACGGTGGGCGACCCCGTACCGCCGGCCGGGCACGGGCCTACCGGGCCGATCCCGAGCTCGACCTGGCCGATGCCGGGATGAGCACCGTCGAGTACGCGGTCGGCACCGTGGTGGCCGCCGCCTTCGCCGCGGTCCTCTACAAGATCGTCACCGGCGACTCGGTGGTCGCCGGTCTCACCGCCCTGGTGCGTTCGGCGCTGGACACCGCCTTCTGATGTCCGCCCGCCGCCACCCGCGCCCACCGGGACCGGGGCCGTCACCGGTGCGGAGAACGGTGATCCACCCCGGGGATCGCGGCGGGGTCACGGTCGAGGCCGCGATCGGCCTCTCCGCGGTCATGGTGGTGTTGATGTGCTGCTTGAGCGGGATCGCCGTTCTCACGGCGCATCTGCGCTGTCAGGACGCCGCCCAGGAGGCGGCCAGGCTCGCCGGCCGTGGCGACGACGCAGCGGCCCGGGCCGCGGTGACCGCCCTGGCACCGGACGGTGCCACCGTGTCCTTCACGCAGGACGGCGATCTGGTCGTCGTCACCGTCCGGGCGCCCGCACCGGGCGGAGTGCTGCCCATCGGTCCGCTGCATGCCTCGGCGGTCGCCGCCCGCGAGGACGGGGTCGCCGGGTGAACAGGTTCGGGTGGAGACAGGGTCGGCGTCGGGCGTGGGAGGAGGACGACGGACGGACAGACCGAGGGCGACGACGCCCGCGTCCCGGTCGGTCGACGGGGTGGGGCCGGTGGCTGCGGTGGCTGCGGTGGTCGTGGCGGCGGCCGCGGCCGGATCGTTCCGTCGAGGACGGCCCGGCCGACGGCGGGGTGAGCACCGTGCTGACCTGTGCGGTCGCGGCGGTTCTGGTCGCCGTCACCGTGGTGGTGATCGGCCTGGCGGCGGCGATCGATGCGCGCGGTCGGGCGGGTGGATCCGCCGATCTTGCCGCCCTCGCCGCGGCCGGGCAGGCTCTGTCCGGATCGGAGATCGCCTGCGCCACAGCAGGTCGGGTGGCCACGGCGAACGGCGCACGGATGGTGTCCTGCCGGGTGGCGGGGCTGTGGGTGTGGATCACCACCAGTGTGCAGGTCGAGGTGGGTCTGCTCGACGGGGCCGCCACCGGGCATGCCCTGGCCGGACCCGTGGGCGAGGTCGTCGGGTGACGCGGGTCGTCAGTCCTGGTGTCGAGCCGCGTAGTCCTCGAAAGGTGCGGTGGGGTGCGGATGTTCGCCCTGGACGCCGGGCAGGGCTCGGTCGGCAGGGGCGGCTGCGTACTCGCCGTAGAAGGTCGCCAGGGCCATGTAGCGCCCGCCGTCCTCGTAGTGCTCGCCCTCCTGCTCCCGGGTGGCGGCGAACACCACCTTCTCCGGCTCGGCGTAATAGAGCGCGCCGAGGCACATCGGGCACGGATAGGCCGTGACGTAGACGTCGCACCCGTGCAGGTCGGTGCGGCCGGCCGCGGCCAGTGCGCGGATGGCGGCGATCTCGGCATGGGCGGTCTTGTCGCCGCTTTGGACGACCTGGTTGGTGGACTCCTGCAGCACCTCGCCGGTGGTGGCGTCGACGACGAGGCACGCGAACGGCTTTCCGCCGTCGGCCACGTTGCGCCGGGCCAGGTCCACGGACCGGGCCACCAGATCGGGACGGGGGACAGCGTTCTCGCTCATCCCTGCAGCGTACGTCTGGCCCCTCCGGCGGCCGGGGTGGAGCGGGAGGGTGGGGCGGGCAGATCGGCGAGTGTCCGCACCATCAGGTCCAGCACGGCCACGGCGCCGGCCTTGTGCAGGGGGTCGTTGCCGTTGCCGCACTTGGGCGACTGCACGCAGCTCGGGCACCCGGTGGGGCACGAGCAACCGTCGACGGCGTCCCGGACGGCGGTGAGCCAGGCCGCGAGGACGTCGTGTCCACGATCGGCGAACCCGGCCCCGCCGGGATAGCCGTCGTACACGATCACGGTGGGGTCTCCGGTGTCCGGATGCAGCAGGGTCGAGAGCCCGCCGATGTCCCACCGGTCGCACCCGGCGAAGAGGGGGAGCAACCCGATGGCGGCGTGCTCGGCCGCGTGCAGGGCGCCGGAGAGATCGGCCTCCCGCACCCCGGTGGCCAGCAGGGTCGCCAGGTCCACGGAGTACCAGACGGCCCGGGTGTGCAGGGTGTGCTCGGGCATGTCCAGACCGATCTGGTCGATGGTCTCCCCGCTCGGTCGACGCCGGAGATAGCCGACGACCTGCTCGGTCACGCACACCGGCCCGACCCCCACCCGCACCCCGCCGGCGAGATCGGTGACCGCGTGGGCGGTGTCGAAGTCCGTCATCGCGACCGTGGAGACCGACCGGGGCACGGTGGTCCACTCGGGGTAGTCCTCCTGGACCAGGGCGATGCCCTCGTGCAGGTCCAGGTCCAGGACGAGATATGTCCGGCCCTGGTGCAGGTGCAGCGCCCCGGGATGCACGGCGGCGGGAGCCCGCGCACCGTCCACCGTGCCCAGCAGGCGGCCGGTGTCCGCCTCCACGATGGCCACCTGCCCGCCCCCGCTGCCGCGCAGGTCCACCTCGTCGGTCGGGCGGGCGTGACCGGCGTAGAACCAGCCGGCGGCCCGGCGTCGCAGGCCCTTGGTGGCGACCAGGTCGGCAAGCACCCCGGCTGTCGCCGGTCCGAAGAGGCTCAGGTCCGCCTCGGACAGATGGTGCTCGGAGGCGGCGCACACCAGGTGCGGGCCCAGCACGTACGGATTGCCCGGGTCGGTGACGGCGGCCTCCACGGGCCGACCGAACACGGCCTCCGGGTGGTGCACCAGATAGGTGTCGAGCGGGTCGTCGCGGGCGATGAACACCACCAGGGGGCGCGGCGCGTCCGGGCGCACCCGTCGACCGGCGCGGCCGGCCTGCTGCCACACGGAGGCCAGCGTGCCGGGGTAGCCGGCGAGGACGGCGGCGTCCAGACCGGCGATGTCGACGCCGAGCTCGAGCGCGTTGGTGGAGGCGATGCCCCGCAGCTCGCCCGTGCCCAGCGCGCGTTCGAGTTCCCGGCGGTCCTCCGGGAGGTAGCCGCCCCGGTAGGCGGCCACGGAGTCGGCCAGGTGCGGGTCGGTGGCGGCGAGCTGTCGTCGCGCGCTCAACGCCGTCTGCTCGGCGCTGTTCCGCGACCGGACGAACGTCAACGTCCGTGCCCCGGCGGCGACCAGGTCGGCCATCATCCGGGCCGCCTCCACCGGCGCCGACCGGCGCACCGGGGCGCCGTGCTCCCCGGTGCGTCCGCTCACCACGGCCGGCTCCCACAGCACGAAGTCGGTCGCGGGACGGGGTGCGCCGTCCTGGGTGACGGCCCGCGCCGGGCGGCCGGTGAGACGTTCGGCCGCGGCGGCCGGGTCGGCAGCCGTCGCCGAAGCGAGCACGAACACCGGGTCCGATCCGTAGAGGGCGGCCAACCGACGCAGCCGGCGCAGGACCAGACCGACGTGCGACCCGAACACCCCGCGGTAGGCGTGGCATTCGTCGACGACCACGAACTTCAACGACCCGAGCACCCTGGCCCAGCGCCGATGGGACGGCAGGATCCCGCGGTGCAGCATGTCCGGGTTGGTCAGGATCCACCGTGCGTGCGACCGGGCCCAGTCACGGTCGGCCGTCCCGGTGTCGCCGTCGTAGACGGCCGGGCGGATCTGCGGCAGGTCGAACTCGTGCAGGGCCTCGATCTGGTCGGCGGCCAGGGCCTTCGTCGGCGCCAGGTACAGCGCGCAGGCGCGGGGGTCGGCGAGGAGTTCGCTGAGCACCGGCAGCTGGTAGGCCAGCGACTTGCCCGACGCCGTCCCGGTCGCCAGCACCACGTCCTGCCCCTCGTGGACCAGGTCGGCCGCCTCCCTCTGGTGGGTCCACGGCACCTCGATGCCCCGTGCGGTGAGGGCCGAGACGACATCGGGATGGGCCCACGCGGGCCAATCGGCCGTGCGGCCCGCGCGGAAGGGCAGTCGCTCCACGTGGCGGACGGGCCCGTCCGCCTCGTCGTCCCTCCCGCCCCCGGCGAGGATCTTCTCGAGCACCGGCTCGTCGGCGGCACGTCGGGCGCCGACCACCGCCGGGATCGACGGGTCGAAGTCCGGGTGATCCCCGTCGGCCAGTAGCGCCCCGGCTCGCAGCACCGACAGCAGGTCGGCGTCGGAGTGCGGGTGGACGACGGTCATGACCTCCATTGTCACGCTCGGCACCGACAGGGGGCGGATCCGCCCGGCCGCTCGTCGGGACAGGGTCCGGGCGGCGACCCGCCGGATGTGACGCAGAGCATGTCGTGATGAGCGCCACGTCATGTGAGAGAGTGCGACCAGTCCCGGCGGTTGTCCCGGGACCCACCTGTCGACCAGCGCCGGTCCACACCCTCGGGGGACCGGTGCTTCGCGCACTGGATCGGGAACCATGGACTTCATTCCGGCGGAGTTGACCATCTCCGGGACCGACCGGGTCATCGTGATCGGCGTCGGTGTCGTCGCGTTGATCGCCCTGGCCATCGCCTTCGTGCTCCGGGCCGGCGTCCTCGCCGCCGGGCAGGGCACCCCGAAGATGCAGGAGATCTCCGAAGCCGTCCAGGAAGGTGCCGCCGCCTATCTCGGCCGGCAGTTCCGCACCCTGGGCGTCTTCGTCGTCATCGTCTTCGCCCTCCTCTTCGTGCTGCCCGCCGACTCCACCGGGGAGCGCATCGGCCGTTCCCTGTTCTTCCTGGTGGGCGCCGGATTCTCCGCCTCCATCGGATATCTCGGGATGTGGCTGGCCACCCGCGCCAACGTCCGGGTCGCCGCGGCGGCCAACGGGGAGGGCCGTGAACGGGCGATGCAGATCGCCTTCCGGACCGGCGGCACGGTGGGGCTCGCCACCACCGGTCTCGGCCTGCTCGGGGCTTCCGCGGTGGTGCTGGTCTACGTCGGCGAGGCGCCGAAGGTGTTGGAGGGCTTCGGCTTCGGCGCCGCGATGCTCGCCATGTTCATGCGCGTGGGCGGTGGCATCTTCACCAAGGCCGCCGATGTCGGCGCCGACCTGGTCGGCAAGGTCGAGCAGGGCATCCCCGAGGACGACCCCCGCAACGCCGCCACCATCGCCGACAACGTGGGCGACAACGTCGGTGACTGCGCAGGTATGGCCGCCGACCTGTTCGAGTCCTACGCCGTGGTGCTGGTCGCCTCGCTCATCCTGGGCAGCGCCGCCTTCGGGACCAAGGGCCTGATCTTCCCGCTGATCGTGCCGGCCATCGGCGTGCTCACCGCGATCATCGGCGTGTACACCACCCGCGCCAAGGTCGGCGAGAGCGGGCTCACCACGATCAACCGCGCCTTCTACATCTCGGCCGGTATCTCCGCGGTGCTCTGCGGGGTGGCCTCGTTCGTCTACCTGCCCGGCTCCTTCGCCGAGCTCGGGGTGGCCGCGGTCGCCGGCGAGGGCGGGAACCCCCAGGTCATCGCCTTCGTCGCCGTGGTCATCGGCATCGTGCTCGCCGCGATCATCCTGTGGCTGACGGGCTACTTCACCGGCACGGAGACCAAGCCGACCCAGGACGTCGCCAAGACCTCGCTGACCGGCGCGGCCACGGTGATCCTGTCCGGCATCTCGGTCGGCTTCGAGAGCGCCGTCTACACCGCGCTGGTCATCGCGGCCGCCGTCTACGGGGCGTTCCTGCTGTCCGGTTCGCTGATCGTCGCGCTCTTCGCCATCGCCCTGGCCGGTTGCGGACTGCTGACCACGGTCGGCGTCATCGTGGCCATGGACACCTTCGGGCCGGTCTCGGACAACGCCCAGGGCATCGCCGAGATGAGCGGGGACGTCTCCCCGGAGGGCGCGCAGATCCTCACCGAGCTGGACGCCGTCGGCAACACCACCAAGGCCATCACCAAGGGCATCGCCATCGCCACCGCCGTGCTGGCCGCCACGGCCCTGTTCGGCAGCTACTCCGACGCCATCGGCAAGGCCGTCATCAAGGCCCTGGGTGCCGTCGACACCATGGGTGACTCGGTCCGCACCCAGGCCGGTCAGTTCATCGACCTCGGCACGCAGTTCTTCGTGGCCAACGTGGTGCAGCCCAGCACCCTGGTCGGCATGCTGCTCGGGGCGGCCGTGGTGTTCCTCTTCTCCGGCCTCGCGGTCAACGCGGTGTCCCGCGCCGCCGGTGCGGTGGTCCAGGAGGTGCGCCGCCAGTTCCGGGAGATCCCCGGGATCATGGAGGGCACCACCCGACCGGAGTACGGCAAGGTCGTCGACATCGTCACGCGGGACTCGTTGCGGGAGCTGGCCACCCCCGGCCTGCTCGCCGTCTTCGCCCCGATCGCCGTGGGCTTCGGCATGGGTGTGGGTCCGCTCGCCGGCTACCTGGCCGGCACCATCGCCACCGGCACCCTGATGGCCGTCTTCCTGGCCAACTCCGGCGGGGCCTGGGACAACGCGAAGAAGATCGTCGAGGACGGGAAGTTCGGGGGCAAGGGGTCGGCGGCCCACGAGGCCACCATCATCGGCGACACCGTCGGGGACCCGTTCAAGGACACCGCCGGACCGGCCATCAACCCGCTGATCAAGGTGATGAACCTGGTCGCGGTGCTGATCGCGCCGGCCGTGGTCGGGCTGACCATCGGGGACGGCGCCAACACCCTGGTGCGGGTGCTCATCGCCCTGGCGGCCGTCGCGGTCATCGTCGTCGCGGTGGTCGTCTCGAAGCGACGCGCTTCCGCCCTGTAGACCGACGAGTTCTGCCCGACGGCCCGGCCGGCCCTGTGCCGTCCGGGCCGTCGCACGCGGTCGGCGGGTCGTACCCCCGCCGCGGTCTTACACCGTTAGCGGATCGGTACCCGTTCGGCATGACACGGGCCGGACGCGATGACAGGATCGCCGGGCGCCGGTCGGGGGGCGGCGTCGTGGAGCGTCGAACCGGGCGGGACCGCGGTCCGTCCGGGGGGTGCGACCGCCACCGGCCTGAGGCGGACCAGACACCCGTTCCCGCACGATGCACGCACCGGGCGCGCCCGGCTGCACCCACCGACCACCCCGAGCCGCCGACGATCTGCACCCACCGACCCGGCCCGCCGAGCGGCGACGGCACATCACCACCGAGCACGCGACCACCGAGATGTCCGACACCCGGATGTCCGACGAGAGGGAGTCCCATGAAGCGCACGACCACGATGCTGGCCGGCCTGGGGGCCGCCGGCGCCCTGTTCCTCGCCGGCTGCGGCGGTTCCGACGCGGCCGCACCCGCCACCTCCGCCACCTCCGCGGCCCAGACCTCGGCCGCGAGCACCTCGGCCGCGGTGAGCACGCCGAGCAGTGCGAGCTCGATGGAGAGCATGGCGACCTCCATGGACATGAGCTCCATGGACATGAGCTCGATGGACATGAGTTCCATGGACATGAGCTCGCAGGACATGAGCTCGATGGAGATGTCGGCGAGCGCCACCACCACGGTCGGCGGCGACACCACCACGCTGGACGCGCAGAGCACCACCTTCTTCGACACCTTCTGCACCGGTCTGGCGCCGCTCAAGCAGCTCAGCGCTGCCGGGGACTCCCTCGGGAACGATCCCGCGGCGATCGGCACCCTCTTCGGGCAGATCGGTGACGCGATGACGGCGACCGGGACGCAGCTGCAGAGCACCCCGCCGCCCACCTTCGAGGGCGGCGACGCTCTTGCCGCCCAGTTCGTCGACACCCTGAGCAAGGTCGGCCCGGCGTTCAGCCAGTTCGGTACCCAGGCCGCCGCGGTGAACCCGAACGACCCGGCCGCCGGCCAGCAGCTCCTCAGTGGTTTGGAGTCGGTCTTCGCCGAGGCGCAGGGCCTGACCGCCATCGACGCCAGCGAAGGTGTCAAGAAGGCCGTGGCCGCCATCCCGTCCTGTGAGGGCATCTTGGACAACTCCTGACGGTCGGACTGTCGTCACCGGCCGGGTTGCCTGACCGGATCCGGCCGGTGACGTCCCGTCCGACGTCGCCCGGGTAGCGCGAGCTGTGCTGATATCACTCGTCGACCACAGTCCTGCAGTCGTCGGTTCGGGTTGGCGGTCCGCCCGGCGGGTTCCGGCCCACCGTTCAGGACCGCAGACAACAGGCACACACGACTCGGATCACGATCAGGACAGCGAGCGAACCGAACTCCGGCCGTCGCGTCCGATGATGGGGATGGCGGCCCGGAGCGCATCGCCCCGCCCGGGCGACGACACCATCCGTCCGGTCGGCACCACGACGGTCCGGTCAGCTCCCGCAGTTCGGGCCGGTGTCCCGTGGTCCGGTCCAGCACCACCGATTGCACGCCGCCGTCCGGAACCGGACGGCCGACCCCGTCGAGAGGGAACCCATGAAGCGCACCACCACGATGCTGGTCGGCCTGAGCGCCGCCGGCGCCCTGTTCCTGGCCGGCTGCGGCGGTTCCGACACGGCGGCCCCGAGCACCACCGCCGCCCAGACGTCCGCGGCCTCCAGCCCCGCGAGCAGCTCGGCCGCCGGTATCACCACGCCGAGCTCGCTGCCGAGCAGCTCGATGGAGATGAGCTCGGATGCGTCCGGTTCCGAGTCCGGGTCCATGTCGATGGCCGCCCCCACCGCGACCACCACGGTCGGCGGCGACACCACCGAGCTCGACGCGCAGAGCTCGGCCTGGTTCGACACCACCTGCTCCGGTCTGGCCCCGCTCACCGAGATCACCCAGAGCGCGTCGTCGATCAGCGACCCGACCCAGCTGGGCGCCGTGCTGACCCAGCTCGGCGACGCCATGACGAGCACCGCGACCCAGCTCGGCAGCACCCCGCCGCCCACCTTCGAAGGCGGCGACGCCCTGGCCACGCAGACCACCGAGGCGCTGAACAAGTTCGGTCCCGCGCTCTCCGCGCTCGGCGCCAAGGCCGCGACCATCAGCCCGACCGACCAGGCGGGTGGCCAGCAGTTCCTCACCGAGCTGCAGTCCACCTTCAGCGAGCTGCCCGGCCTGCTGGCGTTCGACGTCAACCCCGACCTCCAGCAGGCCATCGCGGCCGTGCCGTCGTGCGCCGCGCTGGTCCCGGCCTCCTGACCGACTGAACCACCTCGATCGCCTCTCGGCCGGCCGGGTCACCCCACGGGTGACCCGGCCGGCGTGTCTCCCGCCCGGGTGACACCGGTTCCCCGGTCCGGCCCGATCGGGTTGGATCGGGGGGCTGTGCCGACCATCCACTGCAGGGCCGCCCGCTCAGGCCCGGTGAAGGAGTTCCGATGTCCGCTGCCCACGTCCGCCGTGCCACGACCCGCGGTCTGCTGAGCGTCCTGGCCGCCTCCACCCTGTTCCTGGCGGGCTGCAGTCAGACCGTCAGCGGCACCGCGACCCCGGACCCCAACGGTTCCGTGGCGGTCTCCTCCTCGGGCGGCATCACCACCCCGAGTTCGTCCCCGGCACCCAGCAGCTCCGGTGCGTCCACCGGCGAATCGGCCACCAGCCCGGAGTCGAGCACCGACGACGGCTCGACCAGTGAGCAGAGCGCGACGAGCGAGGAGAGCACCGCGGAGTCCTCCGCCGCCACCGCACCCACCACGGACGGCGGAGGCAGCTCCACGGTCGATCCCGAGGTGGCCCTGGACGCCGACACCCTCGGCTTCTTCCAGGCGTTCTGCGGTGGGGTGAACGACGCCAAGCAGTACGCCAGCCCGTCCACCGCCGGCCAGACGCTCGAGGAGGCACAGACCACCCTGGTCGAGGCCTACTCCAACATCGCCGGCAGCGCGCAGGTCACCGCGGGCATCCTGGACTCCTCGCCGCCGCCGTCCTTCTCCGGCGGGGACGAGTTCGCCAAGGCCGCGTCCAACCAGTTCCTCACCCTCACGGACGTCTACGGCCGGGGCGCGGACACGATCGCCGCCCTGCCCGAGCCGACCGAGCAGGATCTGCGCGACGCGGTCGACGCCATCGAGGGGGAGGCCACGGCCGCCCAGAACGCCGCGCCGGCGTTCCCGCCCGTCCCCGGTGATCTCGAGGACGCCGTCCGCGCCGTCCCGGAGTGCGACGGGGTCTTCTGAGCCGTCCCGCTGGTTCTCCCGCCGGCTGCCCGACGCGGGCTCCGTCACCCGGCCGGGTGACGGAGCGCGGGTTAGCCTGCCCGATGTGATCCAGCTGTCCCATCTGTCCGCAGATCTGGTGGCCCCCCGGGCGGCCGATCTGAGCGGGTTGCTGGCGGCCGGGGCGCACCTGGCCCGGGCCGCCGCCGGGTGGGTGATGGTGGTGAGCGTCGACGCCGACTGGCGGGCGCGGGCCCTGCACCGCGAGCTGCAGGTGCGCGACGTCCCGGTGGAGTTCGGTGGTTCCGGCGGTGTCCTGCAGCTGCGCACGGCGCCGACGGCCGCCGTGGACCGGCTGGCCGAGCACTGGGCCGGCGGTCGGATGCTCCCGGACGGATTCGTCCCCGGCCCGGGAGCCCTGCGGTGCTGGACGTTGGCCGCGGGTCGCCCCGACCGCCCGGGCTTCCGCCTCGGGCTCGACCCGGCCGCCCCCCAGCTGCACATCGGGCTCGCCGCGGCCTGTGCCGAGCTGGGTCTGGCGGCGTCCCTCCTCGGCGGATCGGCCACCGATCCAGCCCTGCGGATCGTCGGACGGCGCCGGCTCGACCGACTCGCCGACCTCGTCGGAACGCCCCCGCCGGGGTGCCCGCCGGGGGAGTTCCCGGGGTCGCCGAGCTCGCGCTGATCACGATCGACCGCACCGCCGCCGTCCCGCGAGCCGGTGCTCCCCGGGGGTGTGCGCCCCGGCGGCGGACGGCGGCGGGCGCACACTGAAGGCGTCACGGCTGCGCAGTGCGGCCCCGTCGTCACACCGAGCAGTCACACCGAGCATCGACGGGGCTGTGGCATCCTGCACCCGACGAGTCGCCGAGCACGATCGGATGCCGCCGCCGCAGGGCCCACCGACGGGCCACCGCGGTACGGACCCCACGGGTCGACCCGCGCAAGCAACTGAGGAGCCGAGCCTGATGGCCACCCGCAAGAACACCGCCCCCGGCACGGGGGTCCGCCTGGTCGTCGTGGAGTCCCCGAACAAGGTCAAGTCCATCTCGGGTTATCTGGGCGAGGGCTGGGTCGTCGAGGCCTCCGTCGGTCACATCCGCGACCTGCCGCGGGGCGCGGCCGACGTGCCCGCGAAGTACAAGGGCGAGCCGTGGGCCCGGCTCGGGGTCAACACCGACAACGACTTCGAGGCCCTGTACGTGGTCTCCCCGGACAAGAAGGCCCAGGTCGCGAAGCTCAAGGCCTTGCTGGCCGGCGCCGACGAGCTCTTCCTGGCCACGGACGAGGACCGCGAGGGCGAGGCCATCGCCTGGCATCTGCTGCAGACGCTCAAGCCGACCGTGCCGGTCAAGCGGATGGTGTTCAACGAGATCACCCCAGCCGCGATCCGGGCCGCCGCCGCCTCGCCGCGCGACCTGGACAACGACCTGGTCGACGCCCAGGAGACCCGCCGCATTCTCGACCGGCTCTACGGGTACGAGGTGTCGCCGGTGCTGTGGAAGAAGGTGATGCCCAAGCTGTCCGCCGGACGCGTGCAGTCGGTGGCCACCCGCATCGTCGTCGAGCGCGAGCGCGCCCGGATGGCCTTCCGCTCGGGCACCTACTGGGGCCTGGACGCGACCTTCGCCCCCGGCGCCGACGCCGCCTCCACCACCGCCTTCTCCGCCGCGCTGACCACCGTCGACGGCCGCCGCATCGCCTCCGGCCGGGACTTCGACGAGTCCACCGGCGCCCTCAAGGCGTCCTCGGTCCAGTCCGGTGTGCTGCAGCTCGACGGCGACGCCGCCCGGGCACTGGCCGACGGCCTGGACGGCCGGGAGGCCTCCGTCACCAGCGTCGAGGACAAGCCCTACACCCGGAAGCCCTACCCGCCGTTCATGACCTCGACCCTGCAGCAGGAGGCCGGCCGCAAGCTCGGTTTCAACTCCGAGCGCACCATGCGTACCGCGCAGCGGCTGTACGAGTCCGGCTACATCACCTACATGCGGACCGACTCGACCACGTTGAGCCAGACCGCGCTGGACGCCGCCCGCACGCAGGCCCGCGAGCTGTACGGGCCGGAGTACGTCCCGGACGCGCCGCGCCAGTACACCCGCAAGGTGAAGAACGCCCAGGAGGCGCACGAGGCCATCCGCCCGGCCGGTGAGGCGTTCAAGACGCCCGGCCAGCTGGCCCGGTCGCTGTCCGGCGACGAGTTCCGGCTGTACGAGATCATCTGGCAGCGCACCATCGCCAGCCAGATGGTCGACGCCAAGGGGCAGACGTTGTCGGTGAAGATGGCCGTCAGCACCGGCGCCACCCCCGCGGTGGAGACGGTGTTCGCCGCGTCCGGCCGCACCATCACCTTCCCGGGGTTCCTCCGCGCCTATGTCGAGACCGTCGACGCGGAGGCCGGGGGCGAGGCCGACGACGCCGAGCGCCGCCTGCCCAACCTGACCGTCGGGCAGCAGCTGGACACCCGGGACCCGGTGCCCGGCTCGCACACCACCAGCCCGCCGGCCCGGTACACCGAGCCCTCGCTCATCAAGGCGATGGAGGAGATGGGCATCGGCCGCCCGTCGACCTACACCTCGATCATCCGCACCATCACCGAGCGCGGGTACGTCTGGCGCAAGGGCCAGGCGCTGGTGCCGTCGTGGATCGCGTTCGCCGTGGTCGGTCTGCTCGAGCAGCACTTCCCCCGGCTGGTGGACTACGACTTCACCGCGGCCATGGAGGACGAGCTCGACTCCATCGCCGCAGGTCGCCTGCGCCGCACCGACTGGCTGACGTCCTTCTACTTCGGCGAGCAGGAGGGCCATCCCAGCGCCGAGGGCTCGGTCGCCCACGCCGGCGGGCTCAAGAAGCTGGTCGGCGAGCGGCTGGAGGACATCGACGCGCGCGAGGTGAACTCGCTCCCGCTGCTGACCGACGAGCAGGGTCGTCGCACGTTGGTCCGGGTGGGTCGGTACGGCCCCTACCTGGAGCGGGTCATCGGCCCGAACCCGGAGGACCCGGACGGTGCCCCGCTGACCGAGCGGGCCAACCTGCCCGAGGAGCTCGCCCCCGACGAGGTCACCGCCGAGGTGGTCGAGGCGCTGTTCGCCCAGGCCGAGGTGGGGGACAAGGAACTGGGGACGCACCCGGAGTCCGGCTACCCGCTGGTGGCCAAGGACGGTCGGTACGGCCCGTACGTCACCGAGGTGCTGCCGGAGGACACCCCCAAGACCGGAAAGAACGCGATCAAGGCGCGCACCGCTTCGCTGTTCAAGTCGATGACGCTGGAGACCATCGACCACGACACCGCGGTCAAGCTGCTCACCCTGCCGCGGGTGGTCGGTGTCGATCCCGGCACCGGTGAGGAGATCACCGCGCAGAACGGCCGCTACGGCCCGTACCTCAAGCGCGGCACCGACTCCCGGTCGCTGACGGCGGAGGACGAGCTGTTCACCGTCGACCTGGAGCAGGCCCTGGCCGTGTACGCGCAGCCCAAGACCCGCGGTCGGCAGGCCGCCTCGGCCGCGTCGCTGCGGGAGGTGGGCGAGGATCCGGACACCAAGAAGCCGATGGTGATCAAGGACGGCCGCTTCGGGCCCTACGTCACCGACGGGGAGACCAACGCCAGCCTGCGCAAGGGCGACGAGGTCGAGTCGCTGACGGTGGAGCGGGCCTCCGAGCTGCTGGCCGAGCGTCGGGCCCGGGGCCCGGCACCGAAGAAGACGCCGGCCCGCAAGGCCCCGGCGAAGGCCGGTGCCAAGACGGCGACCAAGACCGCCACCAAGACGGCGGGCACGAAGACGACGACCCGGACGGCCAAGGCGGGCACCGCCACCGCCACCCGGGCCAAGGCGGCTCCGCGGGCGAAGGCGGCACCGAGCACCTGAGCGGGAGCGCCGGATCGGGGGAGACCCCGGTCCGGCGCGGTGCACCGCCGGGGCCGTCCCGGGTGTGGGTTCGGGGTGGACCCGGGTTCCGCCCGACGCCGCGTCGCAACGGGTCGACGGCGGGGGTCGGGCACCTACGATCACCCCATGTCGCCCCGCCGCCCGCCGGGCCCGCTCGACGCCGACCGGCTCGCGGGTCCCGGGACGCCCCAGCCCCGCCGTGATGATCCGGCCCGACCGGGCGGGACCCGATGAGCAGGGCCAAGCCGAGTTCGTTCGGCGTGCTGGTCCGCATCCCGATCTTCCGGCGGCTGTGGGCGGCCATCGCGATCTCCAGCCTGGGTGACTGGCTCGGCCTGCTGGCCACCTCCGCGCTGGCCTACCAGCTGACGCAGAACTCCTCCAACCTGGCCCAGGGGGCCGCGGTCTCCGGGGTGCTGCTGACCCGGTTGCTGCCCGATCTGCTCCTGGCACCGGTGGCCGGCGCGCTGGTCGACAAGTTCGACCGGCGCAAGGTCGCGATCATCGGAGACATCTGCGCGGGCCTGCTGTACGTCTCCATCGCGCTGACCAGCAATCTCGGGTTCCTGTACGTGGCGCAGTTCCTCGTCGAGGCCATCGGTCTGTTCAGCACCCCGGCCAAGCAGACGATGTGGGTGAACATCGTCCCGCGGGAGCGGCTGGCGGTGGCCAACCAGATCAACTACGTCTCGGTGTACGGCATGGTCCCGGTGGCCGCGGTGCTGTTCGCGCTGCTGTCCACCATCGCCCAGTTCTTCGGCGCGACGACGGTGGGTACCGGGGAGGAGGCGAGTGCCACCGGCGGGCTGGTCGCCACCACCACCAGTTCGGCGGCGATCACCATCGCCCTGCTCGTGGACGCCGGGACGTACTTCTTCTCGGCCGGCACCGTGCTGCTCTCCCGCGGGATGATCCCGGCGTTCGTGGGCGAACGCAGCACGACCACGAACATCTTCTCCCTGGTCGCCGAGGGCATCTCCTTCGTCCGCAAGAACCCGCTCATGCGGTCCATCTACATCGGCATCCTGGGAGCGTTCGGGGCGGGCGGACTGGTCGCCGGGATCGCGCTGCCCTACGTCAACGGGCTGGGCGCCGGCGACGCCGGGTTCTCCCTGTTGTTCGGGTCGGTGTTCACCGGGTTGGCGCTGGGCATGCTGCTCGGCCCGCGGGTGCTGCCCACCGTCCCGCGCCGGATGATCTTCACGCCGGCCATCGGTGCGGCCGGGCTCTGCCTCATCGCGATGAGCCTGCTGCAGGACCTGTTCGGCGCCATGGCGACGGCCGCGCTGATGGGCATGTTCGCCGGCATCGCGTGGATCACCGGTTTCACCATGATCGGCCAGGAGGTCTCCGACCAGCTGCGCGGCCGGGTCTTCGCGTTCGTCATGTCCTCGGTGCGCATCGTGCTGCTCGGCACGATCGCCGTCGCCCCGGTGCTGGCCGGGGCGATCGGCACTCACGTGCTGGAGATCGGCGACTTCACCGCACTGTTCACCGGGCCGGCGATCGTGCTGGCCATCGGCGGGGTGATCGCGCTGGGGGTCAGCTTCCTCGCCGGACGGCAGATCGGTGGGTTCACCTCGGGCCTGATCCGCAAGTGGACCCGGCGCCGATCCATCTGGGAGGAGCCGGACGACCACGCCGGTGTGCTGCTGGCCGTCGAGGGTCGCGATCGGGAGGCCTGCGCCGCGGTGGCGGCGGTGCTCACCCAGCACCTGCGCGAGCAGGGCTGGCGCACCGTCGCCGAGGGGCTGGACGTCACCGTCCACCCGGTCGGCGGGGACACCCCGTCCAGCGCCCTGCGGGCGGCGGCCGACCTGGCCGACGCCTGCGCCCACCGCATCCGGCCCGCCCTGGAGGCCGGTGACGTGGTGGTCTGCAACGGCTTCATCGACGCGATGATCGTGCGGTACCGCGCGGAGGACGGGCAGGCCGAGGCGCGGCTGTGGCGGCTGGCGATGTGGGCGGCGGGCGGACTGCGCCCGGACCTGACCGTGCTGGTGGACGTGACCGCCGGGGAGTCCGGGCCCATCCTGACCAGCACCCATTCCCACCTGGCGATGGGACCGGCCCGTCCGCGACCGGCCGTGGACGCCGCACCCACCGACGGCGCGGCGACCGGCCCGGATGCGGGGACCACGGACGGCGATCCGTCACTGGTCGGGGGCACCCCGGCCGAGCAGGTCACCCTGCAGGTCACCGAGCGGGCGGTGGCGACCGCCCGTCCGGACCCGGATGCCGGATCCCCGCCGGTCGCCGAGCCCGAACCGGAGGTGTCCGGGGTGCCGCCGGAGACGGCCGCCACCGGCGCCCCCGACGGCGGCCGGCTCACCGCCGAAGAGGACGACACCGTCGATCCCGAGCAGGCGTTCCGCGACCGGGCGTCCTACACCCCCGAGCGCTACCTGATCGTGCACCTGTCCGACGGGGCCGCCGCCCCGGACGGCGGCCCGACGGTGCCCGACGAGCTGACCGAGCGGATCGCCTCGGTGCTGCGGGCCCGCTCACCGGTGCTGGCCGACCCCCAGCCGGTCTGATCCGTTCTCGACCATCGCCCCGCCGGCCGCATCCGCACGACACTCCCGGGTGGCGGGCGGAACCTGCCGGTGCCGGGCGGAGTTCACTGGTCGGCGACGGGGGAGCACCCCGCACCGCGCAGGACCGTGCGGCAGCGCGCCGCACGGCGCACATCGAAGGGACTGACGATGGCGTTCTGGGATTCCCTCAAGCTCAAGACCCGCGAGATGAACACCCAGCTGGCAACCAAGGCCGGCCAGTTCAAGAACAAGGAGTTCGCCAACGGCACCATGGCGATCTGCGCCCTCATCGCCGCCGCGGACGGGTCGATCGACGCGCAGGAGCGCCAGAAGACGGCCGGTCTGATCATGAGCAACGACGTGCTCAAGGTCTTCCCGCCGGACGAGCTCCGGCAGAAGTTCGACTGGTACTGCTCCAAGCTGGAGAGCGACTTCGACTTCGGGAAGGTCGAGGCCATCGCGACCATCGGCAAGCTGCGCAGCAAGCCCGACCAGGCCCGCGCGGTCATCCAGATCGGCATCATCATCGGCGGCGCCGACGGCACCTTCGACGAGCACGAGCGGGCCGCGGTCAAGCAGGCCTGCCATGCGGTGGGCATCGACCCCGCCGAGTTCGACCTGTAGTTCCCGCGACCTCCGCAGGTCCGGTCGGGGTGACCCGGCCGGGCCGGGGGCACGGCCGGACGGCGGGCCGGTCGGCGGGGACGCCTGCATTACGGTGGCCTGGGCCCGCCGATCCGCGGTCGGCGCGCGAGCAGTGGAGGTCGCAGTGGTGCAGTCCCCCCAGGTCGACCAGGGGCACGGGCAGGCCTCCGGGTGGACCGCGGCCGACACGCAGGACGTGCTCTGCGCCCTGTGCGGCATCCCGGGTCGCGCCCTCTACCGCCTGGATCCCTTCGGGGTGGTCCGCTGCCCGACCTGCCGGTTGGTCTTCGTCTCCCCGCGGCTGACGCCCGAGGCCCTGCAGCGGCTCTACGACGAGCCGGCCTACTTCGAGGGCGGCGTCTACGGCGACCAGGGCCGGTTGTCCCCGGCGATGCTGCTGCAGCGCACCTGGACGGCCGGTCGACTCGCGCTGATCGCCGCCCAGCGCCCCGCCCCGGCCCGGCTGCTGGAGATCGGCAGCGCGTACGGGCTGTTCCTGGACGCGGCCCGCGCCAAGGGGTACGAGGTCAGCGGGGTGGAACTGTCCCGGACGGGCGCCGAGCACAGTCGGGCCCGGTTCGGACTGGACGTGTTCTGCGGTCAGCTGGAGGACGCCCCCACCGACGAGGCCGACGTGGTCTGCTTCTGGGACACCCTGGAGCACGTGCCGGACCCGCTGGAGTTCCTCCGCCAGGTGCGGTCCCGGCTGGCCGACGACGGGGTCTTCGCGTTGTCCGTCCCCTACTTCTCCTCGCTGCCCGCCCGCCTGCTGCGCACCCGGTGGTGGACGCTCAAGCCCGAGCAGCACATCTGGCACTACACCCCGCAGACGCTCTCGGTGCTCGCCGCCCGGGCCGGGCTCGTCGTCACCGAGGTGATCACCAGCCCGGTGCGTCCGGCCAACGTGACCCGGCTGGACTCGCTGGTCGCGATCGGCCGCGCCCTGCCCGCCGGGGACTGATCACCGTGAGCGCAGCGGCAGCGGTGGGCGGCGCGTCGGGAGCCTTCGCCGACGTGGTGGGGCAGGACGAGGCCATCGCCGTGCTGCGCGCCGCGGTGGACGCCGCGCACGGTGACCCGTCCGTCCCGACCGCCGCGATGACCCACGCCTGGCTGTTCACCGGCCCGCCGGGCTCCGGCCGCTCGGTGGCCGCGCGGGCGTTCGCCGCCGCCCTGCAGTGCCCGTACCGCGGGTGCGGGGTGTGCCAGCACTGCCACGCGGTGGCCGCGGCCACCCATTCCGACGTGCGGACGGTGACCCCGGAAGGGCTGACCATCCCGGTCAAGGAGATGCGCGCGGTGGTGCAGTTGGCCGCGCGCCGGCCGGCCACCGGCAGCTGGCAGATCGTCCTCATCGAGGACGCCGACCGGCTCACCGAGGGAGCCTCGAACGCCCTGCTCAAGGCGGTCGAGGAGCCCTCCCCGCACACCGTCTTCCTGCTCTGCGCCCCGTCGACCCATCCCGACGACGTCTCGGTGACCATCCGGTCCCGCTGCCGGGTCATCGCGTTGCGCACCCCGCGGGTGCCGGCCATCGCCGAGGTGCTCGTCCGGCGCGACCGCATCGACCCGGAGATGGCGCAGTGGGCGGCCGCGGTGTCCGGCGGTCACGTCGGACGGGCGCGCCGGCTGGCCACCGACCCGCAAGCCCGGGCCGAGCGGGAGAAGGTGCTGGCCGTGCCGGGCGCAATCCGCCGGCTGGCCGACGTGTTCGCCGAGTCCGCCGATCTGCTGGGCGCCGCGAAGGGCACCGCCACCGCGATGGCGGGCCGCCGGGACTCGGTGGAGCTGGAGGAGCTGAAGACGGCGCTGGGTGCCGGTGGCACCGGTCGCGGCGCGGTCGGCGCCGCCCGCGGGACCGCCGGTGTGGTCAAGGATCTGGAACGGCGGCAGAGGGCCCGGGCCACCCGGACCGAGCGCGACGTGCTCGACCGCGCGCTGGTCGACCTGTCCGGCTTCTACCGGGACGTGCTCGTCCGCTGTTTCGCGGCGCCGGTGCCGCTGGCCAACCCCGACGTGGCCGCCGATGTCGACACCGCCGCCGCGCGGCTCGGCCCGGACGGTGCGCTGGCCCGGCTGGAGGCGGTGCTGGCCTGCCGGGACGCCATCGACCTGAACGTCAAACCGCAGATCGCGGTGGAGGCGATGATGACGGCCCTGCTGTCCGGAGCCGGCACTCGGCCCTGACGTCGCCGGTCCGGGCCCCGGGTCCGCCCGCGGCGGGTACCGTCTGCAGCCATGGGAATGCTCTGCGCCGTGGCCTTCAGCCGGAACGGCCAGCTGCACTACGCCGACCCCGGTGACCTCCGCCCCGAGGTGGGGGACGTGGTGATGGTGCCGACGGCCCAGGGGCCGGTGGCCGCCACCGTCATGTGGGCGTCGGAGTACAGCTCCGAGGACACCGAGGGCTTCCCCCGACTGGCCGGCATGGCCACCCCGTCCGATCTGGTCGCCACCGAGCTGCTGCGCAAGACCAAGGCATCCACGCTGGTCGCCGCCCGCAAGCTGATCCGCGCGCACGGCCTGCCGATGAAGGTGCTCGCGGTCGATCCGCAGCCCTCGGCCGGCAAGATCGTCATCTTCTACTCCTCGCCGGACACGGTCGACTTCCGCTCGCTGCTGCGGGACCTGTCGGCCACCCTGGGCAGTCGCATCGAGCTGCGTCAGCTCGCGGCCCGGGACGCCGTGCGGGTGACCGGGGCGATCGGGTCGTGCGGACGGGACACCTGCTGCTCCACCTTCCTCAAGGACTTCGAGCCGGTGACCCTGGCCATGGCCCGTGATCAGGACCTGCCCGCCAACCCGATGCGGATCTCGGGGGCGTGCGGCCGGTTGATGTGCTGCCTGAAGTACGAGCACCCGCTCTACCAGGAGTTCGCCGCCACCGCGCCGGCCGTGGGTGAGCAGGTGGACACCCCGGAGGGCCCGGGTCGGGTGGTGGGGCACTCGGTGCCGGGGGAGTCCCTGGTGATCAAGTTGGCTGCCGACGGCACGAAGACCGTCTGCCCGAAGGCCTCGGTGTGCGGGGCGCGCAAGGCCTACGAGTCCCGGGACTGACGACCGGGTTCGCTCGACCGACTGACCGACCAGCGCTGCTGCGGACCCGTTCGGGTCTGTGCCTTCGCTGTGCGAAGTGTTAGCTTCCTCACGCGCCCTTCACATCCCCGACCGTGCGTATCCCGCACCCCGGGAGTGGGCGCTCGGGCCGACCCCACCGCCGTCGTCGGCCGACACCCTCGAGGTCGATGGAGGCAGTGTGCGCAAGTCCGCCGCGATCGTGGCATCCCTGCTGTTGGGGTCATTGATCGTCCCCGTGTCCTCGGCATCGGCCCTGGACGACGTCAACACCAAGAAGCTCCGCAACGCGGTCACCGTCAACGGGATCCTCGCCCACGAGCGCGTCCTGCAGCGCATCGCCAACCGCAACGACGGCAACCGGGCCTCCGGCACCCAGGGCTACGCCGAGTCGGTGGACTACGTGAAGGCCCGGCTGGAGGCGTCCGGCTACGACGTCACCGTCCAGGAATTCACCTTCCCGTTCTTCCGCACCCTCGGTCCCTCGACGCTGGCCCAGGTCTCACCCGCCGCGGGCAGCTACGAGAACGCCACGCTCGAGTACTCCGGCAACGGCGAGGTGACGGGCACGGTCGTGCCGGCCGGCGGGATCCAGGTCCCCCCGCCGGAGACCCCGGGGGTGGCTGCCGGTTGCCTGCCGAGCGACTTCGTGCCGGCCTCGGCGACCGAGGACCAGATCGCCCTGGTCCAGCGCGGCACGTGCACGTTCGCCATCAAGACGGCCAACGCGGTGACCGCCGGGTACGACGCGGTCGTCGTGTTCAACGAGGGTCAGCCGGGCCGCGACGGACTGCTGGAGGGGGTCACCCTGGGCGAACCGGTCGAGGTGCCGGTGGTGGGCGTCGACTACGCGGACGGTGCCGCGCTCTACGCCGCGGCCCTGGCCGGCCCGGTCACCCTGCAGGTGTCCACCCAGACCGAGTACGACCCGGAGGCGGTCACCTACAACGTGCTCGCCGACACGAGGAAGGGCGACCCGGACCAGGTCGTCGTGGTCGGCGCCCACCTGGACTCCGTCGTGGCGGGGCCGGGGATCAACGACAACGGCAGCGGGACGGCCACCATCCTGGAGATCGCCGAGGAGATGGCCAAGCTCGGTGTCGCCCCCCGCAAGCAGGTGCGCTTCGCGTTCTGGGGCGCGGAGGAGGCCGGGCTGCTGGGCTCGGAGCACTACGTCGACACCCTGTCCGACGACGAGCTCGGCACCATCTACGCCAACCTCAATTTCGACATGGTCGGGTCCCCGAACTACGTGCGGTTCGTCTACGACGGTGACCTGTCCGATTCCGAGCTGGACGGCGCCGCCCCGCCCGGATCCGCCCAGATCGAGACCCTGTTCACCGACTACTTCGCCGGCCAGGACCTGGCCACCGCACCGACCGCGTTCGACGGACGCTCGGACTACGGTCCGTTCATCACCGCGGGCATCCCGGCCGGTGGGTTGTTCAGCGGGGCGGAAGGCATCAAGACCGAAGCGGAGGCCGCGATCTTCGGCGGCACGGCCGGGGTGGCCTACGACCCGAACTACCACCAGGCCGGCGACACCATCGGCAACCTGAACACGAAGGCCCTGGCCGAGTTCGGCGACGCCGCCGCCCACGCCGTCTGGACGATGGCGCGCAGCAGGTCCGGTCTGTACGAGGACGGGTCGCGGATGGCCCGTTCCGCGCCGCCGACCAAGGACAGCTTCGACCGGTGGGGCTCGGACTGGGTCCGCTGACCCGGGCGTGAGCGGGGGTGTGGCCGGCAGCGGTTACACTTTCCCCGCTGCCGCTTTAGCTCAGTCGGTAGAGCGTCTCACTCGTAATGAGAAGGTCTGGGGTTCGATTCCCCAAAGCGGCTCCGCCCGCACCGCCCGTCACCTGGTCACCAGGTGGCGGGCGTCGTGCGTTGCGGGTCCCGGTGTATCACCGGCCCGCGCCGATCCTCCGTCCGGCATGATGACGAACCGGCGCCTGGCGCCGATGCTGATCGTGCTCGGTCTGGCCGTCGGGGGATGCGCCACCACGGGACCCGGCCCCGGACCGGATCCCGGTTCCGGCCCGTCGGTGTCCGGGGACGGCTTCGCCGGGCTGACCGTCCTGCGTTCCTCCGTCAGCGACGTGGAGACGAGCCTGGGGTTGACCACGCCGTTCTCGGCGCCGCAGACCGAGGACTGCTCCCTGCACATCTGGGCCGACGACGGGTTGGCGGTGACGACCACGGCGGCGGGGACCGTCCTGGCCTTCGTGATGCAGGGACCGGAGGCCAGCACCCCGCAGGGCATCGCCGTCGGCAGCACCGCCGCCGACCTGGACGCGGCCTACGGCTCCGCACTGACGGTGATCCGGCGCGACTCGCCGGCCGGCGGCCCCGTGGTGCTCGTCGACAACCGGACGAGCGACGAGTCCAGCCATCTGGCCTTCGACCTGACCGCCGACGGCGACGTGGCCAGGATCCGGGTCGGGGCGCTGCCCTGGGTGGGGTACGCCGACTACTGCTCGGACGAGGCGAGCCGGCCGGAGAGCACGGGCTGGCCGCTGTAGGCCGGCGCGCGGCCGTTCGTCCGGGCGGGGCGCCGGGGCAGTCAGACCGTCTCGACGATCGGCCCGATCCCGCGCCAGGCCCGGCCGGGTTCGGCGGCCGGTCGGTCGGTGGCCGTGCCGTACCGGCCGGGGGACTCGATCCCCGCCGTGGTCACCGGGCCGGCGGTGACCGGCAGGTCGAACGCGTCGGGGAGTGCGGTGAAGTCGGCCGTCCCGTCGGTCTGCACGACCTGGACCTGGTACGTGGCACCGGGGTGCAGCAGTGCGCCGGACAGATGCAGCACGTTGCGGCCGGGGGAGACGGTCACGCTCTCCTGCACGAGCAGGGTCCCGCCCAGCCAGAGCTGGGCCAGCACCGTCCGGGGTTCCCGCCCCGGGTGCTCCCACAGCAACCCGGTGAACGCGCCCGGGATGGTGACCCGGAACCGCAGACCGGACGCGACGACGCCGGTCCCGTTGTGCTGACGCCCGGGGGACAGGCCCGCGTCGAACGGGAAGTGCGTCGTGGTCCACGGCGGTTCCGGCTGCGCGGGATCCCAGGCCCACACCTTCATCCCGTACACCCGCAGGTGGCCTTCCCCGTGCGTCCCGGGGGTGTGCGATCCGGACTGCAGCAGGAAGGCCATCGGTACCCGGGGGACGGCCGTGCGGGTCTGGTGCAGCAGCCGGTACGGCCCGCCGGCGACCGCGGTGAGGATGCGGACCGACCCGGGATCGCCCCGGTCGGGCCGCGGCGGACGCCACTCGACGAGGGCCTGCACCCGATCGGCCAGCCGCACCCCCGGTCGCCGGAGGACATCAGTGGTCCCGGCCGGGTCGGCGTGGTGGAAGGCGCCACCCACCGCGGTCGAGGTGAGAGCTGCCTCCACCACGTCGATCTCGCCGTCGTCGGGCCAGCGGCCGCGGTGGGGGAAGAGCAGGACGGCGAGCCCGAAGTTCTCGGGTTCGCCGGTCACCGCCAGGTCGCACCACATCCGCCCGCCGAGCAGGGCGTACTCCCCGTCGGCCAGCACCGGCTTGAGCACCGCGGCCAGCGGGGTCGGTGTGCCGTCCACATCGCCGACGTGGCAATGGATGTCGAACCAGCCGGCGTGCTCGGGCACGCTCAGCGTGCGGCTGATGTCGTACCGGGCGCGGCCCGAGGTGTCGCCGCCGCCGCAGTAGGTGGTGAGCATCCCGCCGTAGGCACCGGCGGCGGCGCAGGTCGGATCCAGGGCGCCGCGGTCGGGGAGGTGCTCGAACGCGCCCACCGGCATCGGCACGGTGGGCACCATGCGGGCCAGCATCGGCCCCCACCCGGGGGCCGCGTCCGGGAGCTCCGGTGCAGCGCGCTGGATCACGGCCGGCCGGTCGATCAGGAGTGGCGGTGGCCGGGGCGCAGGGTGTCCTGCGTGAGCCGCGCCGTGACGATCTCGCAGATGTGTCGCAGTTCGGCCACCTGGTCGTCGTCCAGGCCGTCGAACACCATGGAGCGCACCGTCTCCGCGTGCCCGGGGGCGACGCGTTCCAGTTCGGCCCGGCCGGCCGGGGTGAGCTCGGCGATCTGGCCGCGACGATCACCCGGGGCCGGGGTGCGGCGCACCCAGCCGGACTGCTCGAGCCGGGCGACCGCGTGCGACAACCGGGACTGCGACGAGCGGGCCGCCGTCGCCAGCTGGTTCATCCGCAGGCATCCGTCGGGTGCCTCGGACAGGGAGACCAGGATGATGAAGTAGGCGTGCGGCATGCCCGCGGCGGCATGCAGATCGCGCTCGATCCGCTCGTTCAGCTCGCCGCTCATGGTCAGGAACGCCCGCCAGGCCGCCTGTTGGGACGCGGACAGCCACGGGTCGGAGCTCACCTGCGAAAGTGTAGAGCCAAGGTAATTGAATCTTCACCGTTCCCGGCCGCTGCGTCCGGTGTCGGGGCGGGGGTCGAGACTGGACCGGTGACATCCGCCGTGAGCACCGTCGAGATCGCCGCACTGGACGAGGCGGCCGCCCTGGCCGCCCGGGGCGCCGGGACCGCCCTGCCCAACCCGGTGGTGGGGTGCGTGCTGCTCGACCCGGCCGGCGGCGTGGTCGGCCGGGGCTGGCACGAACGGGCCGGCGGGCCGCACGCCGAGGTGGTGGCGCTGGCCGAGGCCGGTGCGGCCGCGGCGGGGTCCACCGCCGTCGTGACGCTGGAGCCGTGCAACCACACCGGCCGGACGGGCCCGTGCTCGGCGGCCCTGCTGGCCGCCGGGGTGGTGCGGGTGCTTGTGGCTGTCCGGGATCCGTTCCTGCCCGCCGCGGGCGGCATCGAGCACCTGCGTGCCGCCGGCGTGGAGGTGGTGGACCTGAGTGCGGTGGGTGCGGACGACCCGGCGGCGGCGGCGGCGGTGGTCGCTTCCCGGCAGGTCAACCGGGTCTGGCTCACCGCGGTGGCCCGGCAGCGGCCGTACGTCACCGTCAAGGCGGGCATGACCCTGGACGGACGGGTCGCCGCCCCGGACGGCACCAGCCGGTGGATCACCTCGGCGGAGTCCCGGGCCGATGTGCACCGGCTGCGGGGCGAGGTGGACACCATGCTCGTCGGCGTGGGCACGGTGCTCGCCGACGATCCCGCGCTGACCGCGCGGGGCGCCGACGGCCGGCCCACCGGGCGGCAGCCGCTGCGGGTGGTGCTGGACTCGGCCGGGCGTACCCCGGCCGGCGCCCGGGTCCGCGACGACGCCGCGCCCACCTGGATCGTCACGGCGGACGAGACACCCGCGACGGACACGGGTCTCGATCTGGCCGGCGTGCTGGCCGAGCTGTACCGGCGGGGCCGGCGGCACGTCCTGGTGGAGGGGGGCCCGCGGGTGGCCGCGTCCTTCTTCGATGCCGGGCTGGTCGACGAGGCGCTGTTCTACCTCGCGCCGACGGTGCTCGGGGCGGGGACCCCGGCCGTGGCCGGCGGTGCGGCGGGCACGCTGACCGACCGGCGGGACGGCGAGCTGGTCGAGGTCACCCGCCTGGGGCCGGACGTCCGGCTGCGGGTGGCGTTCCCGTCCGCCGGGCGTTGAGCCGTCGTCACGGGGCCCTGTCACCCGCTCGCGCCTGCACACCGACCCGACGGAACGACTCCTAGAGTCGCAGCATGTCGCTGCGTGGGTCCGGTGGTCCGGCGGGGGAGTGGGCGGTGACCCGCCGGTGGACCGGGTCACCCGGTCGGGAAGGGTGGGCCCCGTGGGACTCGAACCCACAACCCGCGGATTAAAAGTCCGCTGCTCTGCCAATTGAGCTAGAGGCCCCGACGGCCGGAGCGGCCGCGGACCGAGCCTACCGGCAGGCCCGCGGTCCGACCCCGCTCCGGTGCCCGGACGGTCCGCGGTGGGGTGGGTGCAGGACAGGGAACGCCCGGCGACCGTTGCCGGGGAGAGACGAGGGGACCGCCGTGGGGTTGTTCAGCAAGCGCGCCGCTCGGGCGGGTCAGCACCGGGCGGACCCGGAACAGGCCGAGCTGACCGACCCGGGGGTGCAGGACGGTGTCCCACCCCTGGGACCACCGGCGTCCGGACCCACCGACGGTCCCGACGGCGCGGGTCCGGCCGACCCCGCCGAGCGCGCGGGGCGGCACGAGGCCGCCGACCCGGTCCCGCCGACCGCGCTGGCCTGGTCGGCGCCCATGGAGGCGCCGCCGCTGGCCTCCCCGTCGCAGGGTCCGGTCGGCATCGACCCGCCCGACGGAGCCCCGACCGAACTCGTCGCCCCCGTCGATGCCCCGGTGGAGATCGTCCCGGTCGGGGTGGCGCGGCCCGAACCGGCCCTGCAGGCCACCGGCCTCGGGGTGGCCGCCGACGGGCAGTGGATCTTCCAGGGGGTCGAGCTGCTGGTGCGGCGGGCCACCGTGGCCGCCGTCGTCGGCCCCCAGGGTTCCGGCCGGTCCAGCCTGCTGCTCGCGGTGACCGGCCGGCTGGCCGTCACCGCCGGGACCGCTGCGGTGGCCGGCGTGCTGGCCATTACCGATGCACCCGCCGTCCGGCAGCTGACGGCGGTGGCCCGGCTCGGCGACGTGGTCGCCCTCGAGGCGTCGCTCACCGTCGCCGAGTCGGTGGACGAGCGATGCCTGATCGACGGGGTCCGGACCTCCGCCGGCCGGGTCCGGTACGCCGAGGCCGCGCGGGTGCTCGGTCTGGCCGTGCCGGAGTACCTGCTCGTCCGTGATCTCACCCAGGAGGAGGCCACCCTGCTCGCGGTGGCCGTGGCCTGCGTCCGACCCAGCGATCTGATCGTCCTCGACGATCTGGACCGCGGTCTCGACGCTCCTGCCCAGCACCGGGTGGCCAAGGCGCTGAGTCGGCTGTCGCTCGTCGGCCCGGCCGTGCTGGTCTCCACCGTCGACGGCTGGCCGGTGAAGAACGTCGTCGCCACGATGATCACCCTGCCGCCCCGCGACCGGACCGCCCTGATCCGCCCGGTCGAGGCCGTGGTCGTCGTCCCGGTGGCCGCCCCCGCGAGCATCCCGCCCGTCGTGGACCCGTCCTCCGCCGCCGCTGCCGGTGCCGCCCCGGAGTCGGTGGCCCCGCCGCCCCCGGCCTCCCCGGACGGCCCGATCGTGGCCGACCCGGCGTTCGCGCCCCCCGAGCCGCCCGTCGAGCCGCCGACCGAGCTGCTCGCCCGACCCGAGCTGCCCGCCGGGCCGCCCACCGCGCCGGTCGCCTTCCCCGTGGCCGCGTCCGCCGGGACCGACCCGGCCACCCGCACCCCGAACACCGGCACCCCGAACACCGGTACCGAGAGCAAGGACGCCCGATGATCTCCGCCTTCCGGCTCGGCAGCTTCGAGCTGCGACGGTTCAAGGGCCCGTTGCCGATCCTGGCCCTGGTGTTCGTCCTGCTGGTGCCGCTGCTCTACGGCGCGCTGTACCTGTGGTCGACGTGGGATCCGTACGGCCGGCTGGACAAGGTGCCGGTCGCGGTGGTCAACCAGGACCAGGCCGTCTCGGTCGACGGGCGCACCGTCGACGCCGGTGACCAGTTCGTCGCCGAGCTGCAGAACAACCCGATCTTCGACTGGAACTTCGTCGAGCAGTCCGAGGCCGAGACGGGCCTGGCCCAGGGTCGGTACTACCTGGTCATCACCGTCCCGTCGGACTTCTCCGGGAACCTGGCCAGCGGCCCGGGCATCGACCCGCAGCGTGCGGTGCTCCAGCTGCGCCGCGACGACGCCAACGGCTACGTCATCGGCACGCTGACCGACTCGGTGAAGGACCGGCTCACCGCGGCCATCGACAAGGCCGCCATCGGGGCCTACTTCGACGCGGTGTTCACCAACCTGCAGAACATCCGCAGCGACGTCACGGCCGCCGGGGACGCCGCCGGTCAGCTCGCGTCCGGAGCCGGCACCGCCGTCACCGGCGGGTCCGACCTGGCGGGCGGGCTGGTCTCCGCGCAGGACGGCGCCACCCAGCTGCTGAACGGACTCACCGACGCGCAGAACGGCGCCACCCAGCTCGCCACCGGAGCCACCACGGCGCAGCAGGGATCGGCCCAATTGAGTTCCGGGGTCGCCGACGCGCAGGCCGGTGCCCAGCAGCTGTCCTCCGGTCTGGGCACGCTGTCGACCGGGTCGGGCCGGCTGGTGTCCGGCGCCGACCAGGTCGCCACCGGCACGGCTCAGTTGGCCGGGACGGCCGTCCCCGTGCTGGACGCGATCGGTGCCGCCATCCCCCGGATCACCGCCGCGAACACGGCCTTCGCCGACCTGATCGACGCCGACTCCGGGCAGGCCACCGGCCGGTTGGCCGAGCTGGCCACGCTGGCCCAGCAGCTGCCGGCCGGGCCCACCAAGACCGCGCTCATCGAGGCGCTCAACGCCGCCACCACCGACGTGGCCACCGCCGCCACCGCGGTCGACTCGGCCGTGGCCGCCCTGAACGCGGACGGCGGCGTGGTGGCCGGCGACGTGTCGGCCGCCGCGTCCCAGATCGACCAGCTGGCCACCGGGGCCGCCGCGGTCGCCGACGGGGCAGCGGACGTCGACGCCGGGGTGTCCTCGGCGGCGTCCGGCGCGACCGATCTGGCCAGTGGACTGTCCACCGCCTCCTCGGGAGCGCAGAGTCTGGACTCCGGGCTGCTCGGCCTGGTCGACGGGGCGAACCAGCTCGGCCAGGGCCTGGTCACCCTGCAGACCGGGGCGCAGTCGCTGTCCGACGGCATCGGTACCGCGCAGACCGGGGCCGGTTCGCTCACCGACGGCATCTCCCAGCTGCAGGCCGGTGCCACCCAGCTCGCCGACCAGCTGAACCAGGGCGCGGCCCGCATCCCGGCGCTGACGGAGGACCAGTCGAACTCCGCCGCCCAGGTGCTCTCCGAGCCGGTGGACGTGCAGACCACGGTGGACAACGCCGCGGTGTACTACGGGCGCGGGCTGGCCCCGTTCTTCTTCGCCATCGCGATGTGGGTGTTCGGCATCACCGCCTTCCTGGTGCTGCGGCCCATCTCCGGGCGCGCCCTGGTCGGCCGCGCCTCGGCGCTGCGGTTGGCGATGGCCGGCTGGCTGCCGATCCTGGCGGTGGGCGGCGCGGGTGCCCTGATCCTGCTGGGCGTGTGCTGGGCGGCGCTCGGGCTGGACCCGGTCAACGTCGGGCCGACGTTCCTGGTGATCCTGCTGGCCGCGGCCTGCTTCACCGCCATCGCCCACCTGCTGCGGACGGCGCTGGGGGTGGTCGGGTCGGCGCTGACGCTGGTGCTGCTCATGGTGCAGCTGACGAGCGCGGCCGGCATCTACCCGGCCGAGACGCTGCCCGCTCCGCTCCGGGCGATCCATCCGTTCCTGCCGATGACGTATCTGGTGGACGCGCTCCGGGTGGCGTTCACCGGCGGGTTGGCCGAGCACCTCTGGCGGGATGTCGCGGTGCTCGCCGCGTTCGCCGTGCTGGCGCTGGCCATCACGGTGGCGGTGGTGGCGCGACGCAAGCGGTTCGCCCTCCGCGACCTGCATCCCGCACTGGGCTAGCTCGGCGCAGACTCGTCCGCCCGCCCCGTGCTGATCGGGGCGGGCGGCTCCGGAGACCGACGTCACAGGGAACCTGGTCGACGGCGCGGCTCGACGGGTAGATGATTGCGCCCGGCAACTAGATGTCTGCCGCAAGCAACTATCGACGAGGGCTGATGAGCGAACACCTGCTGGACCGGACGGTCGACCCGACCGCCCTGCCGGAGGCCACCGGCAGCTGCGGCTGCTCCATCCGTCCGGCCCCCGCCGGTTCCGGGGCCATGGACGAGGACACCCTGCACTCGGAGATCGCCGGCGCGATCCTGTCCGTCGTCCGTCAGTACGCCGGCATCAAGGCCCGGCTGGTGGACACCCCCGAGGGGGAGATGCACCTGTCGATCCTGCTGGGCAAGGTCACCGCGCACGGACCGCTGCGGGCCGGTGACCTCGCCGACCGGATCAACGCCGATCCCTCCACCGTCTCCCGCCAGGTCGCCGCCCTGGTCAAGGCCGGGCTGCTCGAACGCCGGGCCGATCCCGACGACGGGCGGGCCTCGCTGCTCGTCGTCACCGACGCCGGCCGGGCCCGGCTGGCCGAGCACGAGGTCCGGCGGGGCTGGGCCACCGCTCCCGTGCTGGCCGGCTGGAGCCTGCACGACCGCTCCGAGCTCCTCCGGCTGATGAGTCGGTACGCCCTCGACCTGCACGACCACCGTGACGAGATCGTCGCGATGCTGACCGGCGCCGCCCGCGCCGCCGCCCCCACCCGCTCCACCGGCACGGAAGAAGACCGCTGATGTCCACCACGACGCCCGAGAAGGGCACCACCGCCACCGCGGTGGAGTCGCCCACCGGCTTCACCCACAAGCAGATCATGACGATCCTGGCCGGTCTGCTCGCCGGCATGTTCCTGGCCGCGCTCGACCAGACCATCGTCAGCACCTCGATCCGCACCATCGCGGACGACCTCAACGGTCTGTCGGTGCAGGCGTGGGTGACCACCGCCTACCTGATCACCTCCACGGTCAGCACCCCGCTCTACGGGAAGCTGTCCGACATCTACGGGCGTCGGCCACTGTTCGTCACCGCGATCGTGCTGTTCGTCGTCGGGTCGTTCGCCTGCGCGTTCGCCACCTCGATGCCGCAGCTGGCCGCGTTCCGCGCCTTCCAGGGTCTGGGCGCCGGTGGTCTGTTCTCCCTCGCGCTGGCGATCATCGCCGACATCGTGCCGCCCCGGGAGAGGGCCAAG
This sequence comes from Nakamurella flavida, assembly GCF_030811475.1. NCBI lineage: Bacteria > Bacillati > Actinomycetota > Actinomycetes > Nakamurellales > Nakamurellaceae > Nakamurella > Nakamurella flavida. Next base: position 3,716,885 of record NZ_JAUSQV010000001.1, read on the forward strand.
TACCAGGGCTACTTCCTGGCCGTCTTCGGCACCTCCTCGGTGATCGGCCCGCTGGTCGGCGGGCTGTTCGCCGGCGCCGACACCATCCTGTGGATCACCGGCTGGCGCTGGGTGTTCCTGGTCAACGTGCCGATCGGGGCCATCGCGCTGTTGATCGTGTGGAAGAACCTGCACCTGCCGCACATGAAGCAGAGTCATCGCATCGACTGGTGGGGCGCCGCCGCGCTGATCGTCGGCATCGTGCCGATCCTGACCGTCGCCGAGCAGGGCCGGACCTGGGGCTGGGCCTCCGCGGCCTCGATCTCGATGATGGTGCTGGGTGTGCTGGGCATCGCCGCGTTCGTGGCCATCGAGTTCCGCATGAAGGACGAGGCGCTCATCCCGATGCGCCTGTTCCGCAGCCGGGTGTTCAGCACCGGCCTGGGCGCCGGCGTGCTCGTCGGTGTGGGCATGTTCGGTGCGCTGAGCTGCCTGCCGCTGTACCTGCAGCTGGTCAAGGGCGCCTCGCCCACCGCGTCCGGTCTGCTGCTGCTGCCGATGATGATCGGCATCATGAGCGGCTCGATCGCCTCCGGGCAGATCACCTCCCGCACCGGCAAGTACAAGATGTTCCCGGTCATCGGGACGGCTCTGCTGGCCGCGGCGTTCTTCCTGCTGCTGACCGTGAAGATCGGCACCCCCTACTGGCAGCTGGACATCTACTTCCTGATGGTCGGTGTGGGCCTCGGCCTGAACATGCAGACGCTGACCATCGCGGTGCAGAACGCCGTCCCGGCTCGCGACATCGGTGTGGCCACCTCCTCGGTGACCTTCTTCCGGCAGATGGGCGGCACCCTGGGTGTCGCGGTGTTCCTGTCGCTGCTGTTCAACTCCGTGCCGTCCAACATCGCCGCGTCCACCGCCACGCTGGCCCAGGCCCCGGCCTACCAGCAGGCCGTGGCCTCCGCGGTCGCCGACCCGACCAGCCCGAGCCACCAGCTGGCGATCAACCTCGTGGCCGCCGGCCGGGGGGACACCGGGGCGCAGGCCGCCATCCAGGACGCGCTGAACAACGACTCCTCGTTCCTGGGTCGGGTGGATCCGCTGCTGGCCGAGCCGTTCAAGCAGGCCTTCGTGGACTCGACCCATCTGGTCTACCTGGTCGGCGGCATCGTCATGGTGCTGGCGTTCCTGCTCGTCCTGACGCTCAAGGAGATCCCGCTGCGCACCATGTCGGCGATCGACGAGCGGCGTGCCGAGGAGGCCTCGCTCGCCGCCGAGACGTTGCCGCCGTCCGGTCTGGCCACCACGACGGAGACGAGTACGACCGGCGCCACGGCCGACGCTCCGGCCGCCGGATCGACGGCCCGGGAGGTGCACGCGGGTACCTCGGGAGGGGGCGCGCACGCCGCCACCGGTGATCCGGGACAGCTGCGGGTCGCCGATCTCGCCGCCCGCCCGACGGCCGCACCGTCGACGGACGGGACTGCGCCGGACGGGACGCCCGGACGGCACGCCCGCACCTGACGCAGCTGGTCGACCCCGGTCGATTCCGACCGACGACGAAGCCCGGATCCGCAGCGGATCCGGGCTTCGTCGTGTCTGCCTGTGCCGCAGGCGTGGGTCATGCGGGCGGGCTCACTGCCAGGGGGCGATGACCGGGGTCGCGCGGTCGTCGATCGCGGGGACGGGGCGTCCGTCACGCACGACGTACTGCAGGCGCGGACCGTGCAGGGCGATCCGGCGGACGGCCGCGATCAGCCGCTCGACGTGCTCGCTGGTGGTGCCCAGGCCGATGGACGCGCGGACCGCCTGCCCGTCGGCGCCGGAGTCGGCGCACCCGGCCGCCCCGAGCAGTCGGCGCACCAGCGGGTGGGCGCAGAAGGCGCCGTCCCGCACGCCGATGCCGTACTCGGCGGACAGGGCGGCGGCGACCAGGGCGGCGGGCCGGTCAGTGACGGTGAACGTCGCCACCCCGATGCCCGGGACCTCGTCCGCCTCCGATCCCGGGCCGTCCGGGCGGCCCGACCCGCCGGAGCCGAAGAGGGTGTGCACGGTGACGCCGGGGATCGCGGACAGGCCGTCGCGCAGGCGGTCGGTGAGCAGGTGTTCGGCGGTGGCCAGGGCCTCGTGGTCGGCTCCGGCCAGCAGGTGGCAGGCGGTGGCCAGGGCGACCGCGCCCAGCACGTTCGGGGTGCCGGCCTCGTGCCGTTCGGGGACCGGCTTGAAGGTGACCGCGTCGTCGGTGACGGTGGCGGTGGCCCCGCCGCCCAGCAGGTACGGATCAGCCTGGTCGAGCCAGTCGGCCGGGCCGACGAGCGCCCCGGTGCCGTAGGGCGCGTACAGCTTGTGCCCGGACAGCGCGACGTAGTCCACGCCCAGTTCGGTGATGGAGAACGGGCGGTGCGGCGCGAGCTGGGCGGCGTCGAGGGCCACCCGGGCCCCCCGGGAGCGGGCCACCGCGGCCAGCTCACCGACGGGCCACAGCTCACCGGTGACGTTGGAGGCGCCGGTGATGACGAGCAGGGCGGGGCCGGCGGGCCGCCGGCGCAGGGCGTCGTCGACCAGGGCGACCGCCTCGGCGGGGGAGGCCGGGGCCGGGAGGCGGATCACGTGGTGATGCACCCAGGGCAGCAGGGCGGCGTGGTGCTCGGTCTCGAACACGACCACGGTCGTCCGCGCGGGCAGGCAGTGGGCCAGCAGGTTCAGCGAGTCGGTGGTGTTCCGGGTGAAGATCACCGCGTCGGTGGGTCGGCCGCCGACGAAGTCCCGGACGGGCCGCCGGGCGCCCTCGTACAGCTCGGTGCAGACCCGGGAGTGCCAGCCGGCGCCCCGGTGGACGCTGGCGTACTGCTCGACGACGGCGGCCACCGTGCGCTCCACCGCGGCCAGCGCGGGAGCCGACGCGGCCGCGTCCAGGTTGGCGTACTCGATGTGCCCGCCGCCGGCCAGCGGCACCGTGCGTCCGGCGCCGGACAGCTCGAGACCGGGGGCGTGCGGGTGGCGGACGACGCGGGGGGCCGGCCGGGCCGGCGTCGTCCAGCGCAGGGCGGGGACGGCGTCCAGGGCGGCGGCCAGATCGGGGCGATCCAGGAGCAGAGTCATCGGAGATGTCCCTCATGCCGGGGACCAGGGTGTTCGCCGGGTCCGCGCTTGCCCGAACGCGCAGCGCGCCGGGCCAGGTCGTCATCCGGGGCACCCCGCCGCGGGGGAGGGTTGCCGGTCAGCAAGCCGGAGCTACGCGCTGACACTCATGACCTATCGCCGGGAACGCTAGCAAACCCCCGGCGGTTCGTCACCCCCGATCCGATGGGAGAGGGGTGGGTGGACCCGTCGATCGTCGTGCCCGCGCCGGGGTGCGGGTATCGTTTTGGAAGTCACCGACGGCCTGCCGTATGCTTTCCAAGCTCCCAACGGCCAGCCGTTGGAGGCGGGTTTTACCGGCCCAGCCCCCATCGTCTAGCGGCCTAGGACGCTGCCCTTTCAAGGCGGTAGCACGGGTTCGAATCCCGTTGGGGGTACGGCAAGTCGGACCGGATTCATCCGGTACGGTTGTCCAGCACGACGAGGTTCACCAGGCCCCGTAGCGCAGTTGGTTAGCGCGCCGCCCTGTCACGGCGGAGGTCGCGGGTTCAAGTCCCGTCGGGGTCGCAGTACCTGGGCCGGATCCGAGTTCTCTCGGGTCCGGCCCGCTTCATGGCCAGGTAGCTCAGTCGGTACGAGCGTCCGCCTGAAAAGTGGAAGGTCGCCGGTTCGATCCCGGCCCTGGCCACCGCACGTCAGCCCCCGTCTCGCCCCGGCGAGCGGGGGCTGACTGCTGTTCCGGTCCGATCGGTCCCCACCTGTGCCGCTCGGAGTCGTCCGCCTACCGTGGGGTCATGAGCAACGCCACCCCGGCCGGAGCAGCCGACACGCAGGACACCTGGGACGTCATCGTCATCGGCGGTGGTCCGCCCGGGGAGATCGCCGCCCAGTACGCGATCCAGGGCAGTGACCGCACGGCGGTCATCGTCGAGCAGGAACTGGTCGGCGGGGAGTGTTCGTACTGGGCGTGCATGCCCAGCAAGGCCCTGTTGCGCCCGGTCGAGGTGCTGGCCACGGCCCGGCACCTGCCCGGGGTGCAGAGCCTGGTCGGCGACCACTCCCTGGACGCCGGGGCCACCCTGGCCCGTCGGGATTCCTTCGCGGAGCACGACGACACCTCCCAGGTGAAGTGGGCCAACGGCATCGGCATCGACGTCGTGCGCGGGCGCGGCCGGCTGGCCGGGGTCCGCACGGTCGCGGTGACGGCGTCCGACGGCTCCGTCCGCACGCTGACGGCTCGTCTCGCCGTGGTGCTGGCCACCGGAACCACGGCCACCGTGCCCGACCTGCCGGGTCTGCGCGACGCCCTGCCGTGGACCTCGCGGGACGCGACGAACGTCCACCAGGTGCCGCGGCGGATGGCCGTCATCGGCGGCGGGGTGGTGGCCTGCGAGGCGACGACGTGGTTGCGCGCCCTGGGCGTGGACGAGCTGACCGTCATCGGCAGCGCCCCGACGCTGCTGGGGAAGAACGAGCCGTTCGCCGGCGAGCTGGTGCTCGAGGCGTTCCGGAAGTCCGGCGTGACCGTGCATCTGGGCGCCCGGGTGGACGCGGTCTCCCGCCGCGATCCGCAGGACACCGGCGAGGGGAACATCCACGGCGGGGAGATCGAGGTCTCCTTCGGCGGGCGGAGCATCGTCGTGGACGAGCTCCTCGTCGCGGCCGGGCGGACCCCGGGAAGCCGTGACCTGGGCCTGGACACCGTCGGGGTGGACACGTCCGACAGCCACGGTTTCGTCACCGTCGACGACCACCTGAGCGTGGTCGGGGTGGGCGGCGATTGGCTCTACGGCGTCGGTGATCTCACCGGGCGCGCGCTGCTGACCCACATGGGCAAGTACCAGGCCCGGATCGCCGGGGCGGTGATCGCCGCCCGGGCCGCCGGCAAGCCGGTGGACGGGCCGCGGACCACCGACCGCGCCGATCACGGACAGGTGCCGCAGGTGACCTTCACCCACCCGCAGGTGGCCTCGGTCGGCCCGACCGAGCAGGCCGCGCGGGACGCCGGGATCGACGTAGAGACCGTCGAGTACGACATCGCCTCCGTGGCCGGCGCCGCGCTCCTGGAGGACGGGTACACCGGCCGGGCGAAGCTCGTCATCGACCGGGCCACCGACACCCTGGTCGGCGCGACGTTCGTCGGCACGGACATCGCCGAGCTGCTGCACTCCGCGACGGTGGCCGTGGTCGGCAAGGTGAGCATGGAGGACCTGTGGCACGCGGTGCCGTCCTACCCGACGGTCAGCGAGGTCTGGCTCCGCCTGCTGGAGTCGCGCGGCTGAGCGACACGGCGATGCACGAAGGGGCCCCGCGTGAGCGGGGCCCCTTCGTGTCTGCGGTCCTGGACGGACGGATCAGCTCTTCCTGACCCGCTGACGGGTCTCCATCGTCATGTCCTCGAGTTCCATGCCCTTGGTCTCCGGGATCTTGGCGAACACGAAGAAGAACGACAGCAGGGCGAACGCGGCGTACATCCCGTAGGCGACGGCCAGGCTGAGATCGGCCAGCGGCTGGAAGGTCTCGGTCACCGCGAAGTTGACGATCCAGTTCGTCGCGGTGGCGATGGCCATGGCCTGGGCGCGGATGCGGTTGGGGAACATCTCACCCAGCAGCACCCACATCACCGGGCCCCACGAGCCACCGAAGAAGACGACGAACAGGTTGGCCGCGATGAGGGCGATCGTGCCCCAGGCGCCGGGCAGGCTGACCGCCTCCTTGCCGTCCGCGCCGATGGTGGTGATCGACTGCGAGAAGGCCAGGGCCATGGTGCCGAGCGAGAGGAACATGCCGATCGAACCGACCAGCAGCAGGATGCGGCGGCCGATCCGGTCGACCAGGAAGATCGCCACGATGGTGACGACGACGTTGGTCACCGAGGAGATCACCGAGATGGTGAAGGACTGGCTCTCGTCGAAACCGACTGCGCGCCAGAGCGTGACGGAGTAGTAGAAGATCACGTTGATGCCGACGAGCTGCTGGAACGCGGCCAGCAGGATGCCGACCCAGACGATGGGGTGCAGGCCGAACCGCGGGCCGCGGAGGTCGGCGAAGCTCGGCTTGTCCTCCCGCTGCAGCGACTTGCGGATGTCGGCCACACGCTCCTGGATGGCGGCCGGGGAGTCGCCGAGCACCTTGGTCAGGACGCGGGTGGCGGCGTCCTCCTTGCCGCGGGCGACCAGGAACCGGGGCGACTCGGGGATGCCCAGGGACAGCACGCCGTAGACGACCGACGGGATCACCCCGACGAGGAACATCCAGCGCCAGGCCTCCAGGCCCAGCCAGATCTCCGCCGAGGCGCCGCCGTTGATGCCCTGCAGCCAGTTGTTCGACAGCTGCGAGACGAAGATGCCGATGACGATGGCCATCTGCTGCAGCGACGACAGCCGCCCCCGCAGGTGGGCCGGGGCGACCTCGGAGATGTAGGTGGGCCCGATGACCGAGGCCACGCCGATGCCCAGGCCACCGATGAATCGCCACACGGCGAGATCCCAGGCGGCGAAGGCCACACCGGAACCGATGGACGACACCAGGAACAGGACTGCGCCGATGAGCATGACGCGCGGGCGGCCGAGGCGGTCGGCCATCCGCCCGGCGAACCAGGCGCCGACGGCCGAGCCGATGAGCGCGATGCCCACCACGAAACCACTGGCGAAAGTGCCGAGCTGGAACCGGCCGTTGATCGATTCGACGGCCCCGTTGATGACGGCGGTGTCGAAGCCGAAGAGGAAACCGCCGACAGCCGCGGCGATGGAGATCGCGGTGGCCTTCCCGGCGTGCTGCTTGATGGGGTTGACGTCGTCGGAACGTGCGGGTGTGGCCATGGCGTCTCCTCGCCTCGCGGTGCTGCTTGGAGGTCGCGACCGCCATGCCCAGGCGTCGGGGCCTCCCCGCGCGTCAATGTAGACCCGCGTGATCGTCACGGCGAGTGTCGGTGCCGACGCAACGGGTCTCGTTTCCGTCACTGTTCCGGGGGCTGCCGCGGGCGTGAACCGGGCCGTTCGGGGAATGCGCGCGGAAGATACGGTGCCCCCATGCAGATGCCCGGTGTCCCCGTGCCCGATGTCGTCGGCCTGCCGCTGGAAGCGGCGCGGTCGGTGGTGGTCTCGTCCGAGTTGCTCGTGGCCGCGCCGGATCCGGACGGCCCGCCGCTGGATGCGCTGGCCGGCCCGGCCGCGGTCGTCACGGCCCAGGATCCGGCTCCCGGCGGCATCGTCGAGCGGGAGAGCGCGGTGCGGCTCTGGGTGGACTCCGGCGGCGGTGCCGTACGCGAGCCGCTGACCCCGGCGCCGCTGGAGCACGACGGCCTCGGCCTGGACCCGGTGACCCGGGCGGATACCGACCCGGACGCCACCGAGCCGCCCGCGCTGGACCGGGCCCCGGCGTGACACTCGACGAGGCCGAGCTGCTCGTCACCGTCGAGGAGGCGTTGGGCCACCTGCAGCTGAACCGGCCCCGTCGGCTCAACGCCCTCACCCCGGCGATGATGACGGGCGTCCGCGCGGCGCTGGCCGATTGGCGCGACGATCCCACCGTGCAGGTCGTCCTGGTCGACGGCGTCGGGGAGCGTGGGCTGTGCGCAGGGGCCGACATCCGGGCCCTGGCCACCGCACTCGGGCCCGGTGCGCCGGGGCCGGCTCCCGACGAGGCCGCCCGAGCGGCGGTCGCCCGCGAGGTGTTGGGCCTGGAGTACGCCATGAATCTCGACCTGGCCACGTTCGCGAAACCGGTCGTGGCGTTCATGGACGGGATCGTGCTGGGCGGCGGGGTGGGGGTCTCGGCCCACAGCTCGCTGCGGGTGGTCACCGAACGGACCCAGGTGGGCATGCCCGAGACGGCCATCGGCCTGTGCCCCGACGTGGGCGCGCTGTTCCTGCTGGCGCGGGCGCCGGGGCAGTGCGGCATGCACGCGGCGCTGACCGGCTCCCGGTTCGGCGCCGCCGACGCGATCACCCTGGGGCTGGCCGACGCCTTCGTACCGTCGGCCGACCTGCCGGACCTGCTCGACGGGCTCCGCGGCGGCGAGCTGCCCGCACTGTCCGCCGACGGCGCCGTCCCCGGTTCGCTCGAGGGGGACCGGGCCTGGATCGACGCCTGCTACGTCGGCGACGACGTCCCGACGATGATCGCCGCCCTGGCGGCCCGGCCCGAGCCGGCGGCACGGGGGGCCGCCGCGACCCTCGGCCGGATGTCCCCGTTCGCCCTGGCTGTCACGGCGATCGCCGTGCGGCGGGCCGAGACCCTGGATCTGGCCGGGGTTCTCGACCAGGACCTGAACGTCTGCTCCCGCCTCGCCGCCCGCCCCGACTTCGCCGAGGGCGTCCGCGCCAAGATCATCGACAAGGACGACGACGCCCGTTGGCAGCCGGCCACGCTCGACGCGGTGGACCCGGCGGCGGTGGAGGCATGCTTCGCGGGGAGCAACGACTGAGATGACCGGGGCCGAGGGGGGCCCGGGTCCCGAGCCGGTCGCCGTCGAGCGACTGGCGGATTCGTCCCGGGTCGTCGCCGTCCTGGACGAGCTGTGGGACGGCGCTGTCCACGAGGTTCGGTGCACCCTGCCCGGTGGGCCGTACCCGGACGACTTCCTGCGGGAGCACTGGGAGGACGACCAGGCGTTGTTGCGCCGGGGCGTCGCTCTGCGCTCCCTGTGTGGCCTGGCCGCGGTGCAGGCGCCCGAGGGCCTGCGGTACTTCGCCGAGTGGGCGGCGACCGGGGTGCAGGTGCGAACCACCGGCCGGCCGATGCAGCGGATGATCGTGGTGGACGCTGAGGCGGCGGTCATTCCGGCCGTCGTCGACGCGGACGGCGGCCCGGCCCTCCTCGTCCGGGAACCGGCGATGGTGGACAGCCTCATCCGTCAGTTCGATGCACTGTGGGACTCCGCCCACGTGATCGGGGACGACTCACCGCAGGCCCTCCGGGTCACCGAGATCCGGGAGATCCTCCAGTTGCTGTCCGAAGGGCTGACCGACGAGGCCGTGGCCCGGCGGCTGCGCCTCTCGCACCGCACCGTGCAACGCCGGGTGGGTGCGGCGATGGCCCTGATGGGGACGAGCAGTCGTTTCGCGGCGGGCGTCCGCGCGGCCGCCCTCGGTTGGCTGTAGCCGTTCGACCCCGTCGGAGAATCAACCCGGAAGGCATTCCGCCCGGACCGGATCCCGTCCGGATGCATTCCCGTCCTGACCATCGGGTCGGCGACGCCGGCTCTCTTCTCCCTGAGGTGTCCGTGCTCTCCCGGGCGGCTGTGGACCGGGATGGCGTGAACCCGCCACGGTTCGCACGTGAGGTGTCCCAGCGGGCCCGATTGCGCTGTCTGCGCAGCTCAGGACCAGTGCGACCTTCCGCCGGAGCGGCATGTCGCGCGGCCGGCGCCCCCTTGACCGGGGGGTCGCCCGTCGGCAGGGTGGACGTCAGCGGAAACTTCCGACCACACCTCCGGTGGATCTGCCCCGCGTCGGAGGGACGTGCATTCCCGGACGGAGATCACGGGGTTCGCACCATGGCCGAGGGACCTCCCGATTTCGCCCGGAATGCTCACCTGCCCCTGTCCCCCTGATTGTTTCCCTGTCCGAGCCCGCTCTTCCGGCATTCGTCCATCAAGGAGCCCCCGTGTCTACCGACAAACTGCACCTGCTCACCGGCGGCACCCTGATCGTCATCGGGGTTGTCCTCGCCCTCACCACTCGCGGCGTCCGGACGCCGATCGTCACCCTGGACAAGCTCGGCATCGTGCTGGCCGTGCTCGGCGCGATCGAGGTCGCCGTCACGGCCGTGATCATGGCGCGTGCAGGGCGGGGTGGCCGGGCGGTCCGCTGAAGGATGGGGCGCGCAGCGCGAGTGAATCTCGGTACCCACCGATCGGCAGAGGAGTGGTCGTCCCCGTTCAGGACATGTCCAGTCACCCGTTCGACACCTCTTGCTCAGCCATAGGGGTGCCTCTATCGTTCCGATGCAACGGAGCGTGAGTACCGGCTTCGGGGGGGATCGGCCATCTCGCGTGGCCACCGGGGGTGGACCCGGCTGCGTACACGGCGTGGGCGGAGACGTCCCTCGACGTGCGCAGGTGCGTCCCCCCGTCGCGAGCACGACGGACACAGGGGGCAGTCGGATGAACAAGGCCGGGCGATCGATCGTGCTGGCGATCGGAATGCTGGTGGCGCTGGTGGTCCCGCCCGGAACAGCGTCGGCGGCGCCCGCGGCCGGTGCCGTCACTCCGGGCGGGGGTCTGTACGTGCGGGCGCCCGCGCCGGCCGTCCATTCGTCCACCATGCCGGCCCACGCGGTCCGTCAGATCAACCTGCCGAACGTGCCCGCCGGCGCCCCGGTCTCGCTGGCCGTGTCCGTGGCCGCGCCGGCCACCTCCGGATCCGTGGACCTGCGGACGCCCGGTGGCTCCTCCGCCGAGCTCGCCGCGGTGACCTTCGCGGCCGGGCAGTCGACGAGCTCCACGGCCGTCCTGCCTGCCTCGGCCTCGCGGACGATCGAGATCCGGAACGATTCCGGGGGTTCGGTCCAGGTCCGGGTGGACGTGGACGGGTACTACACCACGGGTTCGCCGACCACCGCGGGAGCGTTCGGCACCGTCGCCCCCACCGTTTTCGGCTCGACCTCGGTGGCGCCCGGCGGCAGCGTGACGGTCAAGCCGTCCGGGCTCCCGGTTTCCGCGGCGGTCGTAGCGGCGTCGTTCACCGTCGCCGGTGCCGCCGCGGGCGGAACCCTGGTGACCTACCCGGCGGGGGCCTCCCGCCCCTTCACGCCCACGGTGGTGTTCTCCGCCGGCCGACCCCAGACGTCCTTCTCGTGGGTGCGGACCGCGCCGTCCGGCATCACGCTGGTCAACACCTCGACGGCGCCCATCACCGTCACGGCCACCGCGGTGGGGTATCTGCTCGCCGGTGAGCCCTCGGTGGCCGGCACTCTCCAGAAGGTCGCCCCTGCAGGGATCTTTGCGGGCACGGTCGGTGCCGGCGGTACGCAGCAGGTCCAGGTGTCCGGAGTGGCCACCGTCCCGCAGACCGGCGTGGACGCGGCTGTGCTCCTGGTCAGCGTGGGTTCGGCCACCGGCTCCGGGTACCTGAACGCGGTGGCGGCCGGCGCGCCGAGATCGACCGCGCCCACCCTGCCGTTCACCTCCGGTCGGCCCGGATCGGTGAGCGTGGTGGTCCCGCTGAGCTCCGCCGGGGCGGTCGCCGTCCGGAACGTCTCGTCCGTTGCGGCGCCGGTCCGGGTCGAGATCGTCGGCTACGTGCTGGGTTCCTCTCGCCTCACCTGGGCGCCGCCGGTGCAGGTGAACACCCAGGGCTCCGCGCAGTACGGGCCGGTGTCCTGTGTGTCGGCGACGTTCTGTCTGGCGGGGGAGGGCACCGGCTTCTTCGTCCGGTGGGACGGGAAGGGGTGGTCGAGGCTCGACGACCGGGGCAGTGGCATCGTCCCTGCCCTCGACGGCTACTTCACGGTCACCTCCGTCTCCTGCGTTTCCCAGAAGTTCTGTGCAAGTACGACCCTCAGCGAGGACGGGAACAGTGTGGGTTCGGGGCTGATCTCGTTCTGGAACGGCACCACCTGGAACGGTCAGGACATCCCCGACTGGGGTGCCCGTGCGGTCACCTGCCCGACCACGACCTTCTGCATGGCGTCGCCGGACGGGATCTCGAGCGGCTACGCCGTGTGGAACGGGTCCGCCTGGGCCGTCGCCCCGACCCCGGAGCGGGACTTCCTGTGGGACGTCCCCCCGTCCTGCCCGGTCGCCGGTCGGTGCTTCGCGCTCCACCAGGGAACGTTGTGGGCGTTTGCGGCGGGGGCATGGTCCTCCGCCGGCGCTGCCCCCCTGACGAACGCGGAGCTGTCCTGCGCGTCGGTCACCTTCTGTCTGGCCGTGGGCGACACGGCCGCGGGGCGCCAGTCGTTCGTCTTCGACGGGTCCCGTTGGAGCGGCGGGGTGAACGCACCGGTGGCCGGGATTCCCCACTGTTCGTCGGCCACCTTCTGCCTGACCGCCGACGCCACGACGACCGCGGTGTTCAGCGGGTCCGCCTGGTCGACGTCGCCGGCGCCGCTGCCCGGCGGGGTCCCCGAGATCTCCTGCACAGCAGCGGAATTCTGCGGGGCGGTGGCGGACAACCGGGCCAGCACCTGGTCCGGGAGCTGGCGGGCCCCGAGCGTCCTGTCCGACGATCCGGAGGAGTTCGACCGCATCAGCTGCGGGACCGACGGGGTGTGTGTGGCGGCCGACCGTCTCGATGCCCACGTCCTGCGTCCCGGCGGTCCGACGACGACCACCGCGCTGGGCACGCCGCTCGACAGTCCGGTGGTGATCAGCGCCCTGTCCTGCGCCTCCGCCTCGTTCTGTTTGGCGACGGTCGCCGGGCAGTTCAGCGCGGTGTTCACGTTCGACGGCTCGACGTGGGCCGAGAGCTCCATCGGCGATCCGTCGGACCACGTCGACATCCGCGGTCTGTCGTGCACCGGCCCGACGTTCTGCACGGCGGTGGGCGACGGGACCTACCGGTGGGACGGCGCGACCTGGACGCGGACGTCCGACCTGCAGATGTCCCTGGTGTCCTGCAGTGGGCCGACGTCCTGCGTGGCGACGGGTCGTGGCAGCAGCGGGGGAGGCACCAGCGCGACCTGGGACGGATCCCGCTGGAACACCCCCAAGCCCATGGGTGATGCGACCGGCGGCCCCGCGGTGTCACTGGCGTGCCGGGCCGGTGGGCTCTGCTTCGCCGTCGACGGAGCGGGCCGGGTCTCCGCACTCCAGGCCGGTACCTGGTCCGCCCCGGCGAAGGTGGTGGGCGCGTCCCCGGTGGTGGCCGTGTCGTGCTCGTCGTTCGCGGTCTGCGTCGTGGTCACGGCCGACGGGAAGGTCAGCCAGAACAAGGGGGTCGGCTGGGCCGCGCCGGTGGTGGTCGACACGGTCGGCCGCCCGCGGGACATCTCCTGTGGTGATCGGACGTTCTGCGCCGTCGTGGACGACACCGGCAAGGTGGTCCGGGCGACCACCTGATCGTCGGCGAGACGCCGGACCCGAACAGCAGACGACCCGGCCCCGGAACGCGATGCGTTCCGGGGCCGGGTCGTGTCGAGCGGCGGGTCAGCCGGCGAGCTTGTGGATCTCCGGGTGACCGGGCGTGATGCGGGTGGTGGCCGCGGTGATGCCGGCCTGCTTCATGAGCTTGCGGACGTCGTCGGCCTGCTCGGGCAGCATCAGCGTGATGACGGTGCCGCCGGCGCCGGCGCGGGCGGTGCGGCCCGAGCGGTGCAGGTAGGCCTTGTGCTCGGTCGGCGGGTCGAGGTGCACGACCAGCTCGATGTCGTCCACGTGGATGCCGCGGGCGGCGATGTCGGTGGCGACGAGCACGCTCGCCCGGCCGGAGGAGAACGCGTCGAGGTTTCGCTCGCGGGCCCCTTGCGACAGGTTGCCGTGCAGGTCCACGGCCGGGATGCCGTTCTTGGTGAGCGCGGCGGCCCACTTCTTGGCGCCGTGCTTGGTGCGGGTGAACAGCAGGCGGCGGGCGCCACCGGAGGCGAGCTCGCGGACGACCTGGTTGCGGTCGTCCTTGTTCACCGCGAAGACGTGGTGGGTCATGGTCTCGACCTTGGACGACTCGTCGTCCACCGCGTGCACGGCCGGGTTGGTCAGGAAGTCGTTGACCAGCACGGAGATCCCGTTGTCCAGGGTGGCCGAGAAGAGCAGCCGCTGGCCGTTCGCCGGCGTGGCGCGCAGCAGCCGCCGCACGCCGGGCAGGAACCCGAGATCGGCCATGTGGTCGGCCTCGTCGAGCACGGTGACCGCGATGTTGCCCAGATCGCAGTCGTTCCGGGCGATCAGGTCCTCGAGGCGACCGGGGCAGGCGATGACGATGTCGACACCGGAACGCAGCGCCGAGGTCTGGTTGCCGTATCCGACACCGCCGAAGACGACCATGGTCTTGAGGCCGAGGGCGGCGGCCAGCGGATCGATGGTGCGCTGCACCTGCAGGGCCAGCTCGCGGGTGGGCACGAGGACCAGACCGCGGGGCTTGCGCGCGGACCGGGCGACCGGCGCGGCGGCGACCCGGGTGACCAACGGGATGGCGAAGGCGATGGTCTTGCCGGAGCCGGTGCGGCCGCGGCCGAGCACGTCGCGCCCGGACAGCGACACCGGGAGGGTGGCGGCCTGGATCGGGAACGCGGTCTCCGCACCGAGCTTGCGCAGCGGGGCGATGAGCTTCGCGTCGACACCGAGCTCGGTGAACGAGGTGACGGAGTCGGCGGTGACCGGCTCGATCACCAGATGGTCGAACAGGGTGGAAGCCGGCGCCTGCGCACGGCGCTGGGCCGCGGGCTCGGACTTCGGCCGATCGGACTGGGGCCGGCTGCGCGGCGCATCGGCCGGGCGGCGACGCTCACCACCGTTGCGGGGGGCGCCGGAGCGGCCCCCATCGCGTCCGGCACCGTCCCGGCCGCCGTTGCGGTCGGACCGGGGGGCGTCACTGCGGGGGGCGTCGGAACGGCCACCGGTGCGCGGGGCACCGGACCGCTGGCCGCCGCCGGACCGCTGGGCCTGGCCGCCGACCGGGGCGACCGCGGCGATGGGGCTGCCGGAGCTGAACGCACCGACGGAGAACGCGCTGCCGCTGTACCCGGGGCTGGAGGAGGAGGTCACCGTCGTGCTGCCGCCGGCACCGGCGCCACGGCCACGCCGGGGCTGGTTGCGGGAGCGTCCACGGCTACCGCCGTCGGAGCGCGCGGAAGTGGGGTTCGTCAAGAGAATCCTTTGGGACGTGCTGTCGTCAACCACACGGGGCGTCCTGCGACAGCAGGGAGGTCGCCGTGTGCTGGCGCTCACCTGCGGGAGAACGACACCGGCATTGGCGCCATCAGCAACGGCCCGAGCGCACCGTCGGCGCGACTCGATGGCCAGAGTACCCCGCTGATCACCGTCGGCGGCGGAAACGGCCGGGAGAGCTGGCCCACTGCGGCTGTCCGACCAGGTCAGCGGGGTGGGAAGTCGGTGGGGCCGCACGGTGACCGTGGGCCGGCGGGAGGCCGAGGAGGAACGGACCCGGGCCCCGGTCAGTCGTCCACGCCGCGGGCGATCAGCGCGTCGCCCAGGGCGTCCGCGGTGCGCAGGGCCCGTACGACCGCGGGCGCCACCATGGCCCGCACGGAGAAGCCGAGCCCGCGGGCCCGGCGGGCCTGGCCCACCTCGCCGACGATCTGCGCGACCAGCGGCACGCACCGGATGGTCAGCGCGAGCAGCAGCCCGACCCGGTCCGGGTCGATCCCGACCCGCCGCAGCGGCCGCAGCACCGCCTGGCACACGTCGAGCATCGCGGTGACCTTGGTGGTCAGGGTGACCAGGGCGGCCACGGCCACCGTGACCAGCAGGCCGCCGCAGACCAGGACGGCCCGTTCCGGCCCGGCCAGCACGATCTGCACCGCGGCGATGACGACCAGGAACCAGCGCATCGGGCGCAGTTGCACCCACGCCACCCGGCCCGGGATGCCGGCCAGCGCGTACAGCGCGACGACGGCCGCGGCGGCCGCCGCGAGCTGCCAGAGCTCGGCGATCAGCACGGTGGCGATGATCGCCAGCAGCATGAGCAGCAGCTTCGGCCCGGCCGGCGCCCGGTGCAGGATCGACCGGCCCGGGTGGTAGAGCCCGATCACCTCAGGCGTCCAGCAGGGCGGTGTAGACGGCCACGGCGTCAGCCGGGGTGCCGTCGGCGACCACCCGCCCGGCGTCCAGGACGACGACGCGGTCGAACCCGTCCAGCAGGGGCAGCTGGTGGGTCACCAGCACGACCTGCTCGTCCAGTCCGGCGAGCAGGGCGCTGACCATGCGGGCGTTGCGCAGGTCCAGCAGGGTGGTCGGTTCGTCGGCGACGACCACCGCCGGTCGGGTGATCAGCACGGCGGCCAGCGCGAGCAGCTGCTTCTGCCCGCCGGAGAGCAGATGGGTGGGGTGCTCGGCGTGCCCGGCCAGACCGAACCGGCGCAGCACCGCGTCGACCTCGGCGTGGACCTCCGCCCTGGGCAGCCCGGACCGGCGGAGGGAGAACGCGACGTCCTCGGCCACCGTCGGCATGACGATCTGGTTGTCCGGGTCGGTGAACACGAAGCCGACCCGGCGGCGGACCTCCCGTCCCCGGCGGGTGGTGTCCAGCCCGTCCACGGTGACCCGTCCCCGGGTCGGCTCGACCAACCCGTTGATCATGCGGGCCAGCGTCGACTTCCCGGAACCGTTGGCCCCGACGATGCCGATCCGGCGCTCGGTCAGGGTCAGGTCGATCCCGTCGAGCACCGTGCGGTCGCCGTAGGAGTGGTGCACGCCGGCGAAGACGATCTCAGCCATGGTCGTCCTGTTCGAGGAGCATCGCGATGCCCTGGCCGCCGCCGATCGCGCAGGCAGCCAGGCCCCAGCGGTGCCCGTCCGTCCGCATCCGCGCCGCCAGCCGGACCAGCAGCACGGCCCCGGAAGCACCCCACGGGTGGCCCATCGCGATCGCGCCACCGTCGGTGCAGACCGTCTCCGGGTCCAGGTGCAGCTCGTCCACGACGGCCAGCACGACGGACGCGAACGCCTCGGTGATCTCCACCGCGCTGACGTCGGACAGCCGCACCCCGGCGGCCCGGACGGACGGCCGGTCGAACAGCGCGCGGACCGCGGGCACCGGCGCCGCGCCGGGCAGGGCGGGGTCACCGGCGGCCACGGCGGCGGCCACGATGCGCGGGCCGGGCAGGCCCGCCCGCCCAGCGGCGGCCCGGGTGGTCACGGTGAGCAGGGCGGCGCCGTCGGAGATGCCGCAGGAGTTCCCGGCGGTGGCCGTCCCGTCCGGCCCGAACGCCGGGCGCAGGCGGGCCAGGCGGGCGGCGTCTAGGCCGGGGCGGGGCCGTTCGTCGTGGTCCAGGCCTCCGATCGGGAGCAGCTCGGCGGCGAACCGGCCGGCGGTCCGCGCGGCGATCGCCCGGGCGTGGGAGCGCTCGGCCCAGGCGTCCTGTCGGTCCCGGCCGAGGCCCCGGCGGCGGGCCAGGTCGTCGGCGGCCGTGCCCATGTCGGGGTCGGGGAAGCCGGCGGGGGCGAACGGGGCCCGGCTGTACCGCTGCGCCGGCCGGCCGTCCCGCGGCGGCCAGGAACGCCACGGCGCGGTGCTCGCCGACTCCACCCCGCCGGCCAGGATCAGCTCCGCGTCCCCCGACCGGATCCGGCTCGCGGCCTGCAGCACGGCGTCCAGACCGGAACCGCACTGCCGGTCCACCGTCACCCCGGGGACGTCGGCCCCGAGACCGGCGGCCAGGGCGGCGACGCGAGCGATGTCCCCACCCGGTCCGAGGCAGTTGCCCAGCACCACGTCGTCGACGCGTCGATCCAGGCGGTCCGCGATCGGGGCGGCGTCGGCGAGCAGGGGAGCGGCCAGGGCGATGACGTCGAGGTCGGCCAGGGCATGTCCGGCGCTGCCGACCGGGGTGCGCCGCGCCTGCACGATCACCGGCGCACCGGGATCAGGGCACGGGTGGGGCACGGTCGCCTACGGTAGCGGCCTCGCCCAGTCCGGCGTTCCGTCGCGCAGGGCGTCCCGTACCGCGCCGCGGGCGATCTTGCCGCCGGGGGTGCGGGGGAGCTCCGCGGCCACGAGCCAGCGGCGGGGGCGGGCGGCCGGGGACAGGGCCGCGCGGGCGGCGGCGCGCAGCCCGGTCGGGTCGGCGTCCGGGTGCAGCCGGACCACCACGGTGACCAGCTCGCCCCAGCGCGGCGACGGCGTCCCGACCGCCACGGCCTCGGCGACCGCGGGGTGGGCCAGGACCGCGGCCTCGATGTCCTCGGCGAGCACGGTGGCTCCGCCGGTGGTGATCGCGGTGTCCCCCCGGCCGGCCACCGTGAGCCCGCCGTCCACGAGCACCCCGTGGTCGCCGACGGTGGCGAACCCGGTTGCGTCCCGGCGCAGCGCCCCGGTGGCACCTGCGCCCGGTTCGAAGCCGGGCCCGAGGCCCGCTCTGTCGAGGCCCAGGTACCCGTCGGCCAGGTACGGCGAGCGGACCCAGATCTCCCCGTCCCGGATGTCGATCTCCGCCCCGGGGAAGGCGCGCAGGGGACCGGGGGGCCGTCCGGCGGCCACGAAGGACAGTTCGGCGGCGCCGTAGTACTCGACCAGATCCCACCCGCGGGTGTGGATCCGGTGCGTCAGGTCCGCCGGCAGGCCGGCGCCGGCGGTCACCACGCGACGCAGCGGCGCGTCCGTCGGCAGGTCCAGCAGCGACCTCAGCACGGTCGGGACGGCGTGGACCGCGGTGGCCGCCTCGGGTCGGTCGGTGAGGTGCGCGCCCAGGCACAGCGTGTGGACCGCGGCGAACAGGTGCAGCGTGGTCGACACCGGTCCGGTCAGGGCCACGGTGTCGGTCGGCCCGAGGCCGGTGAGCGCGGTGAACGCGGGCAGCGAGTCCGCCCAGGACCGTTCGGACCGCACGACCCAGCGGGGCCGCCCGGTCGATCCGGAGGTCGTGGCCACCAGCCACGCCCCCGGCGGGATCGGTGCTGCCGGGGGTGGACCGGCGGGCCCGACGAGCACCGGGCGTCCACTCGCGGCCGCGGCGAACACGTTGACCAGAGCAGCGGCGAGAAACGACCCGCGGGCGTCGAGCTGGTTGCCGGGATCAGCGGCCCGGCGGTCGATCTCCCGCGCCAGCCGCGCGTGGTCCCAGGTGTGCCCGTCGACGGTGAGGGCCGGGTCGTCGGGGCGGCCACCCGGGACGATGCGCACGGGCCGCGGCGTGCTCAGGCCGCGGTGCCCGCGCGGCGGCGGGCGGGGTCGGTCGCCCGCCGACCGGTGATCAGGCCGGGGTACGCCCGGTGGACCTGGCGGGCGACCAGGGCGGTGACAACGGCCTTGATCACGTCACCGGGCAGGAAGACGGCCGCGCCGGACGCGGCGGTGCTCAGGGGCAGGCCCGTCCGCCAGGCGGTCCACGGGATGCCGACGGCGTAGATGACGACGATGCCGCCGACGGCGGTGGCGAGGATGCCGGCCCACAGCGGGTAGCGGGGCAGCAAAGGACGGGTGAGCAGGCCGATGACCACCACGCCGAGGAGGAACCCGACGAGGTAGCCACCGGTCGGCGACGCCCAGACCGCCGGCCCGCCCCGCCCGCCGGCGAGCAGGGGCAGCCCGATCAGCGTGAGCACCTCGAAGACCAGGACGGCCAGGAACCCCTTGCGCGCACCCAGGACGGCGCCGGCGAGCATCACCCCGAGGGTCTGGAAGGTGATCGGCACGCCGCTGCTGCCGCCGAGGTCGAGTCGGCCGGGCAGGCCGAGCGCGGCGATGAGGGCGGCGAAGATCGCGATCTGGGCGAGATCGCGGGCGGTGGTGCGGCGGGAGGCCATCGGGGGTCCTTCGGGCGGCGGACGGCGCGGCGCGCCGGGGCGGTCGGGGAGCGGGTGGGGGCCGGTGGGTCCGTGCGGCGCCCGGGAGGGCTCTACCCTAGGTCTGCCCCGCTCGGGCGGTTACCCGGCGGTGCCCCGAACCAGGAGGCCACACCGTGACGACCCCTACCCATGCCGGCCGCGCGCTCATCGTCAGCATCACCGATCACCTGCTGCACGGTGAGGACGACGGCGGAGCCGGCGCACTGGTCACCGAACTGCTCGCCGAGGCCGGGTTCGTGGTCGACGGCACGGTGGTGGTGCCGTCCGACGAGGTCGCCATCCGCACGGCCCTGAACACCGCCGTCATCGGTGGGGTGGACCTGGTCGTCACCGTCGGCGGTACCGGCGTCTCCCCGCGCGATGTCACCCCGGACGTCACCGCCGAGGTGATCGACCGCGAGCTGCCGGGCATCTCCCAGGCCCTGCGCTGGTCGGGGATGGCCGCCGGGGTCGTCGACGCCGTGGTCTCCCGCGGGCTGGTCGGCGTGTCCGGTTCGACCCTGGTCGCCAACATCTCCGGTAGCCGGCAGGCCATCCGCGACGGCCTGGCCACCCTCAACCCGCTGGCCATCCACGTCATCGAGGAGCTCTCCGACCCCGAGGTCTGACCCGTCCGGGTTCGGCCCCGGGTGTCGGACAGCGCGGGTGACCCCGCGAGCTGCCGACGGCCCGGTCGGCGGTCAGCTCTTCTCGGTGATCGACCCGTCGGTCGGTGCGGACTCGCTCTCGCTCGCCTCGGCCTCGGCGGTCGATGACGCCTCGTCGACACCGTCCCGCACTGCCTCGGCGGCCGACCCGGCCGCGTCGGCGACGGCATCGCCCGCCGTGTCGGCCGCGTCCGCGACGCCGTCACGAACATCATCGGCTCGATCCGCTGCGTGCTCCGCGGCGCCGAAGACCCGTTCCTTGACCTCGCCGGCCAACCCACCGACCCGGGCCGTGACGGTCTCGGCCACGTCGGACACCTTGTCCCAGGCCGGTCCCGCGGCCGAGCCGACCTGCTGGGTGACCGCCCCGGCCAGGTCCCTGGTCTTCTCCCAAGCCGGTTCGGTCACCTCGGCGACCTGATGGGTGACGTCCGCGACGACCTCGCGGACCTTCCCGGAGACCTCTCCGGCCACGTCCTTGACCTTGTCCAGGGCCTGGTCGATCGCACTCATGGGGGTCCTTCCGGTCGAGCCCGGGGCGGGCGGATGCAGGGTGTGGGGGAGCGGCGACAGTGGGCCGGTTCTGTCCCCGCTCCGATGATGACCGACCTGGTCGTGCGGTGGGCGGCAGCGGGTCGGCGGATGGAAAACTGGCGCCATGACGGTGAACGGTCCGGACCAGCAGGACGACCCGCAGGACGACCGGGGTACGGACCAGGTCGAGGACCGATCGCCGGAGGCGGCCGCACCCGCACCCGAGGTCCCGGCCGGACAGCGCGTCGAGGCCCCGCGACGGGATGACGGAGCCGGCCGCCGAGCTGCGTCCCGCCGCCTGGACGAGGTGTTCGGTCGATCGTCCGCGGCGAGCAGCGACGAGCGGGACCCCGGACGGAGCGAGGGGTTCGGCGAGGAGTGGTACCGGGCCAACCGGCCGCCGCACCACGGCGGCTGACCCGCGTCGGCCCGTTCCCGGCCGGTGTCAGGCCTTCGTGCTGCTGATGCCCGACGAGTCCACGGTCGTCGGGTCGTCGGTGAGGGCGGCCACCTCGCTCTTGGAGGTGACGCTCTCGCCGTGCTTGAGCAGGTCGCGGATCTCCACGAGCAGCTCGATCTCGGTGGGGTCGGCCTTGACCGGGGTCTTCCGGGCGTTCATCCGCTCGTTGATGGCGTTCATCGGCGCCACGAAGACGAAGTACACGACGGCGGCGGTGATCAGGAACGTGATGATCGCGGTGATCAGGGCACCGATGTTGACGAAGGTCGCCGTCGGGTTGTCCGACCGGATGGAGAAGCCCAACCCGTCCGCGTTCACGCCACCGACCGCAGCCAGCAACGGCTCGATGATGGCGGCGGTGAAGGCGCCGACGACCGCGGTGAACGCCGCGCCGATGACCACGGCGATGGCCAGGCTGACCACGTTGCCGCGCAGGATGAAGTCCTTGAACCCCTTGAGCATGATGTCTCCCCACGAAAGAGTGCCGATGGTGCTCGACGACGTCGGCGCGCGGGGCCATTGCACCATCCCGGGCTGCCGGATGCATCTGTCGGGTGATCCTCACCGCGCGCCGGGAGGCCGGCGCCGGTCCCCGCGCCGCTCCCGACGAAGATCGTCTGCTGCCCGATGGCCCGATGGCCCGATGGCTCGACGGCTCGACGGCTCGACGGCCCGACGGCTCGACGGCCCGACGGATCACCGGGCGGACCGGAAGGCCAGGGCGTCGGTGAGCCCGGCCGCGGCGACCGCGTCGGCCTGGTCGAGCGGAACGGCCAGCACCACCAGCGGCTGCTGACCCTGCGCCGGGGCCGGCAGCGCCAGCACCACGGCGCGATCGGTGAGCGTGCGCGCCGCGCCGGCCTCGTCGACCGCCACGACGGCGACCACGGAACCGGGCGCGAGCAGGGCGATCGCGCCCGCGTCGGCCGGCCGGACCGGGACGGCGACCCGTCCGTCCCCGGGATCCCACAGGGCCGAGGTCAACCGGCGGTCGGTGAGCACCTCGCCCCGGCGGGCGGCCGACCCGAGCACCTGACCGACGGCCGTCGCCGGGTCGACCAACACCCCGTCGGGTGGGTCGGCCACCGCGGCGAGCCGGACATCGGCCTCGGTGAGCGTCGTCCCGAGCGGGAGGTCCCGCAGCAGGACCAGACCGGGCGAGCGGCCGTCGGCCGGCGGTGGGGCCATCGCCAACGCCCCGGCCAGCACGATCAACGCGGCGGCCGTCAGTCGGCGGACCGACCGCCACCGCCGCCCACCCCGGGTCCGGGAGTGCACGGCCGCCACCACCCGTTGCGGCCACGGGGCCTGCAGGGGGTCGGGACGCGGCGGCATGGGGCGACGGTAGGACCGTCGGTCCGCTCGCTCCCGGCCCGTGCGAGGGGTGTGGATGGATCAGCGGATGGGGACAACCCGTCCCGCAGGGAGGTCAGGTCAGGGTCAACCGCAGGATGCGGTCGTCCTCGTCCGCGGCGGACCCCCGCCCGTCGGTGTTGGAGGTGATCAGCCAGAGGCCGCCGTCCGGCGCGGTCTGCACGGTGCGCAGCCGGCCGTACTCGCCGGTCAGCAGGGCGACGGGCTCGTCGGTGCCGTCGGCGGTGATCGGGATCTGCCACAGTCGCTCGCCGCGCAGGCCCGCCATGAACACCGAACCGCCGGCGATGGCGATCCCGCTCGGGGAGGCTTCGTCGGTCGGCCACGTCCGCTCGGGCAGGGCGTAGGACGGGTTGTCGCTGGGTCCCTCGACCACCGGCCAGCCGTAGTTGCTGCCCGCCACGACCTGGTTCAGCTCGTCCCAGGTGTTCTGCCCGAACTCCGCCGCCCACAGCCGACCCCGGTCGTCGAACGCCAGGCCCTGCACGTTGCGGTGGCCCAGGGAGAACACGAGCGGGGCCTCGGGGAACGGGGCGTCGGCGACCGGACTGCCGTCCGGCTGCATCCGGAGGATCTTGCCGCCGAGCGAACCGAGATCCTGCGCCAGGTCACGGTTTCCGCTGTCCCCGGTCCCGGCGTACAGCGACCCGTCCGGTCCGAACGCCAGCCGCCCGCCGTTGTGCGTCTGTCCCTTGGGGAGCCCCTCCAGCACGGTCTGCTGGTCGGTGATCGCACCACCGGAGAGGGTCAGGGCCGAGATGCGGTTGTCGTCGGCGGCGGTGTACATGACGAACACCCGACCGTCCTGGGCGTACCCGGGGGAGACGGCCAGGCCGAGCAGGCCGCCCTCGCCGCCGGGGACGACCCCGTCGACCGTGCCCAGCACGGTGGCTGCGCCGCCGCCGGCCGGGACGGCCAGGAGCTGCGCCGAGTCGCGCTCGGTGACCAGCGCGGAGCCGTCGGGCAGGAAGCCCAGCCCCCACGGTGCGGTGAGCCCGGTGGAGAGCTCGGCGACGTCCAGCGCGGCCGGGACGGAGATCACTCCGGACGGGGCGGCCGGGCTGCCCGTCGGGGACAGCGACGAGGACGACGGGGCTGCGGAGGACCCGGAGGTCGACCCGGTGGTCACCGTCGAGGTCGGCGCCACGGTGGAGGCCGAGGCCGAGCTGGCGGATGCCGCGGTCGAGCCGGCGGACGACGCGATCGGGGTCGGGTCCCCGGAGCACGCGGCGGTACCCAGGAGCAGAGCGGTGAGCAGTCCGGCGGCCGGGCCTGAGCGGAGACGGAGTGTCGGCATCAGCCCAGTGTGCCGACGGCGTGTGGGGATCCGGTGGGTCCGGGCGGGTCACCCGGATCCGATCAGGAGGCGGCCTTGCCCGTTCCGCCGGTGCTGCTGCCCGAGCCCGACGAGCCACCGGAGCTGCTCGCCGCCGGGGTCGAGGACGCCTTGTCCGCGCTCTTGTCCGGGGTGGCCTCGGTCTTCTTGGCGGGTGCGTCGGACTTCGCCGCGTCGGCCTTGTCAGACTTGGCCGCGGCGTCGACCGCACCCGAACGGGAGTCGGTGCGGTAGAAGCCGCTGCCCTTGAACACCACACCGACGGACCCGTAGACCTTGCGGAGCTTGCCGCCGCACACCGGGCAGGTGGTCAGCGAGGCGTCACTGAAGGCCTGCACGGCCTCGAAGCGGTGATCGCACTCGGTGCAGGCGTACTGATACGTGGGCACGGTTCCTCCGAGAGGGACGGGCCGGCGGCGGATGTCTGGCACCCGTCGGGCGGCCCGCGGTGTGTCCGGCGACGCCGTGGAAGGGCGTCGGACGGGCACATGGGACGACGATGACTGGCACTCCCCGGGGGAGACTGCCAGGACGATGATGCTCCGGCGGTCAGAAGGAGCGCAACCGCCCTGCTCAGGACGGTCTCACGGGGTGTGGTGCGGAGTGGGGGACAGGCCGCCCGTCGGGGTCAGGACGGCGTCGACGACCCGGTCGGTCTCCTCCACCGGGATGGAGTCCAGGACCTCGGCGTCGAAGACGACGGCGACGATCATCGGGCGGACGGGCAGGCCGGCGAGCAGGGCGAGGGTGCGGTCGTAGTGGCCGCCGCCCCGACCCAACCGGCGCCCGGACCGGTCCACGGCCAGCGCGGGGACGAGCACAAGATCCACCCGTTCCAGGGCGTCCGGTCCGGCCGTCGGGCCGGCCGGTTCGTCGATGCCGAAGGCCCCCCGCCGCACACCGCCGCCCGCCTCCGCCCAGTCGAGCGGCCGGCCGGCCGTGGCGACGGGGAGCAGGACGCGGTGCGTCCCGGCCAGTGCGTCGACGGTGCGGCGGGACACCGGTTCGGTCGGCAGCGGCAGGAAGAGGGCGAGGGCGGACCGGCCGCGCGTGAGGTCCCGCAGATGGGCGTCGAGGGCGTCCTGCGCGGCGACCCGATCGACGGTGGACCGTCCTCGCCGCCCCGCCAGGAGGGCGGTGCGGAGCGCGATCTTCTCGGCCACCGGGTCCATCCCGCGAGCGTAGGCACCCGGGTGAGGAACGGTCCGGCGGTCCCGGCGTCGTACCGCAGGGTGAGGATCGGGTCCGTGCGGCGCGTCCGCAGGTGTCCGGCGCCCCCCGTCGGTGGGGGTGTTTCGTCCCGTGACGCACGTTGTGTGCCGGGCCGGTCGCGGCGACGGAGCGCGGTCAGGCACTAGCGTGGCCCGCATGAATGCGCAGACATCCGTCCCGGCGGCGCGCCGCAGCACGGAGATCGTCGCGTGGCGGGTCGGTCGATGAGGTCCGTCGCCGAACACCTCGACCGGTTGTTGGCCTCCGCGCTCACCCCGCCGCCCGTCCGGGTGGCCATCTCCGAGGCGCAGGGTCTGCTGTGCGCCGAGGAAGTGGTGGCCAGCGCGGCGCTACCGTCCTTCGACCAGGCGGCGGTGGACGGCTACGCGGTCCGTTCGGTCGACGTGGTCCGCGCCTCGTCGGACAACCCGGTGGTGATGCCCGTGGTCGGCGAGATCGAGGCGGGAGTGCGCACCCCCCACCGTCTCCAACCGCAGCAGGCGGTGTTCGTGGCCACCGGGGCTCCGCTGCCCACGGTCGCCGACACGGTGGTGCCGCGGTCCGCTGTGGCCGGCGGCGGGGCGCGGATCACCATCACCCGCCCCGTGCCGTCCGGTTCCTATGTGCGGCGCACCGGGGAGGACGTGCAGCCCGGTGACGTGGCCGTCCGGTCCGGTGCCTTCATCGGCGCCGCGCAGGTCGGCCTGCTCGCCGCGGTGGGCCGCAGCAAGGTGCTGGTGCACCCGCGACCGCGGTTGTCCGTCATCTCTCTCGGCGACGAGCTGGTCGACGTGGCCCGCACTCCGGGCCCGGGCCAGGTCTACGACGTCAACTCCTTCGCCCTGGCCGCCGCGGCCCGTGACGCCGGCGCCGACGTGACGCGGGTGGGCATCGCCCCCGGTGACGCGCGGCGGCTGCGCGACCTCGTCGAGTCGCGCCTGCTGGTGTCCGAGGCCGTGGTGCTGGCCGGCGCAGCCGGCGGCCACCACGCCGAGGTCGTCGTGGAGGCCCTGGCGGAGTTCGGCACCATCGACCAGACCCGAGTGGCCATGCAGCCGGGGTCGGCCCAGGGCTTCGGCCTGCTGGGTCAGGACCGTGTGCCGACCTTCCTGCTGCCGGCGAACCCCGTGTCGGCGCTCGTCGTGTTCGAGGTGATGGTCCGCCCGGTGCTGCGCGTGATGCTGGGACGGCGGAATCCCTACCGCCGCACAGTGACCGCCCGCACCCTGGAGCCGATCGCGTCGCCGGCCGGACGTCGGCAGTTCCTGCGCGGCCAGTTGCTGCGCGACGACGACGACCACTACCTGGTGCACATCCTCGGTGGCGGTGGCACCCATCTGCTGGCCTCCCTGGCCGAGGCGAACTGTCTGGTGCTGATCGACGAGGCGACCACCGATGTGCCGGTGGGATCCGAGGTCGACGTCTCCTTCCTGGCCCAGCGGGCCTGATCGGTGGCGCCGACGGCCGGTCCCGGCGGATCGAGCAGTCGCCACCCGGGCTGGCCGGCGCGACTGGGCCCGGTGCAGTGCGCGGCGGGCCCGGTGGAGCTGCGCCCGCTGCGGCGATCGGACGGACGCGCCTGGCGCGCCCTCCGGCTGCGGGACCGCGCGCTCATCGAACCGTTCGACGCGTCCAGTGATCTGAGCTGGGCCGACCGGCACAGCGGTGCACTCTGGCGCTCGCACCGCTTCCTGCTGGCCGGCGGCGCCCGGCGGGGCGAGGTGGTGCCCTTCGCGATCACCGTGGGCGACAGGTTCGTGGGCCAGGTGACCCTGGGCGGGATCCAGCGGGGCGCGCTGCGCTCCGGATGGGTCGGGTACTGGGTCGACTCGGCCGTGCACCGCCAGGGGGTGGCCACCGCCGCCGTCGCCCTCGCGGTCGCGCACGCGCTCGGGCCCGTCGGTCTGCACCGCATCGAGGCCACCATCGCCCCGGACAACCTGGCCAGCCAGGCCGTCGTCCGACACCTCGGATTCCGCGAGGAAGGCCTGCTGGAGCGGTATCTCGACATCGCCGGGGCCTGGCGGGACCACCTGCTCTTCGCGGTGACGGCCGAGGAACTCCCGCACGGGCTGGAGCAGTTGCTCGCCCGTTGGCGCGACACGGGGGGCGGAACCGGGCGGCGGTGAGCGCCCCCTGAAGGGGTGCCGCCGGGTGCGTCGCGCAACCCTCGACGACCGATCGAGCGGCCACCACCCGTTCGGGGGCTGGTGTTGCGTCGAACTGCGCGTGTCTGCGCTGTTCGGGGTGCCCGCGTGGCTACCGTGACTGCTGGGATCAACCGGCGGTCGGCTGGTCTCTCGCACCATCGGGTCCTGGGAGGCCGCGTGAACATCCTGACGTCACTGCTCGTGGTCGGGCTCGTCGTCGCCTGGCTCGTGGTCCTGGTGCCCATGGTGTCCCGCAGTCGGGCCCGGGTCCCGCAGATGCGGTACGAGGGCGAGGGGCACCGCGTGCTGGCCCGTGACGGCCGCTCGGTGTCGGCCCGTCGTCGAACGCGTGTCGCGGGCGCGGTCCCGTCGGCCGCTGTCGGCAGCTTCAATTCCGTGAGAGGCGATCGTTCCATGCGCGAGGAGGCAGTACCGGTGAGCGTCGGGTCAGGATTCGACCAGCAGCACCCCGCGGACGCGGCAGAGGAGTGGCAGGCCGCGCAGGCCGAGGCCGCCCGGCGGCGGACCCCGGAGCCCGAGGTCACCCAGGACGAGCAGGAGCAGCCCCAGGGTCGCTTCGCGCGCTTCGGCCGCATCCGTCGCGGATCCCACCCGGCCGCCCCGGCCGAGCTGGAGACCGGGCTCGACGAGGCGCCGGAGGCTGCGCCCGACATGTACGAGGACGCGGACGCCGAGCAGTGGGGTGGGGACGACGAGCAGCGCCCGGAGACCGACGAGCACGTTGCCGACGAGCAGATGCGCCCCATCCCGCGGCGTGCCGGTCGGGGCGGGTTCGATCCCGATGCCGCCGCCGTGGCCCAGGCCTTCCGCTACAGCCGACGCCGTCGGGTCGCCTTCACCCTGCTCATCGCCACCGTGGCCCTGGCCGCGATCGCCCTGATCCTCACCCCGGTGGCCTGGATCGGCAGCGCGCTGGCCGGGGTGCTCCTCGTCGGGTACCTGGTCTACCTGCGCCGCCAGGTGCGCATCGAGGACGCCGTCCGCCAGCGCCGGATGGCCCGCCTGCAGCGGGCCCGGCAGATCCGCCCGGAGCACACCGCCGGCGCACGCACCGATCTCGGCCCGATCCCCGGCCCGGCGTCCCCGGTCAACCTGCACCGCACCCGGCAGATCGTGGCCGTGGACGACGACGATCCGGCCTTCGACGATCTCGTCCACTACGAGCCCATCGAGTACCGGCGGGCCGTCGGCCAGTAGTCGGCACCAGCAGACCCCGTGGGGCGTCCCGGTTTCGGCCGGGGCGCCCCACACTGCTATTGTCATCCGGTCGCAGCATGCTGCGGTGTCGGGGCTGTAGCGCAGTTGGTAGCGCGCTTCGTTCGCATCGAAGAGGTCCGGGGTTCGATTCCCCGCAGCTCCACAATCCCGCTGCTCCCGAACTGCCCCGCCGTGAGGCGGGGCAGTTCTGCGTTCGGCCACCGGCGTGCCCCGGGCCGACGCACACGCGCCTCCTGGCGACGGATCAGAACACCGTCGGCAGGCGGTCCTCGTCGCTCGGGCGCGGGGACCGCTCGGCCGGGAGCACGGCGCGCAGGACCAGGCCGGCCGCGATCAGGATGGGCCCGACGAGCAGCCCGACCGTCAACAACGGGGACAGGTAGGCCTGCGTGAGGAAGGCGTACGCCTGGGTCGAGCGCGGCAGGGTGTCCACGACCGGGAAGTACAGCCAGGACATGGCGATCGCCACCGCGGTGAGCCCCAGCCCCCACCACCACAGGCCGGCCGGAGTCAATCGGGGCGGTTGCAGGGTCATCTCGGTACTCCCGTCCTGGGTGTTCGTGGAGTTGACGTCCATGGAGTGCGGGTGGTCCGGAGTATCGGGCCCGGTCGTTCGCGGGGCAAGGGTCATGATCTTCGGGGATCGACCGCCCGGGGCCTCATTGACCTGTGGCAGGGTCCACCACCACCACCACCACCACACCACCACCGCCGATGAGGAGGTCACTCTGATGTTCTGGCATCGCCCTTTCCTGCGGCTGGTCATGGCCGGCGTCCTGGGCGCTGCACTGGGCACCGCCCTGGACGCGCTGATCGGCGGAGGAGCCGTCCTGGGGTCCGGGCTCCCGCAGGCGTTCCTGGCCACGCTGCCCTTCTTCGCCAGCCCCCTGCGCAGACGCACTTCGAAGGGACTCGCCGCCGCCCAGGATCGGATCGGTCTCGCCTGCGTGGTGCTGCTGGGAGTGCTGGAGGCCGGGTTCGGTGTCGTCCGGGTCGTCACCGGGGACTCGTCTGGCCAGCGGGTCATCGCCGGTGTCGTCGTCGGTCTGGGGGTTGCCTGCGTGGTGCTGGCCGCCGCTGTCCTGTCCCGACCCCGCCGGGGGGCACGGGAGGGACGCCTGTCCTGAGCGGACGGTGTCGGCAGGGCTGAGGGTGGCATGCAGGACCCGTCGCACTCCCGGCGTGATCCGTTGAGCAACCCCGGGTCGGCGGCACCGGATGGGCCCGGGCCGCACGGGTGCGAAAATGTGGTGCCCGCGGACGCCCCCGGGTCACAGGGACGGAGACCCGATGGATCAGCTGCCCCCGCCCCCAGAACCGTCGAGCGGGCCCGCCGAGCGCTCGAGCCGCACCTACCGCATCGTCGTGGCGTGCGCCCGGCCGATCGTCCGAGGCTGGGGTCGGCTGACCGTGGAGGGACTGGACGTGCTGCCCGGGTCGGGGCCGGTGGTGATCTTCGCCAACCACGACAGCATGTGGGACCCGCTGACCATCGCCGTGGCGGCGGGACACCGGCGGCAGATCCGGGCGCTGGCCAAGGCGTCGCTGTGGCGCATCCCGGTGCTGGCGCAGGTGCTGGACGGCATGGGGCAGATCCCGGTCCGGCGGGGCCAGAAGGACGCGTCGGCCATGGACGCCGCGGTCCAGGTGCTCACCGACGGCGGATGCATCGGCATCTTCCCCGAGGGCACGGTGACCCACGGCAGGATCCTGCGCGCCCGCAGCGGCGCCGGCCGGCTCGTGCTGGGGGAGCCCGCGTCCCGGATCGTCTGCGCGACCGTGGAGGGCACCACGGACATGGTCGCCTTCCCGCGGCGGCCCCGGCTCCGGGTGCGCTTCTTCTCCCCGACCGGCGGTGGTCCGCGGCCCGGGGAGGACGCCGTCGAGCTGTCCACCCGCATCCTCGCCGAGCTCCGGGCGGAGGTCCCCGCGCGAGCGTCCCGCCGACGTCACCGACGGCCCCTCCCGGTGGGCGTGCCGGGCGATCGTCCCGGGACGCCGCCCGGGCACCCGGAGGGCTGAGCAGGACGGGCCGGCCCCGCGCCGCGCCGCCGATGGGGGGAGTTCACGTTCCCCCGGCCGGTCCGTCGATCGGTGGACCTCCTCGCCGCCGCGGCCGCGGGAGGGTCGAGGGACGCCCGACCGGGGCGCCGCCGACGAGGAGGACCCGATGCGCAGCACGATCACCCGGACCCGCCGCGACGCAACCTGCCTGCTCGCCGGTCTGGCCCTGCTCGTCACCGGCGTCGTGGTCGCCGAGTGCGGACCGGGGGTCACGGCGGGGTCCGCCGACGTCCAGCTGGTGCGGGCCATCCCGCACCGGGTGTCGTTCGAGGCGCGGTGAGGCGTCAGCCGCTGCGGTACCAGCTCCCGGCACTGCCGAAGTTGTGGGGCGGGAAGGCGTGTTCGCTGAGCCCGGCCCGGGCCCGCCAGTCGGCGCCCCACTTGGCGTCCATGCCGTCGACGATTTCCAGCCGGGCGCGTTCCCGGGTCTCCTCCGGCAGGCCGTTCATGGTGCCGCGCCGCAGGTGCGTGAGGTAGGCGGACTCGGTGATGACCGCCCGCATGCCGGCGTCCCGGGCCCGCAGCGAGTAGTCGATGTCGGCGCCGTAGCCGTGCCGCGGGAAGGCGACGGTGTCCAGCGGGCCGAGTTCCCGATAGGCGGCGATCGAGAACGCAAGACCGGTTCCGTCGCAGAACGGCACGTCCCGGTAGGCGCGGGCCGGGGCGAAGTCCGCCGGGTCGTCCACCGGCGGGCGCAGCCGCTGGTGCAACCAGAAGTCGTCGTAGCAGGGCGCCGCCACCGCAGCCCCGTCACACTCGGCCAGGCCCAGGCTCACCCAGTACGGCAGGTCGGCCGACAGGCGGGTGTCGTTGTTCAGGACGAGGCACACGTCTTCGCCGCGCTCCGCGGCATCGGCCAACGCCCAGTTCGTCGACCCGATCCAGCGCAGGTTCTCCCCGGACCGGTACACCGACACCCGGTCGTCGGTCACGGCCGGTTCGTAGTCACCCCGGTTGTCCACGACCACGATCCGGCTGTGCGGCAGCAGGTCGCGGTCGTCGCGGACGAGGTCGCCGAGCACGGCGTCGGTCAGGGCGGCGGAGCCGTAGGCGGGGATGACGATCAGCACGGACTGGGCGAGAGGTGCGGGGTTCACCGGACCATCATCGGTGAGGCCGCCGCCGTCCCGACACCGGCCGGACCTGAGCATCGGGTCCCCCTCGGGACGTGGCTACTGTCGAGCCCAGGGCTCCACAGTGCTGAGGAAGGTCCCATGCTCGGTTTCGTGTTCCTGGTGGGCGTGTTGATGACCGCCCTGGGCTTCTTCTTCCCGGTGCACCTCGCGCCCGGCCGGTCGATGTGGCGGGACGGTGCGCTGGCCGCCGTGGTCGCCATGGTGTTGATCTTCCCGGTGGTCGGGTTGGTGCTGGGCGTCCAGGGCTGGGGGCTGATCGGCGGGGCGGTCGCCCTGCTGGCGTTGTGCCTGGGCCCGGCGATCGGCACGGCGGCCCGGCGCCGGCTGCCGGGCCGCCGGATGCCGGTGCTCCCACCGCTGGCCCCGGAGCTGCCGCCTAATCTGGGCCGATGACGACCCTGCAGGACATCCCGTTCACCACCATGGCCGGAGAGCAGGCTTCCCTGGCGGACTACGCCGGTCAGGTGGTGCTGGTGGTCAACGTCGCCTCGCGCTGCGGGCTCACCCCGCAGTACGCCAAGCTCGAGACGCTGCAGAAGCAGTACGGGGAGCGCGGATTCACCGTGCTCGGCTTCCCCAGCAACCAGTTCTTCCAGGAGCTGGGCAGCGATGAGGCCATCGCGCAGTTCTGCTCCGCGACGTACGGGGTGACCTTCCCGGTGCTGGCGAAGATCAAGATCAACGGCCGGTCGGAGCATCCGCTCTACACCGAGCTCAAGCGCACCCCGGACGCGTCGGGCAAGGCCGGGCGGGTCAAGTGGAACTTCGAGAAGTTCCTCGTCACCCCGCAGGGCGAGGTGCACCGGTTCCGGCCGTCCACCGAACCGGACGCCCCGGAGATCATCGCCGCGCTGGAGGCGGCCCTGCCGCGATGATGCGCCGGTGATGCCGAACTGATCTTGGTGCGAGGTCCACCGACTCCACCGGCGATTCCCCTGCCGGGGTCCGGGGCCCGCTGTACCGTCGGTACCGGACGTGACCGAGGTCATCGTCCAGCGCCCAGTGTCGGGTCGTCGGTTCGCCCGTGTGGTCCGTCCCTGGTGCCTGCACCTCCACCGCGCGACCGACCACGTGAGACCGACACGTGGGACCGACGAACAGGGGCCGAACAATGACGTTTCCCGCGAAGTTCCCCTCGCTGAACGAGACCTCGTTCACCGACCGCGCCCGCACCGTGCTGATCCGGGTCATCCGCGTGGCCTTCCCGCACGCCAAGGTGCCCGACGCGCCGTACGAGCGCACCGCCGACTTCATCCTCTCCGAGGCCAAGGCGTCCAACTGGTTCCGGGTGTCGATGACGCAGGGCCTGAACTCCCTCGACGACCTGGCCGACGGCGACTTCTGCCACCTGGACGACGAGCGCGCGTACGCGGTGCTGAAGGACATCGAGTCCACCGACTTCTTCGGCTTCATCCGCCGCACCACGGTGCTGAACTTCTACGACGACCCGGAGGTGTGGGCGGCGCTGGGATACCAGGGCTCCTCCTTCGAGCACGGCGGCTACCTGCACCGCGGATTCGACGACCTGGACTGGCTGCCCGATCCCCGAATCGAGGAGTACGACGGCCCGGAGGAGTTCGTGGCCTTCGCCGAGAAGCCGGGCGACCCGATCGTCGCGCTGCCGACGGACACCGACGTCCCGGACAGCACCCAACCGGCCGAGCCACCGACGGGGGTGCCCGACCAGGTCGACGGGGAGATGCGGGCCACGCTGTCCGCCGAGCAGGGCCCGCACCAGGGTGCGGCCCAGGCCGGCCGCTCGACCGAGACGGCGGGCGTCCGATGAGCGGCACCACCTTCGGGCACGACGACGAGGTCGTCGTGGTCATCGGGTCCGGAGCCGGCGGCGGCACCATGGCCGATCAGCTCACCGCGGCCGGGCTGGACGTCGTCGTCCTCGAAGCGGGCCGGCACATCACCCACGAGGAGTACGTCAACAACGAGTGGGAGGCCTTCAACCAGATGGCCTGGCTCGACCCGCGCACCACCACGGGCAGCTGGCGCATCGCCAAGGACTTCCCCAACCTGCCGGCGTGGATCGTCAAGGCCGTCGGCGGCACCACCACCCACTGGTCCGGCGCGACCCCCCGGTTCCACGCCCACGAGTTCGGCACCGCGCGCTCCTACGGGAACGTCGACGGTGCCAACCTGCTGGACTGGCCGATCACGTTGGACGACCTCGCGCCGTACTACACGATGGCCGAGAACAACATCGGCAGCACCCACCGCGGTGGGCGGAAACCGTTGCCGGCCAACAACAACTACAAGGTGCTGGCCAACGGGGCCGAGCGGATCGGCTACCGGTTCTACGCCACCGGCCCGTACGGCACGAACGCCGAGCCCTACGACGGGCGACCGGCCAGCATCCAGGACGGCTTCAACTTCCAGGGCGACAAGAACAAGTCCAAGTGGAGCACCCTGGTCCGGGAGATCCCCCGGGCCCTGGCCACCGGCCACCTGGAGCTGCGTCCGAGCTGTCATGCCGTGCAGATCACCCACGACAAGCAGGGCCGCGCGGACGCCGTCCTCTACCTGGACGCCGACGGCAACCTGCAGCGGCAGAAGGCCCGCATCGTCTGCGTGGCCGGCAACGCCATCGAGACGCCGCGGTTGCTGCTGATGTCGGCCAGCGCGATGTTCCCCGACGGGCTGGCCAACTCCTCGGGCCAGGTGGGTCGCAACTACATGCGGCACACCACCGGCTCGGTGTACGCCCAGTTCGACGGGGCGGTGAACATGCACCGCGGCGAGACGATGGCCGGTCTGGTCGCCGACGAGTCGCGGCACGACCCGTCCCGCGGGTTCGCCGGCGGCTACTACATGGAGACCATCTCGCTCGGGGTGCCCTTCCTGGCCGCGTTCGCCGACCCGGGCGCCTGGGGGCCGGCGTTCACCTCGATCCTCGAGGGCTACGCGCACACCGCGGGGCTGTGGGTCATCGGCGAGGACATGCCGCAGGAGACGAACCGGATCACCCTGAACGCCTCGGTGACGGACAAGCACGGTCTCCCGGTGCCCAACGTGCACTTCGACGACCACCCGAACGACATCGCCATGCGGGAGCACGGTTACCAGCAGGCCACCCTGCTGTACGAGGCGGTCGGCGCGACCAGCGTGCACCGCACCCCGCCCTACCCGTCCACGCACAACATGGGGACCGCGCGGATGAGTGCGCGCCCCGACGACGGGGTGACGAACGCGTTCGGCCGGGCCCACGACGTGCCCAACCTGTTCGTCTCCGACGGGTCGGTGTTCACCACCGGTGCGGCGGCCAACCCGACGTTGACCATCGTGGCGCTGGCCATCCGGCAGGCCGAGCACATCATCGCCTCGCTCAAGACCCAGCAGGTCTGACGCGGCGGACCCGTTCGCGGCCCGGAGACGGTGCGCGCGAACGGGTCCGCCGGCCTGCTGGCACGCTGGGGTGATGGACGCGCAGATGCCCGCCCGGGCGGCCGCCGCCCGCACCCTCGGCGAACTCGACCTGATGGTCGCCGACTGCGCGGCCTGCCCGCGGCTGGTCGCCTGGCGGGAGGAGGCGGGCCGGGTCAGACGCGCCTCCTACCGCGACGAGACCTATTGGGCCCGGCCTGTTCCCGCCTTCGGTGACGAGGCGGCCCGGGTGCTGGTGGTCGGGTTGGCGCCCGCCGCGCACGGCGGCAACCGGACCGGCCGGATGTTCACCGGTGACCGCAGCGGCGACGTGCTGTTCGCGTCCCTGCACCGCACCGGGTTCGCCGCCCGGCCGACGTCCACGCACCAGGGCGACGGGCAACGGCTCACCGGTCTGCGGATGACGGCGCCGGTGCACTGCGCCCCGCCGGACAACAAGCCCACCCCGGAGGAGCGGCGGACCTGCTCGGCGTTCCTGGAACGGGAGCTGGCCCTGCTCGGCCCGACCCTGCGGGTGGCCGTGGTGCTCGGCGGGTTCGGTTGGCAGGCGCTGATGATCACCATGACCGAGCTCGGCTGGTCGGTGCCCCGCCCCCGCCCGGTCTTCGGCCACGGCGCCGAGGTGGCCGTCGGCCACCCCGACGGCCGCCGCCTGACCGTGCTGGGCAGCTACCACGTCAGCCAGCAGAACACCTTCACCGGGCGGCTCACCCCGGCCATGCTCGACGACGTGCTCACCCGGGCGGCTGCCCTCGCCCCCGGGGAGTGAGGCCGGGCGGCCCGTCGGTTCGTCCGATCGGTGACATCCGTTCCCGCTGAACCCTTGTCCCGTTCGTCCCGCCGTGGGTACGGTCAGCCATCTTTCCCGCACATTGGGTGACAGGGAGTGGCGTGATCGGTCTGCTGGGTGCCTGCGCGCTGCTGCTCGGTGCCGCCGGGGTGGCGAAGGTGCTGCGCCCCGCCCCCACCGCCCGGGCCGCCCGGGCCCTGGACCTGGCCATCGCCGACCGCCTCTCCGGGCACCTGTCCGTCCGCCTGCTCGGCGGGCTGGAGATCGTCGTCGCGGTGAGTGTGCTGGCCGGCGGCGGGGCCCGGGCCGCCGCCGCGCTCGCCCTGGCCTACCTGCTGCTCACCGCCGTCGCCGTGCGGCTGCTCACCGTCGCCCCGGACAGCGACTGCGGCTGCTTCGGCACCGCCCGGGAGCCGGTCAGCCGGCTGCACGTGGTGGTGAACGGGGCCTGTGCGCTGGTCGGGGTGGCCGCCGTCCTCGCGCCACAACCCGCGTTCACCGCAGCCGTGGCCTCAGCTACGACCTCGGCCGGGGTCACGGCCGGGGTCGCGCTGGTGATCGTGGTCGGGGTGCTCGCCGCCCTGCTCGGCGCCCTGATGACCGCCCTGCCCGCCCTGATGTCGGCCCGAGCGAAGGTGGCCACCCCCTGATGACGATCGTGTTGATCCTGCTGTGCGTGGTGGTGGCCGTCCTCGCCGTCCTGGTGGTCGGTCTGCTGCGGGCCTACGCCACCGTGCTGCAGCGCCTGCACCAGTTGGACGGCGGCAGCGCCCCCGTGGCCGCGAACACCCCGCCGCCGTTCCGCACGGTGGACACGGTGCCCGCCCCGCCCGCCGGCGCGGGCCGCGACGACGCGGAATGGCCGGTGGGACACGACGTCTCCGGTGTCGGGCTCGACGGGGAGATCCTGTCCGTCCGGGTACTGGGGGTGCCGCGGGACACCGTGCTGCTGTTCCTGTCGTCCGGCTGCGCCGGGTGCGCGGTGTTCTTCGCCGATCTCGCCGCCCGCACCGTCGCCCTGCCCCCGTCGGCCCGGCTGCTCGTCGTCGCCCACGACGCGCACGAGGAGTCGGTCTCGCTGCTGCGCGAGCTGTGCCCGCCCGGCGTCGACCTGGTGCTGTCCACCCGGGCCTGGGAGGACTACGCCGTGCCGGGGTCGCCGTACGTCATGGTGGTGGACGGCCGCCGCGGCCGGGTGGTCGGCGAGGGCTCGGGCTCCTCGCTGCGGCAGGTCGCCACCCTGATCCGGCAGGCCGTGGGCGACGGTGCCGCCGGGCTCGACCTGCCCCGGATGCCCGGCAAGCCGCGGGCGGACGTGGAACGCGAGTCCGACGTCGACGATGCCCTCCTGGCCGCCGGCATCACGCCCGGCCACCCCAGCCTGTACGGCGCTCCGCCCCAGGCCGAACACCTGCACCTGCACGACATCAGCGGGTCCCGGTGACCACGCCGGTCCCCGCCCCGCCGGCGGCCACCCTGAGCGGGTTCGGCCTGGCCGCCACCCTGCCGGACGAGTGGGAGGGCCGCATCTACCGGCGGGCGGAGCCGTCCGCCGCCTTCGCCCCGCGGTCCCGCGCCGCCACCCCCGACGGCCGGGGCACCGACGGCTGGGCGGGGGAGCAGACCCACCCCGTCATGCACCTGGCCACCTTCGCCCTGCCCGCCCAGCGCGGCGACTACGGGTCCGGCGCGGTGGAGATCATGGGCCCGGCCGATGTCTTCGTGGCCCTGCTGGAGTTCGGGCCCGAATGCCTGGGCTCGGCCCTGTTCCGCACGGTGGGGCTGCCCACCGTGCGCGCCGGCTCGTTCGATCCGCAGGCGTTGCAACGCCGCCTGGCCGGTCAGGCCGGCTGCCAACTGTTCTTCACCGCAGCGTCCCGGGCCTGGTGCCTGTACGTGGTGATCGGCGACGCCCGCCGGGCCGCAGCGGCCGCTGCCCGGGTCAACGCCCTGCTGGCCGGACTCGAGGTGGACGCGTGACCACGACCCTGTCCGAACGGGTGGTCAGCCGGCTCACCCGGCGCGCCGGCCGCCGCCCCCAGGCCTCCCGGCGGGGCTTCCTGGGCGGCGCCGCCCTGACCGGCGCCGCGCTGGCCGTCAACCCGTGGGGGTACCTGGTCCGCCCGGCGAGCGCCTACGACACCGTGTGCGGTCTGGACGCGGGCTGCAACGACGGCTACTCGGTGTTCTGCTGCACGATCAACGGCGGTGCCAACAGCTGCCCGCCCAACTCCTTCATCGGCGGCTGGTGGAAGGCCGACAACTCCTCGTTCTGCGGGGGCTCGGCCCGCTACTACATCGACTGCAACGCCTACAAGGGCGACGGCGCCTGGCAGTGCCGGTGCGCCAGCGGGACCTGCGACGAGCGCCGGGTGGCCTGCAACCAGTTCCGTTACGGGCAGTGCAGCCTGGAGGTCCCGCAGTCGGCGAGCGGCCCGGTGGTCTGCCGGATGGTCTCGTGCACCCCGCCGTGGCAGCAGTACGCCGGCGTCTGCACCGCCTCCAGCGCCACCGACAACCGGACGGCCACGCACTCTGCTCCCTGCAACGGCCAGGACCCGGTCGGGGCGCTGGACGGCGTCACCCCGGTCCCCGGTGGTATCCGGCTCTCCGGGTGGGCGCTCGACCAGGACCAGGGCGGCACCGAGATCCAGATCGCGGTGTACGTCGACGACGGTGGCCGGGGCTGGTTCCCGACCGGGGTGCCGCGCTCCGACGTGGCCGCGGCCTACCGGGTCCCGGGCAATCATGGCTTCGACGTCGTCGTCCCGGCCGACCCGGGCCAGCACCGGGTTGCCGTGTACGCCATCAACGTGGGCGGCGGGGCGACCAACCCGCTGCTGGGGACCCGGACGGCCACGGCCGGCCCGCCCGCCGTCCGGTCGCCCATCGGCAACCTGGACGGGGTCACGCCCGGACCGGACGGCACGGTGCGGGTCACCGGATGGGCCGTCGACCCGGACGCCCCCGCCACGGCGATCCCGGTCGCGGTGTACCGGAACGGGCAGGGCGTGGCCTGGTTCCCCACCGGCGGCGACCGGCCCGACGTCAACGCCGCGCTGGGCGTCGGGGGCCGCCACGGCTTCGCCGTCACGCTGACCGTGCCGCCGGGCGACCACGAGATCGCCGTGTTCGGCATCGACGACGACGGCCGGGCGGGGAACAGCCTGCTGGGTGTCCGCACCGTCCGCGGCACCGGCTCCCCGCGCGGCAGCCTGGACTCGGCGGTGGACACCGGCGGTGCCGTCCGGCTGGCCGGCTGGGCCTACGACCCCGACCGCCCCGACGACGCGATCCAGGTCGCGGTCTACCGCGACGACACCGGCATCGCCTGGTTCCCCACCGGCGGGGAGCGCCCCGACGTCAACTCCGCCTTCGGCATCGGCGGGCGGCACGGATTCGTGGTCACCGTGCCCACCGCTCCCGGTCGGCACACGTTCACCGTCTTCGCCATCAACGTGGGCGCGGCCGCGGGGAACCCCGTCATCGGCTCGCTGACGGTGGACGTCCGATGACGCTGCTGGTCGTGGTGGCCGCGGTGCTCGTGGTGGCCGCGGCCGTCCGGGGGGTGTTCTCCCCGTGCGGGCTGTCGATGATCTCGGCCATCACCCCGTTCTCGGAGCGGGCGCGCGGCAACGCCTACGGCTGGACGGCGGCCTGGTTCGTCGCCGGCGCCGTCGGCGGTGGCCTCCTGCTCGGCGGTCTCGGCGGGGCGGGCGCACTGCTCGGCCGGCTGGTGGACGACGAGACCTTCGGTGGGCCGCCGGTTCTGGCCCTGGCATCGGTGTGCGCGCTGGTCGCCCTGGCCGCGGACCTCCCGGGGCTGGCCTTCCGGCTGCCGCTGCACCCCCGCCAGGTCAACGAGCGGTGGATGGCCGGCTACCGCCGGTGGGTCTACGCCGCCGGGTTCGGCGCGCAGATCGGCACCGGGTTCGCCACGTACATCATGACCGCGGCGACCTACCTGGTGCCGGTGTACGGGGCGTTGACCGGGTCGGTGCCGACCGCGCTGGCCCTGGGAGCCGGCTTCGGCGCCGCTCGCGGCGCCGCGGTCCTGCTCAGCTGCCGGGCCACCGATCCCCACCGCCTGCGGCGCCTGCACGCCGCGCTGGCCGTGGCCGCGCCGTGGACGGTGCGCGCGACGGTCGTCCTGCTCGCCCTGGCCGCGGTCCTGCTGGCCGGGGCCGCGGCGGGCGTGGCCGGCGCGGCGGTGGCCGCCCTCATCGCGGCCGTTCTCGCCGCCGCCTCCATGACCCGGCGGCGACCGTCGGATCGGACGGAGCCCGAGCCCGCGCTGGTGTGACCTCGGTCCGTCGAGTGCGGCGGCCGAGCGCGGGGTGAGCGGCCGCGGGCGCGGGCGGTGACCGTCCGCACGGGGGCGTGACGCTGCGCCTGCGATCATGCCGTCGGACGCGGGGGCCGTGCCGTCCGTCGCCCCGGTGTGCAGCCGGCGGACCACCGACCTGAGGAGAAGCAGTGGCGAAGACAGCTGTACGGGGCACCTTTCTCGATTTCGTCGACGATCCGTGGACGCACGTCGGCGCCGAGACGGAGGCGACGCGGTTCTTCGCCGACGGCCTGCTGGTGATCTCCGACGGCCTGGTCGTGGCGTTCGGCGACTACGCGGAGACGGCGGCGGCCCACCCCGACGCGGAGATCACCCACCTGCCCGACCGGCTGATCGTGCCCGGATTCGTCGACGGACACATCCACTTCCCGCAGACCCGGGTGCTCGGCGGGTACGGGGAACAGCTGCTCCCCTGGCTGCAGAAGACGGTCTTCCCCGAGGAGCGTCGATATGCCGACCGCGAATACGCCCAGGAGGGTGCCCGGCACTTCTTCGACACCCTGCTGGCCTCCGGCACCACCACGTTCCAGGCCTTCACCTCCAGTGCCCCGGTGTGCACGGAGGTGCTGTTCGACGAGGCAGCCCGGCGCAACATGCGGGCCATCGCCGGCATCACGGCCATCGACCAGAACGCCCCGGACTGGTTCCAGATCTCGCCGGCGGACTTCTACGCCGCCGCCACCGAGCAGATCGCGGAGTACCACGGCAAGGGCCGCAACCTCTACGCCATCACGCCCCGGTTCGCCTTCGGCGCCACCGAGGAACTGCTCGAGACGTGTCGCCGGCTCAAGGAGGAGAACCCCGATGTGTGGGTCCACACGCACATCTCGGAGAACCCGGCCGAGATCCGCGGGGTGCTGGACCTGCACGCGGACTGCACCGACTACCTGGGCGTGTACGAGAAGTACGGCCTGGTCGGCCCGAAGTTCACCGGCGGACACGGCGTCTGGCTCAGCAATGGCGAGTTCCGCCGCATGTCCGACAGCGGTGCGGCGGTGACTTTCTGCCCCTGCTCCAACCTGTACCTGGGCAGCGGGTTGTTCCGCCTCGGCCGGGCCACCGACCCCGAGCACCGCGTGCGGATGACCTTCGGGACCGACGTGGGTGGCGGCAACCGGTTCAGCATGCTCAACGTGCTGGAGGACGCCTACAAGGTCGGCATGCTGAACAACTGCATGCTCGACGGCAGCATCGTGCCCAGCGATCAGGATCTCGCCGAGTCCGAGCGCAACAAGCTCTCCCCGCTGCGCGCGTTCTACTCGATCACCCTCGGCGGCGCCCAGGGCCTCTACATCGACGACCGGGTCGGCAACTTCGACCTCGGCAAGGAGGCCGACTTCGTCGCGCTGGACTGGAACGGCGGACCGCCCGCGACGGCCTGGCACATGAGCCTGCTCGCTCCGGACGGCGGGCCCACCACCGTGCAGGACGCGGCCGAACTGCTCTTCGGGATCATGATGGTCGGTGACGAGCGCGCCGTGGACGAGACCTGGCTGATGGGGCAGCGCGCCTACAAGAAGGCCTGACCCCGGGGCAGACCCAGGATCTGACCACGATCTGGAGACCGAGTTCCTGGCCTGGCAGCGCCAGACCTTCGCGGCCGAGTCGCGGTTCGACGAGTTCGTCGGCCACGAGGTAGGGATCGACGGTCGGCACCCGATCGCAGGGTGCCGGCCGTCACCCGGCCGGCGGTCGGTCCGTCGCGTCCCCGTCCGTTCCCGCCGCGCCCTCGTCGGTGCCTTCGTCGGTGCCCTCGTCCGTGCCCTCGTCGGTGACCGGATGCAGGGCGAGAACCGTCGCCAGGGTGTCGATCTCGTCGGGTGTCTTGTCCTCCCGGTAGCGCAGCACCCGGGCGAACCGCAACGCGACCCCGCCCGGATAGCGGGTCGAGCGCTGCACGCCGTCGACCGCGATCTCGGCGACCAGCGGCGGGTCGATGAAGACCGCCGCCTTCGTCCGCCGTGACTCCCGGGCCGGGAACTCCTCCGTCTGCCAGGCCAGCAGTGCGTCGGTGAGGCCCTTGAAGGTCTTGCCCAGCATGACCAGTTCGCCGTCGGCGCCGCGGGCGGCCAGGTGCAGGTTGGAGAGCTTGCCCTGTCGGCGCCCGTACCCCCACTCGGCCCCGATCACCGCGAGATCCAGGGTGTGCCGGGGTTTCACCTTGACCCAGCCGGAGTCGCGGCGCCCGGCCGCGTACGGCGCCGCCGGATCCTTGACCACCGCGCCCTCGTAGCCTCCGGCCACTGCGGCGTCGAACGCCTCCTGCACCTGCTCGACGGTGTCGGCCACCGTGCGGGGCACCAGCAGGTCGGCCGGGATCAGCCTGCGCAGCAGCGCATCCCGCTCGGACAGCGGGCGGTCGATGAGGTCCTCGCCGTCCAGGTGGAGCACGTCGAAGCAGAAGAGCCGCAGCGGGGTCTGCCGCCGACCGGCCGCCGGGTCCAGGCTGCTGCCCGTGCGGGACGCGATGACCTGGAACGGCAACGGGCGTCCGTCCCCGCCCACCCCGACGACCTCGCCGTCGAGCACCAGCGACACCGCGGGCAATGCCTGCACCGCCTCGACGATCTCCGGCAGCCGGTCGGTGATCTCGTCCAGGCTCCGGGTGAACAGCGCCGTGCCGTCCGGCCCGTGGTGCACCTGCACGCGGATGCCGTCCAGTTTGGTGTCCACCACGGCCGGCAGCCCGGACTTCGCCACCGCGCCCACCGCGTCCGGGGCACTGGCGGCCAGCATCGGACGCACCGGGAGGCCGAGCCGGATGGTCAGCGCGGCCAGGTCGGCCAGGCCCGCGTCCGGGTCGCCCCGGTGGGCGGCCAGCATCGCCGCGACCGCGGGCGTCGAGCCGAGCAGCATCGAGGCGCGCCGGACCGCCGCCACCGGAACCCCGAAGGCCTGCGCCACGCCGTCCTGGACGACGGCGTCCAGCGCGCCCTGCCGGACCTCACCGAAGACCAGGGCCCGCAGGAAGGGCTGCTCGGCCGCGGTGGCCCGGGCGAACACCTCCCGGACCTGGTCCGCGCGACGGCCCGCCGAGCCGGGGCCGGCCAGTGCGGCGATCCGTTCGAAGGTGTCGTCCACCTCGGCCACCGTCAGGCCCGGTTCCGCGGCCGGGTCGGGCAGTGACCCCAGGGCCGCCCACCCCACGCCCGTCCGTCGTTGGCGCAGCGCCCCGGACAGATGGCTCACCACCACGGCCATCTCGGTCGGGTCCGCCGCCGACACCACCTCGGCGATCACCGCCCGCTTGGCGAGCCGGGACCGGGTGGCGGCGAGGGCGGCCGAGGCGTCGGCGAGCCGGGCGAGGAGCATGCCCCCATGGTGTCCTGTGACCCCGACATCCGCCGGGATGCCCGGTCACCCACCGACCCGGACGCCCCGACACCCCCGGAACACCGGTCGGCCGGCG
This sequence comes from Nakamurella flavida, assembly GCF_030811475.1. NCBI lineage: Bacteria > Bacillati > Actinomycetota > Actinomycetes > Nakamurellales > Nakamurellaceae > Nakamurella > Nakamurella flavida. The sequence goes on from NZ_JAUSQV010000001.1 coordinate 3,760,448, forward strand.
GGTGTTGCTCCGGGGGAGGCACGGGACCACCCGGGAGACCGGGAACCGGGAACCGGGCCGACATCGAGCGAGGACCGAACAGAGGAGCAGGCGATGCCACGCGCTTACGCGTTCACCGAGTACGGCGGGGTCGACACCCAGGACTTCGTCGATCTGCCGGAGCCGACCCCCGGCCCCAGCGAGCTGCTGGTGCAGGTGCGAGCGGCCGGGGTGAACCCGATCGACTGGAAGATCCGCGCCGGCCACCTGCAGGCATTCATGCCGGTGACCTTCCCCGCGGTGCTCGGCCGCGAGGTGTCCGGGGTGGTCCGCGGCGTCGGCAAGGACGTGGCCGGGTTCGCCGTCGGCGACGAGGTGTTCGGGCCGGTGGCCCCCGGATCCGGCGGTTACGCCGAGTTCGCGCTGGTCACCGCCACCTCCGCGGCCAAGAAGCCGGTGCACGTCTCGTTCACCGATGCCGCCACCCTCTCGGTGGCCGCCGGCACCGCCCACGACGCCCTGCAGCAGCTGGAGCTGATCGAGGGCCAGACCCTGCTGATCACCGGAATCGGCGGGGGAGTCGGCGTGGCCGCCGCGCAGCTGGCCCGGGACGCCGGCGTCTTCGTGCTCGGCACCGGCAGCGAGAGCAAGCGCGCCCTGGTCGAGTCCCTCGGCGCCACTCTGATCGACTACCACCAGGACGTTGCCGGCCAGGTGCGGCAGCTGTTCCCGGACGGGGTCGACGCGGTGCTGGACGTGGTCGGCGGGGACGCGCTCCGGGACGTGGCCGGGCTGCTCTCGCCCTTCGACGGCGGGGACGTCCCGCGCATCGTCAGTTCGGCCGACCCGCAGACGGCCGCCGAAGTGGGCGGCACCTCCGTCGAGCGGCAGCAGACCACCGAGGTCTACACCGCGTTGGCCCAGCTCGTCGCCGACGGGAAGCTCGATCCGCACGTGGAGGACACCTTCACCCTCGACCAGGCCGCCGAGGCCCTCGCCGGGGTCGAGGGCGGCCACTCCCGCGGCAAGATCGTCATCACGGTCTCCTGACGCCGGGCCCCGCGCCCGGACAGGACGCGACTCTCCCGCGGACCCGATGCGGACAGCAGCAGGGCGGTGGCCGATCCGGCCACCGCCCTACTGCGTCTGCAGACCCGGGAGCCTGCGCTCAGCGCAGGAACCACACCCCGGGCTCCGCGAGCCGGTCGACGTCCGCCGGACCCCAGCTGCCCGGTGCGTAGTCCTGGACGGCAGGTCGGTCCGCGGCCAGGGGCTGGACGGCCTCCCAGGCGGCACGCAGTCCGTCCACTCCGGTGAACAGCGACCGGTCGCCGTGCAGCACGTGGTGGATCAGGTGGGTGTAGGGCAGGGCGGGCTCGCCGGGCAGATCGGTGCGCTGCAGCGTGGCCGTGCCGGTCACCGCGCCGCCCTGCACCCCGGGTGCGCGCAGGGTGACGCCGATGTCCAGGGCGGCCCCGTCGAGCAGCGAGAAGCTGATGACGGCGGGGTCGGCCGGCGGGTCGCCGGCGTACGGGCCGTCGACGGCCGGCCGCAGGACCAGGGTGATGCGCTGTTCGTCGGCGGCCATCTTCTTGCCCGACCGCAGCAGGAAGGGCACGTCGCGCCAGCGGTCGTCGTCGACCCACAGCCGGACGGCGGCCAGGGTGTCGGTGGTCGAGTCGGCCGGGACACCGTCGATGTCCAGGTACCCGTCGAACCGGCCGAGGACGACCTCGGCGGGGTCCAGCGGCCGGAAGCGCTGCACGGCGGCGTCCCGGGCGGCCTGGACGGTCTCGGGCCGCAGATCGGCCGGGGCGTCCATGGCGACGGTGGCGGCGATCTGGAACAGGTGGGTGACGATCATGTCCAGGAAGGCGCCGGTGGCGTCGTAGAACTCGGCGCGCTGGGCGACGTCGAGGGTCTCGGCGATGTCGATCTGCACCTGGGCGACGTGCTCCCGGCTCCACAGGGCGGCCAGCCACGGGGTGGCCAGCCGGGCGTGCAGCACGTCCTGCACGGCCTCGAAGGCCAGGAAGTGGTCGATCCGGTACACCTGTTCCTCGGTGAAGACCTCCTGCACGGCGTCGTCGAGCTCGGTGAAGGACGCCAGCGAGGTGCCGTAGGGCTTCTCGTAGACGATCCGGCAGCCCTGCACCAGGTCGTGTGCGTCGATCGCCCGGGTGGTCGGCAGGAACGCCTTGGGTGGGATGGCCAGGTAGTGCACCAGCTGCGCGTCCTCCCCGAGGTCCGCGCGCACCTGCGTCAGCACGTCCGGCACCTCGCCGGCGTCCTCGGCCGTGAACCCGCCCCCCGCGAAACGCAGATGCCGCGCGAACTCGTCCCACGGCCCCTCGTCCGGGTGCGGGCCGAACTCGACGAGGGCGTCATGCACGTGGTCGCGGAAGGAGGCGTCGGTCATGTCGCCGCGGCCGCTGCCGATCAGCGCCCACCGCTCGGGCAGCAGGCCCTGCAGGGCGAGCTGGAAGAACGCCGGCAGCACCAGCCGCCGTCCCAGATCACCCGATGCCCCGTACATGAGGAAAACGGTGGGCGGCAGATCCGCCGGCGCACCGGTCGGTTCGGGGGAGGACGCGGGGGAGGGCTCGGTCATGGGTACGACGGTAAGGCCGGGGCGGCCGTCCGGTCACCACCGCCGGCCCCCGCGCGCGGCGGTCGAACGGTCACTCCTGGAGGACCTGGCCGCGTCGCTCGGGCAGGAACAGTGCCCCCACCGCGGCCACCACGAACACCGCACCGAACACCGAGAACAGGGCGACGGTGCCGCCGGCCTCGCGCAGCAGCGGCACGGCGAGCGGGGCGAGGACGGAGGCGATCCGGCCGAACCCGGCCGCCCAGCCGGCCCCGGTCGCGCGCAGCCGCGTCGGGTAGACCTCCGGGGTCACCGCGTAGAGGGCACCCCAGGCGCCGAGGTTGAAGAACGACAGCAGCATGCCGGTGGCGATGATCCACCCGTCGCCGGAGGCCAGCCCGAACAGCCCGGCGGCCACCGCCGAACCGGTGAGGAAGATCGCCAGGGTCCGCCGGCGCCCGATGCGTTCCACCGCGATGGCCGACGCGGCGTACCCGGGCAGCTGGGCCAGGGTGATCAGCAGGGTGTACCCGAACGACTTGACCAGGGAGAACCCGTCGGCGACCAGCACCGTGGGCAGCCAGATGAAGGCGCCGTAGTACGAGAAGTTGACGCAGAACCAGACCAGCCACAGGGCGGCCGTGCGGCGGCGCAGGGCCGCCGACCAGAGCGCAGCGACCCCTCCGGCTCCCTTCTCGGCGGGCACTCCCGCCGCGGCGTCCGCGGTCGGTTCCGGGGTGGCCGCGGCCGGGGCGGTCGCGGGATCGGTGACGCCGGCCGAGGTCTCGAAGCGGCGGACGGTGGCCTCGGCCTCGGAGTGCCGGCCCCGTCCCTCCAGGAAGCGGACGGATTCCGGCAGGCCGAGCCGGACGACCACGGAGTACAGCGCCGGGATCGCCCCGAGCGCGAGCGCCCAGCGCCAGCCGTCGTCCCCGAGCGGCACCACGAAGAACCCGATGAGCGCGGCCAGCGTCCAGCCCACCGCCCAGAAGGCCTCCAGCAGCACGATGACCCGGCCACGGATGCGTGGCGGGGCGAACTCGCTGACCAGGGTGGAGGCCACCGGCAGTTCGGCCCCCAGGCCCAGGCCGACGAGCACCCGCAGGGCGATGAGTGCCCCGACCGACCAGGAGAGTGCGGACAGGCCGGTGGCCAGGCCGTACACGAGCAGGGTGACGGCGAAGACCTGGCGTCGGCCGATCCGGTCGGCCAACAGCCCGCCCAGCCCCGCGCCGATGGCCATGCCGATGAACCCGGCCGAGGCGACCCAGGACAGCTGGCCGGACGAGGCGCCCCAGACCACGGCGAGCTGGGCGAGCACGAAGGAGATGAGCCCGACGTCCATCGCGTCCAGGGCCCAACCCACGCCGGACCCGACGAGCAGCTTGCGGTGCTGGGGAGTGAACGGCAGCGCATCGAGCCGTTCGGTCCGGGTGCGGCCGACGGGCGGGGCGCTCACGCCGGGGTCCCGTCGCGGTGCGCGGCCAGCACCGCAGTGGCCAGCGGCGGCCAGGCCTGGACGGCCCACGGTCCGAAGGCGGTGTCGCACAGGGAGACGCAGGCCAGGTCGGCCTCCGGGTCGACCCACAGGAAACTGCCGGACTGTCCGAAGTGGCCGAAGGTGGCGGGGGAGTTGTCCGCGGAGGTCCAGTGCGGGGACTTGTGGTCGCGGATCTCGCAGCCCAGGCCCCAGTCGTTGTGCTCCTGGCGGCCGTACCCCGGCAGCACCCCCGACAGGCCGGGGAACGCCGTCGTCGACGCGGCCGCCACCACCCCCGGCAGCAGGTGGGTGGAGTGCAGCAGCTCGGCGGCGAGCCGGGCCAGATCGTCGATGGAGCTCTCCGCGCCGTGCGCCGGTGACCCGGCCAGCTCGGTCTCCGCCATGCCCAGCGGGTCGAGCACGCGATCGTGCAGCTCGGCGGCGAAGTCCGTCCCGGTCCGGGCGGTCAGGTGCTCGGCAGCCAGTTCGATGCCCCGGTTGGAGTACACCCGGCGCGTCCCGGGGGCGGCGAGCACCCGGTCGCTGTCCATCGACACCCCGGAGCAGTGGGACAGCAGATGGGCCAGGGTGGCCCCGGGCGGGCCCGCGGGATCGTCCAGGGACACCGTGCCGTCCAGGGCCGCGTCCAGCACGGTGAGCGCGGTGAGCACCTTGGTCACCGACGCCCACCGGAACCGGGCCGTCGGGGTGCCGACGGTCACCGAAGCCAGCACGCCGCCGGGGCCGACCACCGCGACCGCCGCCGAGCCCACCGGCCAATGCTCGAGCTGCTGCCGCAGGTCCACGTCCGCCTCCTGGTTCCCCGTGCCCGATGTCCGCCGGGCCCGCCGTGCAGTCTTGCAGCCGACGGCGGCCACCTCCCGCTCCGCGTCGCCGGGGGCCGGCGAGCGGGGAAATAGCATCGCCGGGTGACCACCCCGAGCCCCGCCCCCGCCTCCTTCGTCGATGCGCTGGCCGCCGGCCCGCTCGTCCTGGACGGTGGCCTGTCCACCGGGTTGGAACGACGCGGCCACGACCTGCGCACGCCGTTGTGGACGGCCCTGCAGCTCCTCGAGGACCCGGGCGCGATCGGCGCGGTGCACGGCGACTTCTTCCGGGCCGGGGCGCAGGTCGCCATCACCGCCTCCTACCAGGTCTCCTATTCCGGCTTCGCCGCTGCCGGGCTCGACGACGAGCGCACGGAGGCGGCCCTGCGCGAGAGCGTCGCGTTGGCCCGCCGGGCTGCCCAGGACAGCGAGTCCGGAGAGGGGCCGCGGTGGGTGGCCGCGTCCGTCGGGCCCTACGGGGCGGCGCAGGCCGACGGATCGGAGTACCGGGGTGACGACGGGCTGACCGTGGCCCAGTTGCGCGCCTGGCACCGGGCACGGTTGCAGGTGTTGATGGAGGCGGGGGCCGACGTGCTGGCCCTGGAGACGGTCCCGTCCGCACGGGAGGCGGAGGCGCTGCTCGCCGAGGTGGCCGGCACCGGACGTCCCGCCTGGCTCTCGCTGACGTGCGCCCGGGGCCGGACCCGGGACGGTGTCCCCGCCGAGGAGGCATTCGCCCTGGCCCGCGAGGTGCCGGAGGTGGTGGCCGTGGGGGTCAACTGCGTGGACCCGGCCGAGGCCGACACCCTGATCGCCCTGGCCGCGCAGGCCTCGGGCAAGCCCGTGGTGGTCTACCCCAACGGCGGACGCCGATGGGACGGCGCGGCCAGGGAGTGGACCGGGTCGCCGACCGCCCTGGCCGATCGGGCCGACGGTTGGATCACCGCCGGTGCCCGGCTGGTCGGCGGGTGCTGCGAGGTGGGACCGGACGAGCTGCGACCGCTGGCCGAGCGGGTGCGCCGGGCCGACCGGGTCTAGCGGTCGGCCCCGGCGGGCGGGGGCGGGACCGGGCGGGTGTGCCCGGGAACACCCACCCGTGCGACGCGCATCGCCCAGAGGCCGACGGCCAGCACGGCCAGCACCTCGGTCAGCGCCAGGCCCCGCTCGACGGTGCCGAGCGGGATGGCCCGGTACCAGGGCACACCGGTGACCGGGGCGAGCAGGAACGACCCGGCCAGCGGGCTGAACCAGACGAGCGAGGCGACGCCGAGCCAGAACCCGGCCCGGGCCCAGCCGGGGCGGTGCACGCGTCGGCCTCCGCGGCCCCGCCGGGTCAGCAGCATCACCGCGACGGGGAGGGCGAGGAACGCGACCAGGCTGGCGACGCGGTGGATCTGTCCGTCGGTGCTCGGGCCCACCGCCCAGTTGTGCTTGGGGAACACCACCAGGGCCAACAGGGCCGCCGACCAGACCAGACCCAGCAGCACCCCGGCGCTGCCCGGGCGGGCCAGGCGCTGGGTGACCAACGCGGCCAGGATGCACACGGAACCGGCGGCCAGGGCGACGACGCCCAGGTTGAACAGCCATGCGCTGTCGGTCAGGGCGTACTCGCTGATGGTCCGGCGGGCCCAGGAGATGCCGGCGGTGGGGCCGGCGAGGTGCAGGTATCCGACGGCGAGCAGGGTGACCGCGACGAGGGCCAGACCGGCAGCGGCCATGCCCCGGGCCAGGCCGCCGACGACCACCGAGGTGGTGGCGGCCCCGGCTGCGTCGGTGGGGGCGGTGTCCGGGCCGGGGGACGTCCGGGAGCCTGCCGACAGCATCGAATCCTGGGTCATCCGGCGACTCCCGTTGTGGCCGCGTGCGGCGTTCGTCGTCGTCAGCCGGCGGTCACCGCACGACGGGACGGATCATGGAGCGTGGTCGCCCCCTCCTCCACGGTACGGACGGGGTCGCCCGCGCTCTGTCCGCCGGACCGGGGAAACGTGCGGGAAGGGCATCCCGAGCGGACCGGAACGCCGGTCGACTGTCACGGATACGACACGACTTGACACTGGGCGTGTCGCATCCGGTCGGGGGAGGGGTGTCGGCCCGCACACTGGGTGGGCACCGGCGCTGGTCGCAGCGCCGACGGGGAAGGCCGCACCGGCGTGCGCCGGGCGGACCGCACGGGGGAGTCGTCATGCAGGGACAGGCACCACGACGGGCACGGGGACAGGCACGGGATCGGGGCAGGGCCGTGGTGGTCGGGGTGGCGGCCGCCGTCCTGCTGGCCGGCTGCACCTCACCCGGCACCCTGTCCGGTGCGGGCGGAGCGGGGAGCGCCGGCGCCGGTCCGGCGAGTGCGTCGGCGGAGGCGCCGACGGCCGGGCCCAGCAGCGCCGCGTCCGCCGTGACCCCTGCGGCGCCCACCACGACAGCCGGCAGCAGCACGCCGGCCGCACCGACGTCCGGATCTCCCACCCCGCCGCCGCCGGCCCCGCCCGCCGGTGTCACCGTCGTCCCGGCCGACGCCGCGCAGGGGGTCGGGCCGCTGGACCCGATCACGGTGACCCCGGTCGGCGGCATCCTGCAGACCGTCACCCTGACCAACGCGTCCGGCGTCGACATCCAGGGTGCCCTGGCCGCCGACGGATCCGGTTGGTCGGTCGTCCCCGAGCTCGGCTACGGCAAGACGTACACCGTCACGGCCACCGCGGTGAACGCCCAGGGCGCACCGACCACCACGACCACCTCGTTCACCACGCTGACCCCGGACGAGCGGACCGCGGCCTCGACGTACCCGAGCGACGGCATGCAGGTCGGGGTGGGGCAGCCGCTGGTCATCGTGTTCGACGAGCCCATCGTCGACCGGGTCGCCGCCCAGCAGGCCATCACCGTCACCACCACCCCGGCCCAGGCGGGCGCCTTCCGCTGGGTGTCGGACACCGAGCTGCGCTGGCGGCCGGCCGAGTTCTGGCAGGCCGGGACGACGGTCCAGGTCGACGGGCTCATCTACGGACGTGCACTGGGCGGCGGGATGTACGGCCAGGAGGATCTGCACAGCTCCTTCACCATCGGCCGCTCGCTGATCAGCGAGGTCGACGACACCACCAAGCAGATGACGGTCACCCAGGACGGCCAGGTCGTCCGGACCATGCCGGTCTCCCTGGGCCGGGACAAGTACCCGACGTACAACGGGGTGCACGTGGTGGCCGAGAAGTACGAGATGAAGATCATGGACTCCAGCACGTGGGGGCTGACCGGAACGGGCGCCTACCGCACGGAAGTGCAGTGGGCGACGCGGATCTCGAACTCCGGGGAGTTCGTGCACGCCGCGCCGTGGTCGGTCGAGCAGCAGGGGTTCACCAACGTGTCGCACGGCTGTGTGAATCTCTCCACCGAGAACGCCCGCTGGTTCTACGACACCGTCCTGCCCGGCGACCCGGTGATCATCAGGAACACCGTCGGACCGGCCCTGGAGTCCTGGGACGGCTACGGCGACTGGCAGATCCCGTTCGAGGAGTACTCCGCGGCCTGACGCCCTCGACCCGCCGGCCGCACGAACCAGCTCGCACGACGGGAGCCCGACCGCTCACCGGCGGTCGGGTCCTGTCGTGCCGGCCGGCAGGTCGTGCGGTCGGGCCGGGGGTCGGGTCAGTCGACGTACAGCTTGTCGAGCTCGGCGCTGTAGCGCTTCTCCACCGAGCGCCGGCGGACCTTCATGGACGGGGTCAGCTCGCCCTCCTCGACGGAGAGGTCCCGCGGGAGGATGACGAACTTCTTCACCGTCTCCCAGCGCTCGAGATGACTGTTCACCTCGGTGATCTGGCCGTCCAGCAGCTCGCGCACCTGGGGTGAGTCGGCCAGGTCCTCCAGGCTGAGCTCGCCGAGACCGTTGCGGCCGGCCCAGTCCTGGATCGCGTCGGGGTCCAGGGTGATCAGCGCGGAGACGAACTTGCGCCCGTCGCCGTGCACGATGACCTGCGAGGCGTACGGGCTGGTCGACTTGACCAGGGTCTCGATCTTCTGCGGCGCCACGTACTTGCCGCCGGAGGTCTTGATGAGGTCCTTCTTGCGGTCGGTGACGGCCACGTAGCCGTCGCGCAGCTCGCCGATGTCGCCGGTGTGGAACCAACCGTCCGCGGTGAGCACCTCCTCGGTCGCGTCCGGGCGGTTGTGGTACCCGCGCATGACACCGGGCCCCCGGAACAGGATCTCGCCGTCGGCGGCGATCACCACCTCCGTCCCGGGGAGCGGGGGGCCGACCGTGCCCAGCCGCAGATCGCCCGGGAGGTTGACGCAGGTCGCCGCGCTGGACTCGGTGAGCCCGTACCCCTCGAGCACCTTCATGCCGGCGGCGTCGAACCACTCGGCGACGTCCATCGACAGCTTCGCCGAGCCGGAGACGAAGAAGCGCACCCGCCCACCGACGATGTGCCGGATCTTGGCGTACACCAACTTGTCGGCCACGGTGGTCTGCAGACGCAGGGCCACGCCCGGGGCATCGCCGCGTTGCCGGGCCCGGGACGCGGCGATGCCGACCCGGAACGCCCAGTCGAATATCTTCGCCTTGGCTCCGCCGGCGCTCTGCGCGGTCATCGTGGCCCGGGCCCGCACCTTCTCGAAGATGCGGGGGGCACCGGCCATGAACGTGGGCTTCACGTCGGCCAGGTTGGCCACCAGACGGTCCAGGTCGCCGTCCACCGCGGTCGCGAAGCCGATCCGCAGCTGGATGGCCAGCAGCACCTTGCCGAACACGTGCGACAACGGCAGCCACAGGTACTGCACGTCGTCGGGGCGCAGGATGTCGAGCTCCTCGACCGCGCGCGCCTCGTACGTCCAGTTGTCGTGGACCAGCCGCACGCCCTTGGGGCGGCCCGTCGTCCCGGACGTGTAGATCAGGGTGGCCAGTCGCTCGGGGCCCAGATCGTCGATCCGGGCCTGCACGGCCAGCGGCTCGCGGGCCAGCAGAGCGCGCCCCCGCTCGGCGAGCTGATCCAGGGTGAGCACCCGCTCCCCGTCACCGGGGCCGTCGAAGACGACCAGGGTGCGCAGGTCCGGCAGGTCGGCGTCGGCGATCTTGGCGACCTGGTTCGCGTCCTCGGCGAAGGCCACCACCGAGCCGGAGTCGCCGAGGATGTAGGCGACCTCCTCGGCCGTGGTCGACGGGTACACCGCGGTGGTGGCGCCACCCGCGCACATGATCGCCAGGTCGGCCAGGATCCAGTCGACCCGGGTGCCGGCGGCGATGGCCACCCGGTCCTCCGGGCCCACCCCCAGGTCCACGAGACCGGCGGCCAGGTCGAACGCCCGGTCGCGGGCCTGCCGCCAGGTCAGCGACGTCCAGCGCGTACCGACCCGGAAGCGGAAGGCCTCCGCGTCCGGTGTGGCCGCCACCCGATCGGTGAGCAGGTGGGCGAACGACGGCGTTCGCGAAGACTGGGGCGGGGTCATCTCGTCCTCCTCGACGGGGGCACCCGGCCACGCCGGCCGACAGGCCGGGGCGCCGGGTCCAGGGTCCACCCGACCCTACGGGGTCGGGGCCACGCCCGGGCCGTTCCTCCACACCCCGCCACCGGCCCCGACGGGTGGTCCGCCCGGAGACGGGGAGCGCCTGCCGGACGGGGAGACCGGCCGGGGACCGACTCAGCGCAGCCGGGTGACCCGCACGGTGACCTCGTTGCCCGTGGCGTCCGGCCCGGCGTAGACACCCTTGACCGGCGGGACGTCGCCGTAGTCCCGGCCGCGCCCCACCACCACGTGCGCCTGGGTCGGCGCCTTGGAGTTGGTCGGGTCGTACCGCGTCCACGACCCGTCGAACCACTCCACCCAGGCGTGCGACTCGCCGACCACCGTCCGGCCGATGGCCGCGGTCGGGTCCGGGTGCAGGTAGCCCGAGACGTACCGCGTGGGGACCCCCATCGACCGCAGCAGCCCGATGGCCAGGTGGGAGAGGTCCTGGCAGACCCCGCGCCGGGCGGCGTAGGCCTCCAGGGCCGAGGTGTGCACGCCGGTCGACCCCGGCTCGTAGTTCAGCGTGCTGTGCACCCACCGGCACACGGCCATGCCGGCGTCCCGGGGGGTCGCCGACTCGGCGCGGATCTGCGCGGCGATCCCGGCGAGCTCGTCGTCGACCTCGGTGAGCGGAGTGGCCGCCAGGAACTCGTCCCAGCGGTCGAGCACGCCGGGGGTGGCGAGGTCCTCCCAGGCGCAGGTGGGCCCGGCGGTGCCGTCGCCGACCGGGGCGAACGTCTCCACCGTCGTCGTCGCGGTGACCGCGAGCTGCCGGTGCGGACGGTGCACGTCGAAGGACGCGACCCGGTTGCCGAAGTAGTCCTGGTACCCCACGACGCCCTCGAACGGGTCGAGCTCCAGTCGCGCGGACAGCACGGCCTGGCCGGGCTCGTCGGCCGGCTGCATGCGGACCTCGTTGTACGAGGTGGTCACCGTGTCCGGGTAGCTGAGCACGGTGCGGTGCACGATGAGCAGCCGCCAGATCTCGGCCGGGGCCGCCATCGCGGGAGCGGTCGGGGTCATGCCACACCTCCGTCGGCGCCGATGTTGGCCCAGGCCACCGCGTCCTCGCGGCGGAAGAAGGAGCTGGTCACCGCGGTGTGCGCGCTGGTCACGGTGCGCTGCAGGGACGACAGCAGGTGGGCCCGGTCGTCCACGATCTCCCGGCCGGTCCGGTACTCCAGGCTCGTCCGGGTGCGTCCGACGATCCGCCGGGCCGAGGACGGGTCGCGCCGGGGGTCGCGGAACTGCCGCGCCCCGGCCGCCTCCAGCTCGGCCAGCGAGGTCTCCGCCGCGGTCAGCGCCCGCACCACCGAGCGGGGGAAGTAGCGGTCGAGCAGCACGAACTCGGTCGCACTGCGCTGGCCGATCGAGCCGCCCGCGTACCGGACGTAGGGCTCCCAGCCGCCGCACGCGCTGACCAGGGCCCGCCACGGCGGCACAGCCCCGGTCTCGGAGTCCGCGGCAGCCAGCAGCCGGATCGTCATGTCCGCGCGTTCCAGGGAGCGGCCGACGACGAGGAAGTGCCAGCCCTCGTCGTGGCTCATCACCTCGTCGACCAGGCCGGCGGCGATGGCGCAGCGTTCGCCGACCCAGCGCAGGAACGTGTGCGGGCCCGAGCCCGCCGCCTCCCGGGTGCGCAGGCCGTGCCACGTCACGTTCAGGCACTCCCAGACGTTCATCGGGATCGCGTCCCGCACGCCGCGGGCGTTCTCGCGGGCCGCGACCAGCGCCCCGGCGACCGAGGACGCACGCTCCCGGTCGAAGACCAGGGTGCGCACCAGCTGACCGGCGTCGCCCGGGGTATCGCCGCCCTCACCGTCGACCAGACCCATCGAGTCGAGCAGGGACCGGATGACCTGGTTGTCGCCCTGCCAGGACCCGGCGGGCAGCAGGTGCAGATAGGTGTCCAGGATGCGGGCCGTGCAGTCGGCCCGCTCCACGTGGCGGCCGAGCCAGTACAGCGACTCGGCGATCCGGCTCAGCATGCGTCGGTCCCTCCTGCCGGTCCGGCCGGCTGTTGCTGCTGCTGCTGGCCCTGCTGGGTGCGCATGGCGTGCCCGTCGTCATCGGGGGTGACGGGCGGGTCGAACATGTCGGCGGTGATCGCCGGCATCATCACCGTCGCGTCCGCCGGGGCGGGGCGCACCGGTTCGGGCTCGGGCACCGGCCCGGCCAGCACCCACGTGTCCTTGGACCCGCCGCCCTGCGAGGAGTTCACGATCAGCTCGCCCTCGGGCAACGCGACCCGGGTCAACCCGCCCGGCAGCACCCAGACCGCGTTGCCGTCGTTGACCGCGAACGGCCGGAGGTCGACGTGCCGGGGGCGCAGCCGGTCACCGATCAGCGTCGGCACGGTCGACAGCTGGATCTCGTTCTGGGCGATCCAGCCGCGCGGGTTGTCCAGGATGGTGGCCCGCGCCTTGCTCAGCGTGGCCCGGTCGGCCCGGGAACCGATGACGATGCCCTTGCCGCCGGAACCGTCCACCGGCTTGAGCACCAGCTGGTGCAGGTGCTCGAGCGCGTACTCGCGGTGCTCGGGCTCCTCCATCCGGTACGTGTCCACGTTCGGCAGGATCGGGTCCTCGCCCAGGTAGTACCGGATGATGTCCGGCACGTAGGTGTAGATCAGCTTGTCGTCGGCGATGCCGTTGCCGACCGCGTTGGCGATCGTCAGGTTGCCGGCGCGGGCGGCGTTGACCAGCCCGGGGCTGCCCAGCAGCGAGTCCATCCGGAACTGCACCGGGTCCAGGAACTCGTCGTCGACCCGTCGGTAGATCACGTGCACGGGCATCTCGCTGGCCGTGGTGCGCAGGTAGACGCGGTTGTTGCGGCAGATCAGGTCCCGGCCCTCGACGAGCTCCACACCCATCTCGCGGGCCAGCAGGGTGTGCTCGAAGTACGCGGAGTTGTAGACGCCCGGGGTCAGCACGACCACGGTCGGATCGGTGACGTTCCACGGCGCGACGGCCCGCAGGGCGGCCAGCAGCCGGCCTGGGTACTCCGACACCGGCCGGACGACCTGGTCGCCGCCGGCCTCGGTGAGCACCTGGGTGACCGCCTGCCGGTTCTCCAGGACGTAGGACACCCCGGACGGCACCCGGACGTTGTCCTCCAGCACCCGGAAGGTGCCGTGTTCGTCGCGGATGAGATCGACCCCGGAGATGACGATGCGGGCGCCGTCCTGGTGACCCATGCCGGCGACCTGCCGGTGGAAGTGCGGCGAGGTGGTGACCAACCGGCGCGGGATGACCCCGTCGGCGAAGATCCGGCCCTGTCCGTAGGCATCGGCCAGGAAGGCCTCCAGTGCGCGGACCCGTTGCGGCACACCGCGTTCGACGGTGACCCACTCCTGGGCGGTGACCACCCGCGGCACCAGGTCCAGCGGGAACGGTCGCTCGACGCCGCCGAGGGCGAAGGTGACGCCCTGGTCGAGGAACGCCCGGCCCATGATCTCCGCGCGGGCGGACAGGTCGGCCCCGTTGATCGTCCGCAGGACGGCGTGCACCTGCTCGTACGCGGGCCGGACCTCGCCCGGCCCGGAGAACATCTCGTCCCACGCCGCACCGGCGGGGTAGTCCTGGAACAGATCGGCCATGGGGGGGACGGTAGGACCGGCGTGTTGCGGGATCATGTCGGGCCCCTTCGCTGCGGTTCGACGATCGGCTTCAGGTGCGGTGTCCGGCCCATGCTGTCCCATCCCGGGCGGGCGGGCGCGACGGGCCCCCTGTCCGGCGGGCGGTCCCACCCGTCACACTCACCGGAATGAGCACAGAGGGCGGTACCAAGGCCATCGTCGCGGCGATGGCGGCGAACCTGGGGATCGCGATCACCAAGTTCGTCGCGTTCCTGATCTCGGGGTCCAGTTCCATGCTGGCCGAGTCGGTGCACTCGCTGGCCGACTCCGGGAACCAGGTGCTGCTGCTGGTCGGTGGGAAACGGTCGAAGCGGGCGGCCACCCCGGACCATCCGTTCGGCTTCGGGCGGGAGCGGTACGTCTACGCGTTCATGGTCGCGATCATCCTGTTCACCGTCGGCGGGATGTTCTCCATCTACGAAGGTGTGCACAAGGTCCAGCACCCCGAGGCCATCGAGGTGCCCTGGCTGCCCATCGCCGTCCTGCTCGTGGCCATCGGGCTGGAGTCGTTCTCGCTGCGCACCGCGCTGAAGGAATCGGCGACGCAGCGCACCGGCATCTCGGTGCTGCAGTTCGTCCGCCGGTCCAAGTCCCCCGAGCTGCCCGTCGTGCTGCTCGAGGACATCGCCGCGCTCATCGGCCTGGTGCTGGCCCTGGTCGGTGTCAGCCTGTCGGTGATCACCGGCGACGGCATCTGGGACGGCATCGGGACCGTGGCCATCGGCATCCTGCTCATCGTGGTGGCGATCGTGCTGGGCATCGAGGTGAAGAGTCTGCTCATCGGCGAGGGCGCCACCCCGCAGGACGCCGAGCGCATCCGCGCCGCGGCCGAGAGCGGCCACGAGGTCGAGCGGATCCTGCACATGAAGACGCTGTACCTGGGCCCCGACGAGATGCTGGTCGCCATGAAGGTCGCCGTCACCCCGACGGACTCCGCCGCCGAGGTCGCCGCGGCGATCAACGCCGTGGAGAGCCGTGTCCGGGCCGCCGTGCCGGCCGCCCGGGTGCTGTACATCGAGCCGGACATCGACGCCGGCCCGGCCGGGAACGGCGCGGGTCCCGGCTCCGCCGCGGTCGACGCGCCCCACTGACCGCACTCCCCGGCCGCAGTCGGTCGGCCGGCGGGCGGGGCGCCTGCGGGCGTAATCCCACCGCGGCGGACAGGATGGACGGCAGGACGGGCGCACGACGGCGGCCCGGGCAGGACGACAGGGAGCAACCATGGCGAAGTCCACCGGCAAGGCCGCAGCGAAGTCGAGCACCAAGGCGGGCAGGAAGGCCGACGACGAGCTGACAGCGGGGACGAAGGCCGGCAGCAAGAAGGCCGGCGCGAAGAAGGCCTCCGCCAAGAAGGCCCCGGCGAAGAAGGCGGACAGCAAGAAGGCCGACGCGAAGAAGGCCCCCGCCAAGAAGGCGGACACCCAGAAGGCCGACAGCAAGAAGGCGGACACCAAGAAGGCCGCCAGCAAGAAGGCCGCCAGCAAGAAGGCCGCCAGCAAGAAGGCCGCCAGCAAGAAGGCCGCCGGCCCGAAGGCGAAGCCCACGAAGAACACCCCGGAGATCCCCAGCACGCTGGAGCGCTCGCCCGACCCGAAGGCCGCACGCACCTTCGTGGAGACGCACGACTCGGCGGTCGAGCAGTACGGGAAGGGCGAGCGGGCGACTCGCACGGCCCTGGCCGCGGTCAAGCACAGCTACGAGAAGGTCGGCGACCACTGGGAGCCCAAGGACGAGAAGGGCCCGTCCGACTCGCAGGCGGCCTCGCCCCGCGGGCGTTCCGGTACCTCCGCCGGCGGCGTCGACACCAGCGCCACCCGCGCGCACCTGTACCTGCTCGCCCAGCGCCTGGACATCGCGGGCCGCTCCCGGATGAGCAAGGACCAGCTCATCGAGGCCCTGCAGAAGGCGAACGACGCGGCCAGCGCGAAGGCTCGGCGGTAGGCGGGACCGGGGTGGTGGGTGTTCTCTCCGGTGGCGGTGCGGACGTCCGCATCGGACTGTCCGGATGGACCTACCCGCACTGGCGGAAGGCGTTCTACCCGGCGGGACTGGCTCAGCGGCGCGAGCTGGAGTTCGCCTCCCGGGCGTTCTCCACCCTGGAGATCAACGGGTCGTTCTACTCCCTGCAGCGCCCGTCGAGCTACCGCGCCTGGCGGGACGCCACTCCTGGTGACTTCCTGTTCGCGGTCAAGGGTGGCCGGTTCATCACCCACCAGAAGAAGCTGGCGAACGTCGATCAGCCGTTGGCCACCTTCTTCGCCTCGGGACTGCTCGATCTGGGGGAGCGGCTCGGCCCGATCCTGTGGCAGTTGCCACCCGGTCTGGCCTACCACCCGGAGCGGATGGCCGCGTTCTTCGCCCGGCTGCCGATGACCACCGACGACGCGGCCCGGCTGGCCGCCGGGTACGAGCCACGGCTGTTCGAACGGTGGTCCCAGGAGCCGGTGGTCCGGGCGGCGGTCCCGGGCGCGATCCAGCACGCCGTCGAGGTCAGGCACCCCAGCTTCGCCACCGGGGAGTTCGCCGCCCAGTGCCGCGAATCCGGCATCGCGCTGGTCGTCGCGGACACCGCGGGACGCTTCCCCTGGGTGGACGAGGTCACTGCCGACCTGGTCTACGTCCGCCTGCACGGCGACGCCGAGCTCTACCTGTCGCAGTACAGCGACCAGGGTCTGGACCGGTGGGCCGACCGCATCCGGGGGTGGGCCCGGACCCCGGGGGTGCGACGGGTCTGCGTCTACTTCGACAACGACGGGTACGCCCACGCCCCGCAGGACGCCGCCCGATTGGTGCAGCGGCTCGGCTGAGCCGGACACAGAACGGGCCCCCGCCGTGAACGGCAGGGGCCCGGAGTGCTGGTGCAGGACCTACAGGACGATCAGCCCGGCGGTCTTCGCCTTGGCGGCGTCGAAGCGCGCGGCGGCGTCCGCCCAGTTGACGACGTTCCACCAGGCGGCGATGTAGTCCGGCTTCACGTTCTTGTACTGCAGGTAGAACGCGTGCTCCCACATGTCGACCAGGGCGATCGGCACCTGCGCGGCCGGCAGGTTCCCCTGCTGGTCGTACAGCTGGAAGATGTTCAGCCGCTGGCCGAGGGTGTCCCAGGCCAGGATGGACCAGCCGGAGCCCTGGATGGTGCTGGCGCTGGCGGTGAACTGGGCCTTGAAGCCGTCGAACGAGCCGAAGAACTCGTCGATGGCCGCGGCCAGCTCGCCGACCGGCTTGTCGCCGCCGTCCGGGGACAGGTTCGGCCAGAAGATCGAGTGGTTGATGTGCCCACCCAGGTTGAACGCCAGGCTCTTCTCCAGGCCGCCGACGGCCCCGAAGGAGCTCTTGTCGCGGGCCTCGGCGAGCTGGTCGATGGTGTCGTTCGCGCCCTTGACGTACGTGGCGTGGTGCTTGTCGTGGTGCAGCTGCATGATCTCGCCGGAGATGTGCGGCTCGAGCGCGCTGTAGTCGTACGGGAGTTCGGGAAGGGTGTACTGGGCCATGGGGCCTCCTCGCGATTGCGGGTGTGCGGTGCGCGGATGTGCGCTGCGATGGCGCCGCATCGCAGCCGGTTCCGACCATATACCCGCCCCCGATCGGGCCCCCGGGGCGGTCCGGGGCAGCGGCGCGAGCCGGCCGGGGTCGTGTGGGCTCAGCCCCAGGACGGCAGCCAGGTCCGCATCTGCAGGCCGTCGGGGGTGATCGGCACGCCGTTGAGGATGGGCCAGAGGTAGGCGAAGTTGGCCACCACCAGACCCACGTAGATCGCCACGATCGTGACGGCCAGGTAGCGCCGTTCCACCCCCACCCGGGAGCGGCCGAGGATGTCGCCGAGCACCAGGGTGATGCCGATGATCAGGAACGGGGCCAGTGGGGTGGCGTAGAAGAAGTACATCTGGCGGTCCAGGTTGGTGAACCAGGGCAGGTAGCCCGCGCCGTACCCGACGAGGACGGCGGCGTAGCGCCAGTCCAGCCGGCCGATCGCCTTCCACAACGCCCAGCCCGCCACGAACAGCGAGATCCACCACAGGGCGGGGGTGCCGATGAGCAGGATGCGCTGCACGCAGTCGGTCCGCCCGTCCCCGCAGCCCGTGCCGGCGCCGGGGGAGTAGTAGTTCACCGGCCGGGTGCCGAGCGGCCACGTCCAGGGCTTGGACTCCCACGGGTGGCGCTTGGCCGGGTCGGTGGGGGTGAGCAGATGGGAGTGGAAGTCGAGCATCTTCCACGTCCACTGCCACAGGGCGTTGTCCCAGAACGAGCCCAGCTGGTAGAGCAGACCGGACTTCCAGTCCGACCGGAACTCCGGGGTGGCGACCAGGGTGCTGCGGGGCCAGGCGTTCGCCGAGGCGAACCAGGCCCACCAGGTCGCGACGTACGTCGCCACCGGGATGACGGCCAGCGACCAGAGGGACGGCACGAGATCCCGGCGGACCACGGCCTGCACGGGGCGGGTCACGCCGGAATCGCGACGGGCGGTGATGTCCCAGACGACGACCATGACCCCGAACGCCGCCACCCAGTACACGCCGGACCACTTGATGGCGATGGCCAGCCCGAGCAGCACCCCCGCGGCGAACCGCCACCAGCGCGCGCCCAGGACGACCCCGAACCGACCCGGCTCGCCGTCGTCCCGGACGGAGGCGGCGAGGCGGGCCCGGACCTGGTCGCGGTCGGCGATGACACAGCTGAATGCGGCGAGCACGAAGACGGTCTGCAGGATGTCCAGCAGGGCCGAGCGGGACTGCACGTGGCTCACGCCGTCGCAGATGATCAGCACGCCGGCGATGCCGCCGAGCAGGGTGGAGCGGGTCATCCGGCGGACCACCCGCACCATCACCAGCACGCAGATGATGCCGGCGACCGCCGGGGCCAGCCGCCAGCCGGTCGGGGTGTACCCGGCCACCAGCTCGCCGAGCGCGATGATCTGCTTGCCCAGCGGTGGGTGGACGACCACGCCGAACGCCTGGTTGTCCTCGACGCCGCCGTTGCGGATCACCTCGGCGGCCTGCAGCGCGTAGTACTTCTCGTCGAAGAGCGGGGTGCCGCCGTCGGTGCGCAGGCCGATGTCCCACAGCCGGACGACCGCGGCCACCAGGGTCAGGGTCAGGGTGACGACCCAGCCGCGGACCCGGTCGGTGGGCGGCGGCGGCAGGGTGGGGCGCCCGGTGCGCACGGGAGCGGTCAGCGCCGGCGTGCCACCGATCGGCATCACCGACGTCGCCGGGTCGGGACGGGCCAGGGCCGGGTCCCGGTCGTCGGTGTCGGGCAGGGATGCGACGGCGGGGATCCGACGCCACCACGGTGCCGGTGCGGCGAGCGGTCCGTCCGCATCCGTCCCGGCATCGCCACCGACCGCCTGCTGCGCGGTCGGGCCGGGGCCGACGGTGGGGGGAGCGGACATGCCGACGATCGTAAGGTGACCCTGGTGAGCACCTCGTTCCCGACCGGCCGTCTCGTGCTCGCCGGCACCCCGCTGGGTCGGGTGAGCGACGCCTCGCCGGGTCTGGGGGACGCCCTGGCCACCGCCGACGTCATCGCCGCCGAGGACACCCGCCGCCTGCACCGGCTCACCACCGATCTGGGCATCCACCCCACCGGGTCGGTCGTGTCGTACTACGAGTCGGTCGAGCAGTCGCGCATCCCCCGGTTGCTGGAGCGGATGCGGGAGGGTGCGACGGTCGTGCTCGTCACCGACGCGGGGATGCCGTCGGTGTCCGATCCCGGGTACCGGCTGGTGGCCGCGGCCGCGGAGGCCGGCATCGACATCACCTCGGTGCCGGGGCCGTCCGCGGTGATCACCGCGCTGGCCCTGTCCGGGCTGCCGTCCGACCGGTTCTGCTTCGAGGGGTTCCCGCCGCGCAAACCCGGGGAGCGGGCCCGGGCCTTCACCCAGCTGGCCACCGAGACCCGGACGATGGTGTTCTTCGAGTCGGTGCACCGACTCGGCGAGTGCCTGCAGGCCATGGCCGAGGCGTTCGGTGCCGACCGCCCCGCCGCCCTGTGCCGGGAGCTGACCAAGACCTACGAGGAGGTCCGCCGCGGCACGCTGGCCGAGCTCGTCGCCGGGGCCGAGACGGTCCGCGGTGAGGTCACCCTGGTCGTGGCCGGCGCACCGGCCGGGACCGTGGCCGTGGACGAGTCCGACCTGGCCGCGGCCGTGGCCGAGCTCGTCGCCGCCGGGGCCAGCCGCCGGGACGCCGTCGACGTGGTCGCCGGTCGCGTCGGCCTGCCCCGCCGCACCGTCTACGCCGCGGCCACCCGCCCCGCACCACCCACCGCCACCGATCCACGCAGCACCCGGAGGACCCGATGACCGACAGCACGCCCACCCTCAAGGCCCGCCTGCGGACCGATCTGACCGCGTCGATGAAGGCGCGCGACGCCCTGACCACCGGCACCCTGCGGATGGCACTGGCCGCGGTCGGCGTGGCCGAGGTCGCGGGCGACACCGCCCGTGAGCTGTCCGACGCCGAGGTGCTGGCCGTCCTCGGCAAGGAGGTGCGCAAGCGCAAGGAGGCGGCCGACGCCTTCGCCGGGGCCGGCCGCGCCGAGCTGGCCGACAAGGAACGGGCCGAGTCCGCCGTGCTCACCGCCTACCTGCCCGCCCAGCTCGATGACGAGGAACTGGCCGGCTGGGTCGCCGAGGCGGTCGAGCAGGTCGCGCAGGACACCGGCGCCCCGGTCACCCCGCGGCAGATGGGTGTGGTGGTCAAGGCCGTCCAGGCCCGGGCCGCAGGACGCGCCGAGGGCGGCCGGATCGCCGCGGCGGTGCGCGCGGCCCTGGCCTGACGGTCGGCGGTCGCTGGCGTGCGTCACCGGTGACCCATGTGCGGAGCGTCGGTGAGAACGCCCCCCGGTTCGCCGCCGCGGGCCCTCGTGCGGGAGTGTGTAGGGGACCAGCTCGACCGTGACCCGGAGGTTCCCGTGCCCGATTCCACCGCCCGCGCCGAGATCGGTGTCACCGGTCTCGCCGTCATGGGCTCCAACCTCGCCCGCAACTTCGCGAGCAAGGGCTTCGTCACCGCGGTGCACAACCGCACCAGCAGCAAGACCGACGCGCTCATCGCCGAGCACGGCTCCGACGGTGACTTCGTCCCGTCGAACACCCCCGAGGAGTTCGTCGCCTCGCTGGCCGTCCCGCGCAAGATCATCATCATGGTCAAGGCGGGCGGGCCGACCGACGCCGTCATCGACGAGCTGTCCGAGCTGCTCGAACCGGGCGACATCCTCATCGACGGCGGGAACTCCCTGTTCCAGGACACCATCCGGCGCGAGAAGGCGGCCCGGGAGAAGGGCATCCACTTCGTCGGCTGCGGCATCTCCGGCGGCGAGGAGGGCGCCCTCAAGGGCCCGTCGATCATGCCGGGTGGATCGAAGGAGGCCTACGGGTCCCTCGGGCCGATCCTGGAGAAGATATCCGCGCACGTCGACGGCGCCCCCTGCTGCACGCACATCGGCACCGACGGCGCCGGCCACTTCGTGAAGATGGTGCACAACGGCATCGAGTACGCCGACATGCAGCTCATCGCCGAGGCCTACGACCTGCTGCGCCGTGGCGCCGGCCTCGAGCCCGCCGAGATCGCCGAGGTGTTCGCCGACTGGAACGCCGGTGACCTGGACTCCTTCCTCATCGAGATCACCGCCGAGGTGCTCAAGCAGGTCGACGCGAAGACCGGCAAGCCGTTCGTCGACGTCGTCGTGGACGCGGCCGGCATGAAGGGCACCGGCACCTGGACGGTGCAGACCGCGCTCACCCTCGGTGTCCCGGTCACCGGGATCGCCGAGTCGGTGTTCGCGCGTGGACTGTCCTCCGCGACGGCCCAGCGTGCCGCGGCCAAGGATCTGCCCGGCCCGTCCGGCCAGCTGGAGCTCGACGACAGGGCGGCGTTCATCGAGGACGTGCGGCTCGCGCTGTACGCGTCCAAGATCGTCGCCTACGCGCAGGGTTTCGACGAGATCGTGGCCGGTGCCGCCGAGTTCGACTGGGACATCGACCGGGGTGCGGTGGCCAAGATCTGGCGGGGTGGCTGCATCATCCGGGCCCGCTTCCTCAACCGGATCACCGAGGCCTACGCCGAGGATCCGACGCTGGCCTCGCTGCTGTTCGCGCCGTTCTTCACCGAGGTCGTCTCGGCCGGCCAGGACTCCTGGCGCCGGGTGGTCTCCCGCGCGGCCCTGGCCGGTATCCCCACCCCCGGGTTCGCCTCCTCGCTGTCCTACTACGACGGGCTGCGCAGCGAGCGGCTGCCCGCGGCCCTCATCCAGGGCCAGCGCGACTTCTTCGGGGCGCACACCTACAAGCGGGTGGACACCGAGGGCACCTTCCACACGTTGTGGTCGGGCGACCGCACCGAGATCCAGGAGGACGGCCAGACCGCCGGGGTCAACGCCCCGGTCGAGAGCGGCCACTGAGGCCCCCTGGGTCCTCCTGAGTGCGTACTCGGCCGCGGCGTGATGCGGCCGGAGCACTGCCCGAACGGGGCGTCGATCCTGCGGATCGGCGCCCCGTTCGGCGTTCCCGGGGCGCGGTCCGGCGCCCCGCCCTCGGCGCTCCGACTTCGGCGCTCCGACCGCCGGCGCCCCGTCGGCGAGAGATCCACGGAGTGTCATCGACGGACGCCCGAGCGGGGTGTGAAGATCATTTGCCACGCCCAGAGTGGTCCCAATGGGTGTACGACTCCCCCTTGCCTGTACCCAGAGATCCGGCGATACTCCTTTCGGGGGAAGCGGTGGGGTGCCGCTCCAGGGGGAACGGAATCGACATGAACGCATCGATGCGTGCACTGACGCGACGGCTGACCACGGCGGGAGCGGTCGTCGTGCTGCTCACCGGGGGGACGGTGGCATCGGCGGGGGCGGCGGCCCCGGTCCGGGGTTCGGCACCGGGGGTGACGTGCGGCGCCACCCTGACCACGAACACCGTGCTGACCAGGAATCTGACCTGTCCCTCGGGCAACGGGTTGACGCTGGGGGCCGGGGTCACCCTGGATCTGGGTGGCCGCACCCTGACCGGTCCGGGGTCGTCCGGCACCGGTGTCGTGTTCAGCGGGGCCGGCGGGTCGGCCCTGATCAACGGCACCGTCCGCGGCTGGCAGGACGGGGTGACCGAGGACGTCGATTCCCAGGTCGTCCCGTCGTCCATCCGCGGGGTGCGCTTCGACAAGGCCCGGCTGTCCTTCACGAACAGCAGTCCCACGCTGACCGGGGTGCGGCTGACCGACTCACCGGTGATCCAGTTCCAGGGCCATCTGGTCGTGCAGGACTCCACCCTGACCCGGTCCACGGTGAAGGGGTACGGGGCGTCGGTGGCGGTGAGCGGGTCCACGATCCGCGGCGGTGGCGTGGAACAGAGCGACGGGTGGTCGGTGTCCATCGAGTCCTCCACCCTGGACGGCTCGGGGTACGACGGTCCGCCCACCACCTGCTGGGAGTCCGACATCCTCGTCAGGGCCAGCACGGTGCGGAACTACGTCCGCCCGATCTCGCCGCTGGGGTGCTCGGTCTCGTTGCAGGGCAACACCTTCACCGACAACCGCAACGGGGTGATGACCGAGGCGGGGATGGAGGACGGCCCCGGGAACGCGGTCGTCGACGGGAACACGTTCCGCGGCAACGGGATCGCCCTGCACTCCTCGAGCATGACCGTCACGGGCAACACCTTCGTGGCCAACACCACCGGCGTCCTCGCCGAACGGCCCGAGACGGTCACGATCACCGGGAACACGTTCTCCCGCAACACCTCCAGTGGCATCCGGACGCTGGCCGACGGCCTGACCGTGGGCGCGAACACCGCGACGAACAACGGTCGGTACGGTATCTACGCCCCGAACGCCCACGACCTGGGTGGCAACCGGGCGTACGGCAACACGCTCGGCGACTGCGTCGGGTTGATCTGCGCCGGGCGGCGCTGACCCGCCGCCCGCGGTAGGCCGGACGGTCTACGGCCGACCGGCTCGAGCCGGCCACCGGGCAGACGCCGGCCGGCCCGCCCGTCGACAGACTTCCTCCATCGGCCGGCCCGGCCGCGGAGGAAGGGACAGTCGCATGCCGATGATCCACCGGACCAGATCCGTGTCGACGGCCGCCGGATCAGGACCGGCCCCGGCGGGTGAGGGTCCCGTTCCGTCCGCCGGGGCGTTGGTGGCCGCCTGGGCCGCGGCGGCGCTCTGGGCCATCGCCGGGCTCTGGTCGTTCACGACCGAGGCGGTCACGGCCGACGCCATGCGGCGCTACAGCTACCTGACGAACTACGTCAGCGATCTCGGCATCCCGCGGGCGGAGGCCCTGCACGGCGTGGCGGCGACCTCGCCGTTGGCCGCGGTGATGAATCTGGGGTTCATCCTGGAGGGGTTGCTGTTCCTCGCTGCGGCGTGCTTCGCGGTGGCGGCCTGGGTCCCGATCCGTGACCGACGCATGCTGCTGGGACTCGCCGCCGTCCATGCCGTCGGCGTCGTCCTGGTCGGGTGCATCCATGGCAGCCCGGCTGCGGAGCGGGACAACACCATCGTGATCCACTTCCTGGGCGCGGGCATGGCCATTCTCGGCGGCAACGCCGTGCTGCTGCTGGTGGGGCGGATCTGGCGCGCCGACGGCCGTCTCCGCCCCCTCGGCCGGGTGAGTACCGCCCTGGGCGTCCTCGGTGTCACCGGGCTGGTCATGGTCAGCCTGAACCTGGCCACGGGGTCCTCGCTCCTCTTCCCGGACGGGGTCTGGGAGCGGCTGGCCGTCTACAGCGTCCTGGTCTGGGGTGTGGTCCTGCCGGCCGCCGCCGCGATCCGCCTGTGGCGGTCGGCCGGTCGGGCGGGCCGGGGGTCGTCCTCCCCGGTCGAGTCCGGTGCCGGCCACCGCGTGGTCCGGAGCTCACGGTGACCGCCCCCCGGACATCCCGCGTCGCGCATCCGCAGCCCGGGGTCGGGCGGATCATCCGATCTCCGTTCGTCTGGGGTCCGCTGGGGGCGGTCCTGCTCTTCACGACATCCCTCGGACTGGGTGTGGTGTCCGCCGATCTCCCACCCGCGTGGCGCCCGTGGCTCACCGTGGTGGGCACCGTGCTCGTCGCGGCCCTCTACGTGGTCATCATGCGCGGAGTGGCCGGGCGGCGGACGCCGGAACTCACCGGCACCGGCGGGGGTCGCGAACTCGTCCTGGGTATCGCCCTGGGGACGTCCTTCGTGGCGGGCGTCGCCGGCGTCGTCGCCCTCCTGGGCGGCTACGACATCGCCTGGGCCGGTCGAGATGTCGGTGCTGCACTCCTGGAGGCCGTCATGCTCGGCGCGGCCGCCGGCGTGCTGGAGGAGTTGATGTTCCGGGGTTTCGTCCTGCAGGCGCTGGAGCGCATCGGCGGGAGCGGGGTCGCCCTGGCCGTGACCGCCCTGATCTTCGGGGCGATGCATCTGATGAACGACGGCGCGACCCTGCTCGCGGCCCTGACCATCTCCGTGGAGGCCGGGCTCCTCCTCGGCGCCGCCTTCCTCTGGCGCCGGGACCTGCGGTTCGTCATCGGCATCCACCTGGCCTGGAACGCCACCGAGGCACTGCTCGGCATCCCCGTGTCCGGCGGGAGCATGCCCGGGCTATGGACGACGACCGTGCACGGATCGGATCTGCTGACCGGCGGTGGCTTCGGTCTGGAGGCGTCCGTCGTCACCGTCCTGCTCAGCCTGGTGCCCACCACGCTCATGCTGATCGCGGCCCACCGGCGCGGCTCGCTGCGATCCGTACCGTGGCGGCGGCGGTCCGGCCGGGACGTCCCGCTCAGTCCAGCGCCTGCGCGGACAGGGTGAACCCCGCGGCGCGCAGGCGGTCGGCGAGCGCCTCACCCATGGCCACGGCTGGGGTCAGCACGCCGGCGCGCTCGGGCAGGTCGTCCTGGGCGAGCGATAGGCCGGCCTGGGCGAGCATCACCGAGGTGGCCGCGTAACCCGGGTCGCCGGCGGCGGCGACCGCCCCGACGTACCGCCGACCGGACGTGGTGGCCGCCCGCAGTTCGAGCCGGAACGAGCCCTCCCGCTGCGCCTTCTCGCTCGGCCCCTGGCCGGGGTCGGGCAGCAGCCGGTCGAGCAGCGGGCGGACCAGGGGGGTGCGCAGCCCGAGGGCCGCCGCCGCGCTGCCGATCGCGACCCCGCCGGCGATGAGGGGGGACAGCGGCGACCGGCCGGTGCGCACCGCCTCGGCGTACCGCAGGCCCCGCCCGTACGCGTGGCCGAGCAGCGCGTTGGACCGTCGCACGATCCGGGTGTTGAACGGGGCCATGACGAACGGCGCCGTCCAGGTCCCGTCGTCGAGGCGGTGGGTCAGGAACGTGTCCGGCTGCGGACCGAGATCGGGCTCGGCCTCCCGATCGGGGCTGAGCAGGTAGGGGTCGGCCAGTCGGCGGGCCAGGGCGGGATCGGCACGCACCGCGTCCACCTGCCCGCGCAGCGAGTCGACGGTCCCGCCGCTGAAACCGCCCTTGGCCGCCACGACCAGCAACAGCACCGCGGTCAGCTCACCGGCGTCGTCCGCGGCCACCTGCTCGGCCAGCACCTGCACGCCGAGGTCGGAGGGCACGGAGTCGAAGCCGCAGGCGTGCACGATGCGGGCGCCGCTGTCCCGGGCGAGCCCGTCCGCGAGGTCGATGCTCTCCCGGACGAAGAGCGCCTCGCCGGTCAGATCGGCATACGACGTGCCGGCCCGGGCGCAGGCCAGCACCAGCGGCAGGCCGTGCCGAGCGTACGGGCCGACCGTCGACAGCACCACGCGGGTGGAGCGGGCCAGGTCGGCCAGGGCGGCCGGGTCACCGGAGTCGGCCACGACCACCGGCCAGTGGACGCCCAGCTCGTCGCGCACCGCGGTCAGCCGCGATTCCGAGCGCCCGGCCAGGGCGATCCGCAGGTCGGTGCGGGCCTCGGCCAACCGCCGGGCCACCAGCTTCCCGACGAACCCGCTCGCCCCGAACAGCACCAGGTCGTACTCGCGATCGCTCATCGGTCCGACACTACGAGGCGGGCTCGCGGCGTCCGGGGGCGCGAGCCGCGCCGACTAACCTGAGCGCCATGAATTCCCCCGTGCTGACCGCGGTCGCCTGGCCCTACGCGAACGGTCCCCGTCACATCGGCCACGTCTCCGGGTTCGGTGTGCCGGCCGACGTGTTCTCCCGCTACCAGCGGATGGCCGGGGCCGACGTGCTGATGGTCTCCGGGACCGACGAGCACGGAACACCGATCCTGGTGCAGGCCGACCAGGAGGGCGTCACCGCCCGCGAGCTGGCCGACCGCTACAACCGGGTGATCGTCGAGGATCTGGCCGGCCTGGGTCTGTCCTACGACCTGTTCACCCGGACGACCACCCGCAACCACTACGCCGTGGTGCAGGAGATGTTCCGCACGGTGCACCGCAACGGGTACTTCGTCGCGCAGACCACGATGTCGGCGATCTCGCCGTCCACCGGGCGCACCCTGCCCGACCGCTACATCGAGGGCACCTGCCCCATCTGCGGCTACGACGGTGCCCGCGGCGACCAG
Source organism: Nakamurella flavida (assembly GCF_030811475.1). Classification (NCBI taxonomy): domain Bacteria; kingdom Bacillati; phylum Actinomycetota; class Actinomycetes; order Nakamurellales; family Nakamurellaceae; genus Nakamurella; species Nakamurella flavida. Next base: position 3,787,947 of record NZ_JAUSQV010000001.1, read on the forward strand.
TGCGACAACTGCGGAAACCAGCTGGACCCGGCCGACCTGATCAACCCGCGCTCGCGGATCAACGGCGAGACGCCGAAGTTCGTCGAGTCCGAGCACTTCTTCCTCGACCTGCCCGCCCTGGCCGAGGCGCTGGGGACCTGGCTGCGCGGCCGCTCCGACTGGCGCCCGAACGTCCTCAAGTTCTCCCTGAACCTGTTGGACGACATCCGCCCGCGGGCGATGACCCGGGACATCGACTGGGGCATCCCGGTGCCGCTGGACGGCTGGCGCGACCGGCCGGACAAGAAGCTCTACGTGTGGTTCGACGCGGTCATCGGTTACCTGTCGGCCAGCATCGAGTGGGCCCGGCGCTTCGGCACCTCGCCGGACGAGTGGCAGCGGTGGTGGCAGGGCCCGGACAGTGCGGGGGCGAACGGCGCCCGGCAGTTCTACTTCATGGGCAAGGACAACATCACCTTCCACTCGCAGATCTGGCCGGCCGAGCTGCTCGCGTACAACGGCGCGGGCGCGCGGGGCGGCGCGCCCGGCGGGCTCGGCGAGCTGCGGCTGCCCACCGAGGTGGTCTCCAGCGAGTTCCTGACCATGCGCGGGTCGAAGTTCTCCACCTCCCGCAACACGGTGATCTACGTGCGCGACTTCCTCCGCGAGTTCGGCCCGGATGCCCTGCGCTACTTCATCTCGGTGGCCGGCCCGGAGAACCAGGACGCCGATTTCACCTGGGACGAATTCGTCCGGCGCACCAACTTCGAGCTGGCCAACGAGTGGGGCAACCTGGTCAACCGGTCGATCTCCATGGCGCACAAGAACTTCGGCGTCATCCCGACGTCGACGACGCCCACCGACGCGGACATCGAGCTGCTCCGCGCCTCCGAGGCCGCGTTCGCCACCGTGGGGGACCTGTTGGGTCGCAGTCGGTTCAAGGCCGCGTCCAGCGAGGCGATGCGGGTGGTCTCGCTGGCCAACAAGTACCTGTCGGACGCCGAGCCGTGGAAGCTCAAGGCCGACCCGGAGCGGCAGGCCACCGTGCTGCACACCGCCCTGCAGATCGTCGACGACGCGAAGACGATGCTGACGCCGTTCCTGCCGCACTCCAGCCAGGCCGTGTTCGAGGCCCTCGGCGGCTCCGGCGTGTGGGCCGCCCAGCCCGACATCCTGGAGGTCGAGGACTTCGACGACGACGTGGAGGGGGTCGGTGTCCCGCCGGCCCGCCCCTACCCCGTGCTGACCGGCGACTACGCCGGCGAGCAGGCCGTCTGGAAGCGCGTCCCGATCGAGGCCGGCCGCGAGCTGGGCAAGCCCAGCCCGCTGTTCGCCAAGCTCGACCCCGCGCTGGGGGAGACCGGCCCGGAGTGGGCGCCGGTCCAGTGAGCGCCGGGGCTACGTCCAACGGCCACCCCGCCGTGGCGGACCGGAAGGCCGCGCCGGCGCCCGAGCCGCTCCCGCGACCGGTGGTGGACGCGCACACCCACCTGGACGCCTGCGGCTGCGTGGACGCCGCCGACGTCGCCGCGGCGATGGATCGGGCCGCGGCGGTCGGCGTGCGTCAGGTGGTCACCGTGGGGGACGACCTGGCCTCGGCGCAGTGGGCGGCCCGGGCCGCGACCTGGCATCCGGACCTGTACGCCGCCGTCGGTCTGCACCCCACCCGGGCCGACGCGTTGGACGGGCCGACCAGGGCGGCGTTGGCGGCGTTGGCGGAGCAGGACCGGGTGGTCGCCATCGGTGAGACCGGGCTGGACTTCTACTGGGACGCGGCCCCGCACGACGTGCAGCGGGAGGCGTTCGCCTGGCACATCGCACTGGCCAAGCGGGTCGGCAAACCGTTGATGATCCACGACCGGAACGCGCACGAGGCGGTGTTCGCGGTGCTCGAGCAGGAGGGGCCGCCGCCGGTGGTCGTCTTCCACTGTTTCTCCGGCGACGAGGCCATGGCCCACCGCTGCGCGCAGGCCGGTTTCGTGATGTCGTACGCCGGGCCGGTCACGTTCAGGAACGCCGCCGATCTGGCTGCCGCCGCCACCGTCACTCCGGCCGGTCTGATGATGGCCGAGACCGATGCGCCGTTCCTGACCCCGCATCCGCACCGCGGTCGGCGCAACGAGCCGTACGCGCTGCCCTGGACGGTGCGGGCGCTGTCGGCGCTGCGCGGACTCGAGCTGGCCGAGATGTGCGACGAACTGGCCGACACCGCCCGTTCGACGTACGGACTGCCCATGCCGTCGGCGTGACGACGCCCCGCCCGTCACCCGATCCGGTCGAATCTGCATGTGAGTGTCATGTGGGTCTCACCTTGTTGTCCGCGGCGTAGCCATCCCGTTATCGTTCCGTGACGAAAGCCGGGATGAGGACCTCCCGGGTGCAGCACGCATCGATCCGCCGCGCCGGTTCATCCCGGCCGCGGTCGACCGTGCCGAACCGACATCGACCGCCCACGGGGCGGTCCGATCGCGCCCTGGGCGCCCGGGCGCACCCTCCCCCTCTGCCCGGACAAGACGACGTTCGGATGACGACTTGACCCAGCACGACCCCGCCCTGCCCGAGGCCGCCGAGATCATCGGGACCGCCGACACCACCGAGGCCGCGCAGACTCCGGAGAACGGCACCGAGGCGCAGGACACCCCCGCCGCCCGTCGCTCGTTCCGCAAGCCCCTGCTGATCGGCGCCGCCGCCCTCGCCGTCGTGCTGGCCGCCACCGGCGGGACCGTCCTCTCGCTGCAGAAGACCGTCGCGATCAGCGTCGACGGCCAGGTGCAGCAGGTCTCCACCCTGTCCGGCTCGGTCGCCGGAGCACTCGACTCCGCCGGTCTCACCCTCGGCGAGCACGATCAGCTCGCCCCCGCCGGCGCGACCACCATCTACGACGGCTCGCAGATCACCGTCGCCCGTGGCCGGCTGCTGACCCTGACCATCGACGGGCAGACCCGCCAGGTCTGGACCACCGCTCCCACCGTCGAGCGCGCCCTGGTCGAGCTCGGCCAGGATCCGGCCGGACTTCAGTTGTCCGCCAACCGGTCCCGCGAGATCCCGCTGGACGGGCTGGCCGTGCACGCGCAGACGCTGCACACCGTCACCCTCACCGATCGCGGAGCCGCCGCGGCCGCCGTCACCTCCACCGCCACCACCGTCGGCGACCTGCTCGCCGAGCAGGGCATCACCCTGGCCGCCGCCGACCGGGTCACCCCCGATGTCGCCACCCCGGTGAGCGAGGGTCTGACCGTCTCCGTCATCACCCTGCCCACGGTCGCGCTGACCGTCGGCACCGACCCGCTGACGGCGATCCCGACCGACGCGGCCACCGTCGCCGACGTCCTCGCCGGCGCCGGGGTGACCCTGTCGCCGACCGACACCGTCACCCCCGACCCGGCCACCCCGGTCGCCGACGGCCTGCCGATCGTCGTCACCCGCATCCAGGTCGCCGACTCCGTGCAGACCCGCGAGGTCGCCCAGCCCGCCGATGTCGTCGAGAAGGACAGCTCGCTGGCCGACGGCACCACGAAGGTCACCCAGCAGGGTCGGCCGGGGTCGGTCGACGTCACCGTGCGCGTCGTCACCACCAACGGTGTCGCCGGCGCCCCGCAGGACATCGCCAGCACCACCACCGTCGAGGCCCTGGCCACGGTGACCAAGCAGGGGACCAAGAAGGCCCCCGCGCCGGCCGCCGCCGCGTCGTCGTCCTCGTCCAGCCGTTCCGCCGCCCCGGCGCCGGCCTCCTCCGGCAGCTCGGGGGTCAACTGGGACGCCATCGCGCGCTGCGAGTCGACCAACAACTGGTCGATCAACACCGGCAACGGCTACTACGGCGGCCTGCAGTTCGACATCTCGACCTGGATGAGTGCCGGTGGTGGCGCGTACGCGTCCCGCCCGGACCTGGCCACCCGGGAGCAGCAGATCGCCGTGGCGGAGAACCTGTACGCCTCCCGGGGGCTCTCCCCGTGGGCGTGCGCCGGCGCCAACGGCTGAGCCGACCGCGACACCGGAGGACCCCGCACCCCGCTCAGGGGGCGGGGTCCATCGTCGTTCTCCCGGGGTGGTGTCGCGCCCAGCGGTGGCACAGTCGGTGACCACGTCCCGGAATGCGAGGTCCGGGTGGGTGAACGGACCGGTCGGACGATGGCCGACGTCACGTTGCGCGCTCAACATCTCCCCGTTACTGTTTCGTGATAACAGCCGGGATGGGGAAGATCTCGGGTGTGTGGGGGCAGACGGAGTTCGTGACAGCACCGGTCGATCGTCGGACCGGTGGTCGGCGGACGGATCGTCTGCCCTTCTCCGTGTCTGCTGCCGGCCGGTCGTCCGTGAGGTCACCCGGGGGCTGCGGTCGTGCGGTGCCCACACCCCTGCCCGGAGCACGTCCGAGAATCGGAGTGTCGTCAGCTTGCCCAGCACCACGGACCTGATCAACGAACCCGCCGGGAACGACGGGGCCGCCGCCGATGCGGGACGCCACCGCGCCGGCCGGCCCACCCGCCGCCGCATCGTGCTGGTCGCCGCGGCCACCGTCCTGGGCCTGGCCGCCGTGGGTGGCGGTTCCGCCGCCGCCCTGTCCAAGACGGTCACCATCACCGTCGACGGGCAGGAGCGCTCCGTGACCACCCTCGCGGGGTCGGTCCAGGGCGCGTTGACCTCGGCCGGTCTGACGGTCGGCGAGCACGACGTCATCGCCCCGGCGCCGGCCACCGCGCTGTCCGACGGTGCCCAGGTGTCCGTGCAGCGCGCCCGGCTCGTGCAGCTCACTCTGGACGGCCAGGAGCGGGACGTCTGGACCACGGCCACCACCGTCGAGGCGGCGTTGACCCAGCTCGGCCAGAACCCGGCCGACCTCCAGCTGTCCGCGGACCGCTCCCGCGAGATCCCGGTCGAGGGCATCACCCTCACCGCCCAGGAGGTGCACGAGGTCACCCTGACCGACGGCGCCGAGCCGCTCCGCACGGTGCGCGCCACCGCCCGTACCGTCGCCGACCTACTCACCGACCAGGGCATCGTGCTGGGCCCGGAGGACACCGTGACCCCGGACGCGACCACCGTGCTCGCCGACGGCACCGCCGTCGACATCACCCGCACGCAGACCACCACCCGCACCGAGCAGGTCGCCGTCGCCCAGCTGCCCGACCAGCGGGTCGACGACCCGGCCCTGAACCGGGGCACCGAGCAGGTCGTCACCCCCGGGGCGCCCGGCACCGAGACGGTGACCTACGCCGCCACCGTCGTCGACGGCGTGCAGACGGGCGAGCAGGAGGTCGGCCGCACCGTCGACGTCGCGCCCACCGCCACCGTCATCCACGTCGGGACCAGGTCCACCCTGGAGATGCGGGGCAGCCGGGTCTTCTTCAACGACACCGAGTTCGGGGTCAACTGGGACGGGCTCGCCTACTGCGAGTCCACCAACAACCCGAAGGCCACGTTCTACCCCTCCGGCTACCCGGCGACCTTCGGCCTCTTCCAGTTCGACCTGCCGACCTGGCAGTCGGTCGACGGCGTCGGCAACCCGATGGACGCCTCGCCCGAGGAGCAGCTCATGCGGGCCAAGATGCTCTACCAGAAGCGCGGGCTCGAGCCGTGGCTGTGCGGCTACGCCGCCGCGTCGCCCCCGCCCGCCTGATCCGCCACCGGTGGGGACACCGGCGGATCACGGGGACGGGGGAGTGGGCGCGACATGTGAGGATGGACGGGTGACAGATCTGGTCCCGGGACGCCTGCTGGGCGCCGGCGACATCCGCCGGATGGCGGCGGAGCTGGATCTGCGGCCGACCAAGCAGCTCGGCCAGAACTTCGTCCACGACGGCAACACCGTCCGCCGGATCGTCGCGGCCGCCGGGCTGCGATCCACCGACCACGTGCTCGAGGTCGGCCCGGGTCTGGGGTCGTTGACCCTGGGTCTGCTGGACGCGGCGGCGGCCGTCACCGCGGTGGAGATCGACCCGCGGCTGGCCGGCCTGCTGCCGGCCACCGTGCGCGATCACCACCCGACGCGGGCCGCGGCCCTTCGGGTCGTCGAGGCCGACGCCCTGCAGGTCACCGGCGCCCTGCTGCACCGCACCGGTGACGACCTGCCGGCCCCGGCCGAGCCCACGGCGCTCGTGGCCAACCTCCCGTACAACATCGCCGTGCCGGTGATCCTGCACCTGCTGGCCGAGCTGCCCACCCTGCGCTCGATCATGGTGATGGTGCAGGCCGAGGTGGCCGACCGGCTCGCCGCCGGCCCCGGTTCCCGCACCTACGGCTCGCCCAGCGTGAAGCTGGCCTGGTACGGCACCGCCAAGCGGGCCGGTTCGGTGCCCCGCGCCATCTTCTGGCCCGTCCCCGGGGTCGATTCCGCGCTGGTCGCGGTGGACGTGCACCCGCACCGCCGGACCGACGATCGGGCCGCGGTCTTCGCCGTCGTCGACGCGGCCTTCGCCCAGCGACGCAAGACCCTGCGCTCCGCCCTGTCCGTCTGGGCCGGCTCCGCCCCGACCGCCGAACGCATCCTGCGCGCGGCCGATGTCGATCCCGGCGCCCGCGGTGAGACGCTCACCGTCGACGACTACGCCCGCATCGCCCAGGCCCGGGCCGACCTCGACGCGTCCGTCGAGACCGAATGACCGGGCGGGTGATCGCCCGGTTGGGCGCCCCGGTACGGGTGACCAGCCCGGCGAAGATCAATCTGCACCTGGCCGTCGGTGACCTGCGGGAGGACGGCTACCACGACCTGGTCACCGTGTTCCACGCCGTCGACCTGATGGACGAGCTCGTCGTCAGCCCGGCCGCCCAGCACTCCGTCCGCACCCCCGGGGTCGCCGGGGTCCCGGCGGGCGCACGCAACCTGGCCGGCATGGCCGCGCGGCTGCTGGCCAAGCGGACCGGGCAGGGCGGCCCGGTCGCCATCGAGATCACCAAGCGCATCCCCGTGGCCGGAGGGATGGCCGGCGGCAGCGCGGACGCAGCCGCCGCCCTGGTCGGCTGTGCCGCCCTCTGGGGTCTGCCGCCGGGTCGGGACGCGTTGACCGAGATCGCGGCCGAGCTGGGCTCCGACGTCCCGTTCTCGCTGGCCGGTGGCACCGCGGTGGGCACCGGGCGCGGGGAGCGGCTGGTGCCGGTGCTGTCCCGGGCCACGCTGCACTGGGTGCTGGCCATGGCCGCGGACGGGCTGTCCACCCCGCAGGTGTTCGGCGAGCTGGACCGGCTGCGTGCCGCGGGCGATCCGCCCCGGGTCGGCGCGGTCGAACCGATGCTGGCCGCGCTGGCCACCGGGGACACCGCCGCGGTCGCCGCGGCCCTGGCCAACGACCTGCAGGCGGCGGCGTTCTCGTTGCAGCCCGAACTGCGGCGCACCCTGCGCCGCGGGCTCGAGGCCGGGGCGCTGGGTGGGGTGGTGTCCGGGTCCGGACCCACCGTGGCCCTGCTGTGCACGGATCCGGAGGCCGCCGCCCAGGTGGCCGCGGAGATGGCGGGATCCGGCACCTGCCGGGCGGTCAAGGTGGCGACCGGGCCCGTACCCGGCGCCCGAGTGGTGGTCCGCTAGATGGTGGCCTTCCCAGTGGTGAAATCGCGAGTGGTGGGGATCTGATGGTCAACCTGGTCAACCTGGAGGCGGTGACCGTCGTGCACGGCGTCCGCCCCGTGCTCGACGGTGTCTCGCTGGGGGTGCAACGCGGCGACCGGATCGGCGTGCTCGGCCTCAACGGCTCCGGCAAGTCGACCCTGCTCGGCATCCTGGCCGGGCTGCGCCCGCCGGACACCGGCCGGGTCTCCGTGCTCGGCGGCACCACGTTCGCGGTGGTCGCGCAGGCCTCGGTGACCGGGACGGGCGCGACCGTCCGCGACGCGGTGCTCAGCCGGTTCGGCGAGGCCGAGCACTCCTGGGCCTCCGACAGCTCCGTCCGCGCGGTGCTCACCGGGCTCGGCCTGGCCGGACTGGGGCTGGACTCCCCGGTGGACTCGCTGTCCGGCGGGGAGCAGCGCCGGGTGGCGCTGGCCGCCGCGCTGGTCACCGAGGCCGATCTGATGGTGCTCGACGAACCGACCAACCACCTGGACATCGAGGCGGTCGACTGGCTCGCCCAGCACCTGCGGTCGCGGTCCGGGGCCTGCGTGGTCGTCACCCACGATCGCTGGTTCCTGGACGCGGTGGCCACCACCACCTGGGAGGTCGTCGACGGGCAGGTGCTCATCCGCGAGGGCGGCTACAGCGACTGGGTCTTCGCCCGCGCGGAGCGGCAGCGGCTGGACCGCGCCGCCGAGGAGCGCCGACGCAACCTGGCCCGCAAGGAGCTGGCCTGGCTGCGCCGCGGCCCGCCCGCCCGTACGTCCAAGCCGCGGTACCGCATCGAGGCCGCCGAGGCGCTGATCGCCGACGTGCCGCCGGCCCGGGACACCGTGGCCCTGCAGGCCTTCGCCCGCCGCCGGCTCGGTCGCGACGTCATCGATCTGGAGAACGTCACCGCGACGGTGACCGCGGCGGACGGCCGGGAGAAGGTGCTGCTGGACGAGCAGACCTGGCGGGTCGGCCCGGGTGACCGTATCGGTATCGTCGGGGTCAACGGGTCCGGCAAGTCGACCATGCTGCGCATCGCGGTGGGCATGCGCGAGACGCAGGGCGGCAAGGCCAAGCTCGGCACCACGGTGCGGCTGGGCTACCTCTCGCAGGAGGTCACCGAGCTGCCGCTGGAGGGCCGGCTCATCGAGGCCATCACCTCGGTGGCGTCGTCGGTCAACCTCGACGGCAAGGACGTCTCGGCCGGGCAGTTGGCCGAACGCTTCGGTTTCAGCGCCGCCCAGCAGTGGACGCAGGTCAAGAGCCTGTCCGGTGGCGAGCGCCGCCGGCTGCAGCTGCTCCGGGTGCTCATGTCCGAGCCGAACGTGCTCGTCCTCGACGAACCGACCAACGACCTGGACACCGACACGCTGGCCGCCCTGGAGGACCTGCTCGACAGCTGGCCGGGCACCCTGCTGGTGGTCAGTCACGACCGGTACCTCATCGAGCGGGTCACCGACACGGTGATCGGGCTGCTCGGCGACGGCACCATCTCCCAGCTCGTGCGTGGCGTCCCGGAGTACCTGGAACGGCGGGAGGCGGCCATCGCGGCCGAGCAGACCGAACGCACCGACCAGGCCGCCCAGAACAAGCAGGACCGGCAGGCCGCCAAGGCCTCTGCCGCCTCAGCCGCCCCCTCGGCTGCCGCCGTGGCTCCGGCGGCCGCGGCATCCGCGGGGCCGTCGGCCACCGAGACCCGCGCGCTGCGCAAGGACCTGCAGCGGCTCGAACGGTCCCTGGAGTCGTTGCGGCGCAAGGAGACGCAGCTGCACGGCAAGCTGGCCGACGTCGGTGGCGACTTCGCCGCCGCGGCAGCGCTGGACGCTGAGCTGCGTCAGGTCGGGAGCGAGCGCGACACCGTCGAGGAGCAGTGGTTGGAGCTGGCCGAGCAGCTGGAGAGCTGACCTGCGCAGGTGTTCCTGTGCCGGCTCGAGCCGCTGCCGGCCGCTCAGCGCAGGAAGCCGACGACCATGGCGGCGAACGAGTCCGGGTCGGACAGGTGCCCGCGCCGGGCGTCGGGCAGGTCGGTACGGGTGGACGGGACGATCGCGGTCTCCAGCAGATCGAGCAGGGCGCGGTCGCCCGCCTTGGCCACGCCGGTGCCGATGATGAACGTCGGTGCGGTCACCCGGGACAGCCGGCCCCACCAGGCGGCGTCGGCCTGGGCCAGCTGGTCCAGCGCGGCCCGGGCCCGGGCGAAGCCACCGATGTTCTCCCGCAGCCGGCCGCGGCGCAGCGTGGTCAGCGCGCCGCTCACCGCCATGGCCGGGGGCATCCGGGCGCGCACCGGGGGGCCGGAGCGGGGCGGCAGGGTCGGGTCCTCCAGGACGAGCCCGCTCACCTGCTCCGGGTGGGTGGCGGCCAGGCTGACCGCCAGGTATCCGCCGAACCCGTGCCCGACCAGGTCGATTGGGTCGGTGGGTTCGGGCGCCACGTGCAGGACGACCTCGTGCAGGTGGTGCACCTGCTCGGCCAGGCCCTCCACCGCGTCGCTGTGACCGGCGCCGGGCAGGTCGATGGCCACCACCTCGCGACCGGCCGCCACCACCTCGGCCGTCATGTGCTCCCAGGACGCGGCCGAGGAGCCGAGGTCGTGCAGCATCAGGATCGGCCGGCCGGTCCCGTTGGAGTGGACCCGGACTTCCTTCTCGTCGATGAGCAGGTCGTGGATCGCGCTGAACACCATCCGGGCATCGTGCCCCGCCGGTGGGTTTCCCGCACCCGGACGCGGACGCTCCGTGATCCGGCGCAGGTCACGACGGCGCCGGGCCGTGCCCGGTGGCGCCTGCGACGGGGGGTGAGCCCCGGGCGTCAGGCCGTGCGGGCGGCCAGCTCGTCGATCTGCGCACGCAGCGGCGCGCAGTCGCCCGCGCCGGGCAGGGTGGTGGCCAGCGCCCCGGCCACACAGGCCCAGGCGACGGCGTCCGCCGGCTCCCGGCCGGCGGTCCAGGCGGCGGCCAGCGCGCCGGCGAAGGTGTCCCCGGCTCCGGTGGTGTCCACCGGGGTGACCCTCGGTGCGGGCACGGTGACCACCCCGCCGTCCGGGCCGCGGTAGCGGGCACCGCGACCGCCCAGGGTGGTGACCAGGTGGGGGACGGCGTCCAGCACGGCCGGGCCGAGGGCCGCCGCCTCGCCCTCGTTGACCACCAGCACGGTCAGCGCGGCGACCAGTTCGGCCGGCAGCTCCTGCACCGGGGAGGGGTTGAGCAGCACCGGTACCCCGTGGGCCGCCGCGTGGGTGGCTCCGGCCACCATCAGCTCCATCGGGACTTCGAGCTGGCCGACCAGGATGCCGGCACCGGCGATGGCGTCGAGGTCGGCGGCGGCCAGGTCGCCGAACAGGGCGTTGGCCGCGGGGACCACCACGATGGAGTTCTCCGCGGTGTCGTCCAACCAGATCAGCGCCGTGCCGCAGGGCCCCTCCACCTGCCGCAGGAAGGTGGTGCCGACCCCGGCCCGCTCCAGGGCGCCGACCAGGGTGTCGGTGTACCCGTCGGTGCCGACGGTGCCGATGAACTCGACGGCGGTGTCGCCGCCGGCGGCGCGGGCGGCGGCCACGGCCTGGTTGTGCCCCTTGCCGCCGGTTCCGGTGGTCAGGGTCCGCCCGAGGACGGTCTCCCCGGGGGCGGGCAGGTGCGGGGTGGTGGCCGTCAGATCGATGCTGATGCTGCCGAGGACGATGACCGAAGGGGTGCTCACGGCAGGCATCATGCCTGCTGCGGACGTCCGGTGCCCATGCGTCGCCGGCGCCGGACCGACGGGCCCGATCCCAGGACACGGTGACCTACGGTGGTCCGATGAGCGCCTTCACCGACGCGTTGATCGCCGTTGCCCGGGGTACCGCCGGGATGACCACCGGGGAACCCCGTGAACCGGTCCGGACCAGCTTCGCCGATCTGCACGCCCGGGCGCGCGTCGGCGCGGGGGCGCTGCGTGACCGCGGGCTCCGGCCGGGGGACGCGGTGGCGGTCATGGCCGGCGCCCCGGTGCAGGTCGCCCCGGCCGCCCAGGCGGCCTGGCTGGCCGGTGCGTCGGTGACGATGCTGCACCAGCCCACCGCCCGCACCGACCTCTCCCGGTTCGCCGTCGAGACCGCCTCGGTCCTGCGGGTCGTCCGGGCGCGGGTGGTGCTGCTCGGTGCGCCGTTCACCCACCTGCTGCCGATGCTCCTGGAGGCCGGCATCGACGCGGTCACCGTCGACGACCTGCTCTCCGGGCCGGCCCCGGAGGAGCCGTTGCCGGCGGACCGCCCGGGGGGAATCGGCGAGGAGCTGCCGGCCCTGCTGCAGCTCACCTCGGGGTCGACCGCGACACCCAAGGCCGTGCGCATCACCCACCGCAACGTCTGGGCCAACATCGATGCGATGTGCGAGAGCGCGGCCATCGTCCCGGGTCAGGTGATGGTGTCCTGGCTGCCGCTGTTCCACGACATGGGGATGATCGGGTTCCTGACCCTGCCGCAGTGCCGCGGGATCGAGGTCGTCCTGGTGACCCCGCAGGATTTCCTGTCCTCGCCGCTGCTGTGGCTCGAGCTGATCGACAGGTACCGCGGGACCCTCACCGCCGCACCGAACTTCGCCTACGCGCTGGCCGCGCGGGTGTTGGCCCGGGCCGAGGGTCTCGACCTGTCCTCGTTGCGGTTCGCGCTGAACGGGGCGGAGCCGATCGACGCCACCGCGGTGCGCGCGTTCCTGGCCGCGGGGGAGCGGTTCGGGCTGCCGTCCACCGCCGTGGTGTGCGCGTACGGCATGGCCGAGGCGACGCTGGGGGTCTCGTTCCATCCGTGGGGGACCCCGTTGGCCGTCGACACCGTGCTGGCCGCCGATCTGGAGGAGCGCCGGGTGGCCGTCCCCGTCGAGGCCGGTGACCGGTCGGAGGACGCGGCCACCCGGGCGTTCCCCCTGCTCGGCCCGCCGCTGCGCGGCATCGAGGTCGCCGTGCTCGGGGAGGGGGGCCGGGTGCTGGGCGACCGGGAGGTCGGCACCCTGCACCTGCGCGGCGAGTCGGTGACCGAGGAGTACCTGACCGTCGACGGACCGGTGGCCACCCGGGACGCCCGGGGATGGCTGGACACCGGCGATCTCGGGTATCTGGTCGACGGTCGGGTGGTGGTGTGCGGCCGGGTCAAGGACGTGATCATCATGGGCGGCCGCAACATCCATCCGACCGACATCGAACGTGTCGCCGGTCAGGTCGACGGGGTGCGTGCCGGGAACGCGGTCGCCGTGCGGTGGACCGCGTCCGGCGGGCGTGAGTCGTTCGCGGTGGCGGTCGAGTCGCGTGCGGCCGGCGATCCGGCCGAGGTCGAGCGGATCTCCGCCGGCATCCGGTCCGCGGTCACCACCGCCATCGGGGCCCGGCCGGCCACCGTCACGGTGCTCCCGGTGGGAAGCCTGCCCAAGACCCCGTCCGGGAAGTTGCGCCGTGCCGCCGCGCGGGAGCTGATCACCCCGGCCTGAGTCGGCCTTTCCCGGGTGCCCCGGACCGCCGGGTCAGTGCAGGCGGTTCTGCGTCTCCAGCAGACCGTGTTCGGTCAGCATCTCCACCGCGTCGGCCGCGCGCTCGAGATCCACGGCCAGGGAAGCCTTCTCGGTGGAGGCGAACCCGCGGAGGACGAAGTCGGCCGGGTCCATCCGCCCCGGGGGCCGACCGATGCCGAAGCGCACCCGCAGGTAGTCCTTGGTGCCCAGCGAGGCCGAGATGGACCGCAGGCCGTTGTGGCCGCCCTCGCCGCCGCCCTGCTTGACCCGGATCGTCTCCGCGGCCAGATCCAGTTCGTCGTGCACGACGATGAGCCGGTCGGGGGTGACCGAGTAGAAGCGGACCAGCTTGGCGACCGGGGGACCGGAGACGTTCATGAACGATCGGGGTACGGCGACCACCAGCCGCTGCCCGCCGAGCCGACCCTCGGCGACGTCACAACCCGTCTTCGACGAGCCCAGTCGGGACCCGATCCGGTCGGCCAGCACTCCGGCGACCATGGCGCCGACGTTGTGCCGGTGGGTGGCGTAGGCCGGGCCGGGGTTGCCCAGGCCGACCACGATCCAGGGGTCGCTCATCGTCGGCCGTCCTTCGTCGTCGGGTCCGCCCGATCATGACCGGGCGGGGGTGGAACGACAGGAGCCGGCCGGGTGACCCGGCCGGCTCCTGGTGGGCGGACCCGATGGCCCGCGTGGTTCCGTCCTGCCGGGCCCGGCACCTCGTCGAGGTCGAGCCACTGCAGGGTGGTGCTGTCCTGAAGCCGGGTGGCCGCATGGCCACCGGGAGATCAGGAGTCGGACTTCTCCGCGTCGGCGGCAGCCTGCTCGTCCTCGGGCAGGTCGCGCTCGACACCGAGCTCGGCCTCGACGGCCTCGGTCTCGGCGGACAGCTCGTCGGCGGTGGGCGCGGCCTGGACGGCGACGACCAGGGCCTCGGGGTCGGTGACCAGGGTGGTGCCGCCGGTGAGGACGACCGCGCCGGCCAGCACCTGGGTGCCGACGGCCAGACCCTCGACGGAGACCTCGACCGAGTCGGGGATCTCCAGGGCGTCGGCCTCGAGCGACAGGGTGTTCAGGTCGGTGAGGACCAGGGAACCCGGAGCGGCCTCGCCGGTGACGATGACGGGGACGTCGACGGTGACGCGCTCGCCACGACGGACCAGGATGAGGTCGATGTGCTCGACGTAGTCGCGCAGCGGGTGCTTGACCACGGACTTCGGCAGCGCGAGGGCCTCGCCGTCCGGGAGGGTCAGGTGCAGCACGGTGTTGGCTCCGGCCTTGATGGCGCGGGCGAACTCACGCGCGTTCAGGGCCAGGTGACGGGGATCGGTGCCGTGCCCGTAGAGCACCGCCGGGATCTTGCCGGCCTTGCGGGCGCGGCGGGCGAAGCCCTTGCCGAACTCGGTGCGGAACTCGGCGACGAGGTGCGAGGAGTCGCTGGAAGCGGCGGACGGGGAAGAGGACACGAGAGGAGCTCCTGGTGCGGATAGCGGTTCGGTACGGGCCGGTGCTGACTGCGGTGGGGTGCTCACCACGACGCGAACGCATACGGGGGCAACGCCCACCGCGTCGATCACGGGCCGCCGGACCACCGCAGGGGCGGATCCGATGGCCCCTCGCCGAGGCAACCCGAGAAGTCTACCCGGTACCGGGTGCTGCTCCCGACCGCCGTGGCCCGGCCCGAGCCGGTCGGGGACCGGTCAGGGATCGACGAGCGTGACCTCGAAGGAGTACAGGCTGGCGCGGTAGGCGTGGCGCCCCCACTCGACGGCCTTGCCGGAGTCGTCGTGGGTGATGCGTTCCATGGTCAGCACGGGACTGTGCCGTGCCTCGGTGAGCAGACGGCTCTCCTCGGCGGTGGCCGTCCGGGCCCCGATCTTCTGCCGGGCCACCCGCATGTGCACCCCCCGCGCCCGCATCACCTGGTACATGCCGCGCACGGACAGATCGGCATGGCCGACCTCGGCCAGCTCCTCGGGCAGCCAGTTGGCCATGATGGCCAGGGGCTCGCCGCCGGCGAACCGCAGCCTCCGCAGGTGCAGCACGGTGGTGCCGGGGGCGACGTCGAGCTTGACGGCGACCTCGGCCGGGGCGGGTACCAGCTCGTTGGCCAGCACGGTCGTGCGGGGTTCCTGGTGGCTGCGGTTCAGGTCGTCGAACAGGCTGGTGAGCTCGACCGGGCGGGTGACCTGCCCGTGCACGACCTGGGTGCCCACGCCCCGCTTGCGGACCAGCAGGCCCTTGGCGACGAGCTGCTGGATGGCCCGGCGCATGGTCGGTCGGGACAGCCCGAACTGGTCGGCCAGGCTGATCTCGTTGTCCAGGCGGTCGCCGGGGACCAGGGCTCCGCTGGCGATCGCCTGTTCGATCTGCTGGGCCACCTGGAAGTAGAGGGGCACGGGGCTGGAGCGGTCGAGGTCGACCACGAGTGGGGCCATGCCGTCACCTCTCCCTCGCGTGCGGGCCACCTGCCGGGGCGGGCCGGTGGTGGTCCGGGCCGGGTGTCGAGGTCCATGATGCCGACCGGGGCGGAGATCACGGCATCGACTCGCCCTGGCGTGACGACGTCCCGACGTCTGCATGACACTATGTCAGGACAAAGTCTTGACAGCGCCCGGTGCTCGGGCCAGTCTGGTGCACAACAGGCGAGGAAGCCGAGAGTCCTTCTCCGGCGCCGCCAGGGAAGGACGCACATGAGCCGGCACTTCGACGTGGTGACCATGGGTCGGGTCGGGGTCGACCTCTACCCCCTGCAGGACAACGTGGGCCTGGAGGACGTGGAGACGTTCTCGAAGTCCATCGGGGGCAGCGCCACCAACGTGGCCATCGCCGCCGCCAAGCACGGCCTGCGCAGCGCGGTCATCACCCGGACCGGGCCGGACGCCTTCGGTCGCTTCGTCCACCAGGAGCTGCGGCGGCTGGGTGTCGACGACAGCTTCATCACCCCGGTCGAGGATCTGCTCACCCCGCTGGCGTTCTGCGAGAACTACCCGCCGGACCACTTCCCACTGCAGTTCTACCGGCTGCCCACCGCGCCGGACCTGATGATCCGGGCCGAGGAGCTCGACCTGGCCGCGATCGCCGACGCCGGGGTCTTCTGGGCCACCGTGACCGGGCTGTCCGCCGAGCCGTCCCGCGCCGCCCACCACGCCGCGTGGGAGGCCCGCGCCCGTCGGCCGCTGACCATCCTCGACCTGGACTACCGCCCGGTGTTCTGGAAGGCCAAGCAGGACGCCACCGAGCAGGTCCGCGCCGCGCTCCCGCACGTCACCGTGGCCATCGGCAACAAGGAGGAGTGCGAGGTCGCGGTCGGCGAGACCGAGCCCCGTGCCGCCGCCGAGGCGCTGCTGGCCGCCGGGGTGGAGATCGCCATCGTCAAGCAGGGCCCCAAGGGCGTCCTGGGGATGACGGCCGACGGCGTGGTCGAGGTCCCCCCGACGCCCGTTCAGGTGATCAACGGCCTGGGTGCCGGCGACGGCTTTGGCGGCGCGGTGTGCCACGGCCTGCTGCAGGGCTGGGACCTGGAAACCGTGCTGCGCTTCGCCAATGCGGCCGGCGCCATCGTGGCCACCCGCCGCGAGTGCTCCACCGCCATGCCCACCACCGCCGAGGTGCAGGCACTCCTGCAGGAGGTCTCGAATGTCTGACACCACGCTCGCCCGGCGGTACGCCGACATCACCGAGACCCGGGTGCGCAACCCCGCCGCCGTCCGGGAGGCCGCCGCCGCGCGGACCACCGCTCCGCTGGTGCCGGCCGACGGTCGGCTGATGATCATCGCCTGCGACCACCCGGCCCGGGGCGCCAACGGCGTCGGCGGCCGTCCGTTGGCCATGGGCAACCGGGTCGACCTGCTCGACCGGCTGCAGACCGCGCTGGCCCGCCCCGGCGTCGACGGGCTGCTCGGCAGCGCCGACATCATCGAGGACCTGCTGCTGCTCGGTGCGCTCGAGGGCAAGGTCGTCTTCGGATCGATGAACCGCGGCGGCCTGCAGGGCGCCACCTTCGAGCTGGACGACCGGATGACCGGGTACGACGCCCGCGGCATCGAGGAGATGCGGCTCAACGGCGGCAAGACGCTCACCCGCGTCGCGCTCGACGATCCGGGCACGCTGAACACGCTCACCGCCACCGCGGAGGCGATCAACGACCTGTCCGACCGGGGACTGACCGCCATGGTCGAGCCGTTCTGGTCGTCCCGCACCGGTGGCAAGGTCGTCAACGACCTGTCCGCCGACGCGGTGATCAAGTCCGTCGGCGTGTGCAGTGCGCTGGGTCGGACCTCGGCCTACACCTGGCTCAAGCTGCCGGTCGTGCCGGACATGGACCGGGTGATGGACTCGACCGTGCTCCCGACCCTGCTGCTCGGCGGGGACCCGGAGACCACTCCGGAGGAGACGTACGCGAGTTGGCAGCACGCGCTGGCGCTGCCGTCCGTCCGCGGACTCGTCGTCGGGCGCACCCTGCTCTACCCCGGTGACGACGACGTCGCGACGGCCGTGGACACCGCCGCGGCGCTGGTCCGATGACGGCGCCCCGGCTCACCGGTCTGGTCCCGGCCGGCACCACGGCCACGGCGCCGTTCGACCTGGTCATCACCCCGGAGGACGCCGGCTGGGGCTACTCCAGCCTGCGGGTGATCACCCTGCCCGCCGGCGGCAGCGCCGAGTTCGCCACCGGCGGCGACGAGATGATCCTGCTGCCGCTGCGCGGCGGCGTGGACGTCACCGTGGCCGGCGAGACCATCGCCGTGGCGGGCCGGGCCGACCTGTTCGGCGCGGTCACCGATTTCGCATACCTGCCCATCGGGTCCGACGTCCGACTGGACAGCGTTCTCGGGGGGACCTTCGCGCTCCCCGGCGCCCGGGCCACCCGCGCCCTGCCCTTCCGGTACGGGCCGGCCGACGGGGTCGCGGTCGAGCTGCGCGGCTCGGGCCAGGCCAGCCGGCAGGTCAACAACTTCGCCATGGCCGCGACCTTCGAGACCGACAAGCTGCTGGCCTGCGAGGTCATCACCCCGGCCGCCAACTGGTCGTCCTACCCTCCGCACAAGCACGACGAGGCCGTGGGGGAGGAGACCGAGCTGGAGGAGATCTACTACTACGCCTTCTCCTTCGCCGGCCCCGACGCCGTGGTCGACGCGAGCGGGGCCGCGCCGAGAGGCGTGGGGTACCAGCGGGTCTACGGCACCGACGAGCGAGAAATCGAGGTGCTCGCCGAGGTCGGTGACGGGGACACCGTCCTCATCCCGCACGGCTGGCACGGCCCGTCCATCGCCTCGCCGAGCCACCACATGTACTACCTGAACGTGATGGCCGGGCCGGGCGCGGGCCGGGCGTGGGGCATCAGCGACGACCCGCACCACGGCTGGGTGCGGCAGACCTGGGCCGAGCAGGCGTTCGACCCCCGGCTCCCGTTCCCGACGGTCGCACCGTCGTCCTGACCCCGGCCGTCCACCGCCGAAGAACGTGCTCGAAGGAGATCATCGATGACCACCCCCACCCCCGCCACCGAACGGCTGACCGTCGCCCAGGCCGTCGTGAAGTTCCTGGGCAACCAGTACACCGAGCGGGACGGCGTGCGGCGCAAGTTCTTCGCCGGTTGCTTCGGCATCTTCGGGCACGGCAACGTGGCCGGCCTCGGCCAGGCCCTGCTGCAGGCCGAGCTGGAAACCCCCGACCTGCTGCCCTACCACCAGGGCCGCAACGAGCAGGCGATGGTGCACATCGCGGTCGGCTACGCCCGCCAGCAGGATCGGCTGCAGGCCTTCGCCGTCACCGCGTCGGTCGGGCCGGGCGCCAGCAACATGCTGACCGGCGCCGCGCTGGCCACCATCAACCGGCTGCCGGTGCTGCTGCTGCCCAGCGACATCTTCGCCACCCGCATCGCCTCCCCGGTGCTGCAGGAGCTGGAACAGCCCTACGGGTACGACGTCTCGGTCAACGACGCCTTCCGACCGCTGTCGAAGTTCTTCGACCGCGTGTGGCGGCCGGAGCAGCTGGCCGCGGCGCTGCTCGGCGCCATGCGGGTGCTCACCGACCCGGCCGAGACCGGGGCGGTGACCATCGCGCTGCCCGAGGACGTGCAGGCCGAGGCGTTCGACTTCCCGGTCGAGCTGTTCCGCGAGCGGACCTGGCGGATCGGCCGCCCGGTGCCCGAGCCCGAGGTGATCGCGGCCGCGGCCGAGCTCATCCGCGGGGCGAAGGCCCCGGTGATCGTGGCCGGCGGCGGCGTCACCTACGCCGAGGCCAACGACGCCCTGCGGGCCTTCGTCGAGGCCACCGGCATCCCCAGTACCGAGACCCAGGCCGGCAAGGGCTCGCTGCCGTTCGACCACCCGCTGAACCTGGGTGCCGTCGGCGCCACCGGAAACCCGGCGGCCAACCTGTTCTCGCGTCGGGCCGACGTCGTCATCGGCATCGGCACCCGCTACTCGGACTTCACCACCGCGTCCAAGACCATCTGGCAGAACCCGGACGTGCAGTTCGTCAACATCAACGTGGCGTCGCTGGACGCGGTGAAGCACGCCGGGCTGCCGGTGGTCGCCGATGCCCGCCGCGCCCTGGAGGCGCTGACCACCGAACTCGCCGGGTACGGCACCTCGACGGACTACCGCACCGAGGCCACCACCCTCGCCGTGCGGTGGGACGCCGAGGTCGTCGACTCCTTCCACAGCGGGTACGGCGCCGAGCACGGGATCCTCGCCCAGGCCGAGGTCCTCGGCGCGGTGGACGAGGTGATGGACGCCCGGGACGTGGTCGTGTGTGCGGCCGGTTCGCTGCCCGGCGACCTGCACGGCATGTGGCGCACCCGGGACCGCAAGGGGTACCACGTCGAGTACGGCTTCTCCTGCATGGGCTACGAGATCCCCGGCGGCATCGGCGTCCGGATGGCCGCCCCGGACCGGGACGTCTTCGTCACGGTCGGGGACGGCTCGTACCTGATGATGCCGACCGAACTGGTCACCGCGGTGCAGGAGGGCATCAAGATCATCGTGGTGCTGCTGCAGAACCATGGCTACGCCTCCATCGGTTCCCTCGCCGAGTCCCTGGGGGTGCAGCGGTTCGGCACGAAGTACCGGTACCGCGACGAGAAGTCCGGCCGCCTGGACGGTGGCGTGCTGCCGGTCGATCTGGCCGCCAACGCGGAGAGTCTGGGCGTCACGGTGTTCCGCGCGTCCACCCTGCCCGAGCTGCAGGAGGCGCTGGCCAAGGCCAAGGCGCACCCGACCGTCAGCCTGGTCCACGTGGACACCGACCTGGAGTTCCAGTCGCCCGCGGGCGACGGCTGGTGGGACGTCCCGGTGGCCGAGGTGTCGACCCTGGAGTCCACCCGACAGGCGCGGCTCACCTACGAGCAGCACAAGGCCGACCAGCGTCCGTACCTGTAGTCCCCGGTCGACCCCGCGCCCCGGCGCGGGGCGGCGCAGCGGTGCGCGACCCGCTGCCACCGAGCACGTCACGCTCCACCGATGCCCACCGACCGATCACACACCCGCCATCCGCGAGGAGTTCGTCATGACGACCATCACCGATCCCGAAGCCAATCCCACCGCCGCCGATTCCGGGTCCGCGGGCGCGCTCGGCGTGCTGCCGCACTGGTCCGCCGGCGCCGAGTTCCCCGGCGAGAGCGACCGCAGCGCCGACGTGTACGACCCGGCGACCGGGCAGGTCACCAAGAAGGTCGCGCTGGCCTCCCGGGAGGACGCCGACGCGGTGATCGCCGCGGCCGCCGCCGCCTTCCCGAAGTGGCGGGACATGTCGCTGGCCCGCCGCACCAGCATCCTGTTCCGCTTCCGCGAGTTGCTCAACGAGCGCAAGGGCGAAGCGGCCGAGCTCATCACCTCCGAGCACGGCAAGGTGCTCTCCGACGCCCTCGGTGAGATCACCCGCGGCCAGGAAGTGGTCGAGTTCGCCTGCGGGCTGGCCCATCTGCTCAAGGGCAGCATGACCGAGAACGCCTCCACCAAGGTCGACGTCTCCTCGCTGCGCCAGCCGCTCGGCGTGGTCGGCATCATCTCGCCGTTCAACTTCCCGGCCATGGTCCCGATGTGGTTCTTCCCGATCGCCATCGCCGCCGGCAACACCGTCGTGCTCAAGCCCAGCGAGAAGGACCCGTCCACCGCGAACTGGCTGGCCGCGCTGTGGAAGGAGGCCGGTCTGCCCGACGGCGTGTTCAACGTGCTGCACGGCGACAAGGTCGCCGTCGACGCGTTGCTGGAGAGCCCGTCGGTCCGGTCGATCTCGTTCGTCGGCTCCACCCCGATCGCCCGCTACGTCTACGAGACCGGCACGAAGAACGGCAAGCGCGTGCAGGCCCTGGGCGGGGCGAAGAACCACATGCTGGTACTGCCCGACGCCGATCTCGACCTGGCCGCCGACGCGGCCGTCAACGCCGGCTTCGGCTCGGCGGGGGAGCGGTGCATGGCCATCAGCGCCCTGCTCGCCGTGGACTCCGTCGCCGATCAGCTCATCACGAAGATCACCGAGCGGATGGCCACCCTGCGGACCGGTGACGGCCGCCGGGGCTGCGACATGGGCCCGCTGGTCACCGGGGCGCACCGGGACAAGGTCTCCGGGTACGTGCAGGCCGGCGTGGACGCGGGTGCCGAGCTCGTGGTCGACGGCCGCGATCAGGAGTTCGACGGCGCGAAGGACGGCTTCTGGCTCGGTCCGACCCTGTTCGACCGGGTCACCACCGACATGAGCATCTACACCGACGAGATCTTCGGCCCGGTGCTGTCGATCGTCCGGGTCAGCGGCTACGACGAGGGCCTGGAGCTGATCAACGCCAACCAGTACGGCAACGGCACGGCCATCTTCACCAACGACGGCGGCGCCGCCCGGCGCTTCCAGAACGAGGTCGAGGTCGGCATGATCGGCATCAACGTGCCGGTCCCCGTCCCGGTGGGCTACTTCTCCTTCGGCGGCTGGAAGGCCTCGCTGTTCGGCGACACCCACGCGCACGGCACCGAGGGCTTCCACTTCTTCACCCGCGGCAAGGTCATCACCAGCCGCTGGCTGGACCCGAGCCACGGTGGCCTGAACCTGGGCTTCCCGCAGAACGTCTGAGCCCGCCCGGCTCCCGTCCCACCCACCACGCCGCGCAGTACATCCCGACGCAGGAGACATCGTGAGCAACAGCAGGATCAGGATCGGGTCCGCCCCCGACTCCTGGGGAGTGTGGTTCCCGTCCGATCCGGTGCAGGTGCCGGCCGACCGCTTCCTGGCCGAGGTGAGTGCCTCCGGCTACGAGTGGATCGAGCTGGGCCCCTACGGGTACCTGCCCACCGACCCGGCGCAGCTGCAGGACCAGCTCGACGCCCACCATCTGAAGGTCTCGGCCGGAACCGTGTTCTCGCGCCTGCACCACGAGAACTCCTGGGACGAGGTGTGGAAGCAGGTCACCGACGTGGCCGCGCTGACCCAGGCCGTCGGCGGGCAGCACATCGTGGTCATCCCGTTCATGTGGCGGGACGACAAGACCGGGCTGGCCATCGAGTCCCGCGAGTTCAGCGAGGAGCAGTGGACCCGGATCACCACCGGCCACGACGAGCTCGGCCGCCGCATCCTGGACGAGTACGGGCTGCACGTGCAGTTCCACTCGCACGCCGATTCCCACGTCGGGTACCAGAAGGACATCGAGCGGTTCGTGGAGTCCACGAACCCCGACTACGTGAACCTCTGCCTGGACACCGGCCACGTGGCCTACTACGGCGGCGACAGCGTGGGTCTCATCCAGAAGTACCCCGAGCGCATCGGCTACCTGCATCTCAAGGCGGTCGACCCGGTGCTGCGCGCGGAGGTGCTGGCGAACGACATCTCGTTCTCCGAGGCCGTGAAGCGCGGCATCATGATCGAGCCGCCGGCCGGTGAGCCGAACCTGGACGAGGTGCTCACCGCGGCCCGTGCCCTGGACCGCGACCTCTACGGGATCGTCGAGCAGGACCTGTACCCCTGCCCGGTCGACATGCCCTTCCCGATCGCCCGACGCACGCACACCTTCCTGTCCTCGTGCGGTGATCCGTCCTGGCTGGAGATCGGCACCCAGCACCCCCTGAGCACCGACACCGCCGAGACCACCGAGAACAGCAAGGGAACCATCGATGTCTGAGCCGCTCGCCGATCTCCGCGTCGCCGTCCTCGGGGTGGGCCTCATGGGCTCGTACCACGCACAGGCGCTGGCCACCCGGGTCAAGGGGGTCACCGTCACGGTGATCAACGACTTCTTCGAGCCCAAGGCCCAGGAGGTCGCCGCCGCCATCCCCGGGGCGCGGGTGGTCACCGACCCGATCGAGGCGATCAACGCCGAGGACGTGGACGCGGTCGTCATCGCCACCCCCGGCAAGGCCCACGAGGACCAGGTCCGGGCCTGTCTGCAGCGGGGCATCCCGGTGCTCTGCGAGAAGCCGCTCACCACCGACATCGCGTCGGCGTACCAGCTGGTCCAGGACGAGCTGGCCACCGGCCGCACGCTCATCCAGGTCGGCTTCATGCGTCGGTTCGACGCCGAGTACGTGCAGCTGCGTGAGCTCATCGCCTCGGGCGGGCTGGGCAACCCGCTGATCGTGCACTGCACCCACCGCAACCCGGACGTGCCGCCGCACTTCGACTCCGAGATGATGATCCGCGACTCCGTGGTGCACGAGGTGGACGCGGTCCGCTTCCTCCTGGACGAGGAGATCACCGCGGTCAGCGTGCTCAAGCCGACGCCCACGAGCTCGGCCCCGGCCGGCTTCCACGATCCGATGATCGTGATCCTGGAGACCGAGTCCGGTCGCATCGCGACCGACGAGATCTTCGTGCGGACCGGGGTGGCCTACGAGGTCCGCACCGAGGTCGTGGGCGAGAAGGGCACCGCCACCATCGGTCTCGACCAGAACCTGATCCGCACCGGGACCGACGGCCGCTGGGGCGGGCAGATCTCGCCGGGCTTCGTGCAGCGGTTCGACGGCGCGTACCACACCGAACTCCAGCGTTGGGCGGACGCGGCCCGTCGAGGCACCGTCGACGGCCCGGGAGCCTGGGACGGCTACGCCGCGGTCGCCGTGTGCGAGGCCGGCGCGGAGGCGGTCCGCACGGGGCAGCGGGTCGAGGTCGCCATGGCGAAGCGGTCCTGACGCGATGGTGACGATCGCCTTCGATCCCACCCCGCTGCACCACGACCACGCCCTGCTGGACTTCCCGGACGTGGTGGCCCGGCTCGGGTTCGAGCACCTGCACCTCACCCCGCACCCGGACTTCGCGCCGTTCTTCCGGTACCCCAAGGCCGACGACGCGCTGGTCGCCGCCCTGCGCAAGCGGGTCGCCGATGCGGGCATCACCATCCCGGCGATCCTGCCGGTGCAGCGGATCTCCTGGCCCGAGGAGCCCCAGCGGGAGGCGGCGGTCCGCAACCTGCGGCGGGTGATCGAGCTGGCCGCCGATCTGGACGTCCCGGTGATCAACACGGAGTTCAGCGGCCGGCCGGAACGCAGCGAGGACTCCGAGGCCGGCTTCTACCGGTCCATGGAGACCCTCCTGCCGATCCTGGAACGCACGGGCATCCGGATGAACATCGACCCGCACCCCGACGACTTCGTCGAGGACGGGTTGGAGGCGTGGCGCATCATCCGCGGCCTGAACTCATCGGCCGTCGGGTTCGTCTACGTCGCGTCGCACACCTTCCATTACGGAGACCGGGTGGACAGTCTGATCGCCGAGCTGGGAGACCGACTGGGTGCGGTGTACCTGGCCGACACCTTCGACCACCGCCGGTCGCACGGGCTGCGCTACATCAGCAACCCGCCCGGCAACGCCGCCCGGGTGCACCAGCACCTGGCGATCGGGGACGGCGACGTCGACTTCGGCGCGTTGTTCTCGGCCCTGCGCGAATCGGGGTTCCTGGACCGTGCGGACGCCATCCTGGTGTCCAACGTCTTCGCCGAGGACGAGACGACGATGGACGTCTCGCCCCGGCAGCTGGCCGACATCCGCGCGCTCGTCGCCGGTACGGGCCGGTAGGCACCAGCACCAGCACCAGCACCAGCACCAGCACCAGCACCAGCGTCCAGGGCGGACGCCCGACAGGAGCGGCCCCGGCGGGGCCGCTCCTGTCGTGCCTCCGGGGCGCGATCGTCCCGAGTCGGGCGCCCGGTTCCCGGGCGAACCTATCCTCCGGGTCGCCACCGGCCCCATCACTGGCTCGATCACTAGCTCGATCACGTCAAGATGTAAGGACAAACTCTTGACACGATCGTGGAGCTGCGCCACGCTGTCTCCAGTCCGGCGCCGGTGGCGGACGACACACCAGGGGGTCGCGGATGTCCGACACAGCTCGCCTCCCGTCCGCCGTCCGGTCCGCTGGACGAGCACACCGGTCCCGTGTCCTGTCCCGCACGGCGGAGATCACCCTCACCGCCGCGCCGGTTCGCCGCGCCGGTCACCGCCGGCGCGCGTCAGGCACCCGCACCGCCCTCGCCGCCCGCCCGATCTCCGTTCGCACGATTGCCGCATCCCGCGCTGCCCGCACACCCCTCCCGCAGTAGCCTCGACGAGCCCGGGATCCCGATCCCGGTCGAAAGGAACGAATCGATGAGGATTCGCAGCAAGGCCCTCGCGGCCACCGCCCTCGCCCTGACCGCGGCGCTCACGCTGAGCGCGTGCAGCAGCTCCGGTGGCGCCCAGGCCACCGAGACCACCGCGGCGAGCGCCGCCGCCGGGTCCGGTGGGCAGACCGCTTCCACTCCGCGGCTGACCATCGCGATGATCACCCACGAGACCCCGGGCGACACCTTCTGGGACAAGATCCGCGCCGGAGCCGAGGCCGCCGCGGCCAAGGACAACGTCGATCTGAAGTACTCCAACGATCCGACCGCCGCCGGTCAGGCCACGCTGATCCAGAACGCGATCGACTCCAAGGTCGACGCCATCGCGACCACGCTGGTCACCCCGGACGCCCTGGCCGGCCCGGTCGCCGCGGCCAAGGCCGCCGGGATCCCGCTGGTCGGCTTCAACTCCGGTATCGACCAGTACGCCGATCTGGGCGCCCTGATGTACTTCGGTTCCGACGAGAACCTGGCCGGCACCTCGGCCGGCGAGCGGCTCGCCGCCGCCGGCGTGAAGCACCCGCTGTGCGTCATCCAGGCCGAGGGGTCGGTCGCCCTGGAAGCCCGCTGCGCCGGTGTCAAGAAAAGCGCGCCGGGCACGGAGAACCTCCAGGTCAACGGGGCGGACATCTCCTCGGTCACCTCGACGATCACCGCCAAGCTGCAGCAGGACCCGACCATCGACGCCGTGGTGACCCTCGGCGCCCCGATCGCCTTGGCCGCCCTGCAGTCCAAGTCCGAGGCGAGCAGCCAGGCCAAGGTCGTCACCTTCGACCTGAACGCCGACGTCGCCAAGGCCATCCAGGACGGCACGATCGAGTTCTCGGTCGACCAGCAGCCGTACCTCCAGGGTTACCTGGCCGTCGACTCGCTGTGGCTGTACAAGACGAACGGCAACGACATCGGTGGCGGCAAGGCGGTTCTCACCGGACCGTCCTTCGTCGACAGCACGAACATCGCCGCGATCGCCGGCTTCGCGGCGAACAACACCCGCTGACCCCAGCGAATCAGGCCCGGGGGACATCCCCGTGATGTCCCCCGGGCACCCATCCCTCGTTCGGAGAGTGTCATGAGTTCGTCCCTCAAGACTCCGCCGCCGTCGTCGACCTCCGCCACCGTGACCTCTGCGTCGCCGAAGGCGTCGTTGTCGCTGGGGGCCAGGCTGATGGCCCGGCCGGAGATTGGTGCGCTCATCGCGGCCGTCGCCATCTACGCCTTCTTCTTCATCGTCGCCCCGCCGTTCCGGTCGATCGACGCGTTCGCCACCATCCTGTACGCCAGCTCGCAGGTCGGGATCGTCGCCGTGGCCGTCGGTCTGCTGATGATCGGCGGGGAGTTCGATCTGTCCGCGGGCGTCGCCTTCATCACCGCCGCGTTGACCGCGTCCATCTTCAGCTACCAGTTCAGCGTCAACATGTGGCTCGGGTCGGCGGTCGCCCTCGTGCTGGCCCTGGGCATCGGATTCGTCAACGGCTATCTGGTGGTGAAGACGGGCATACCCAGCTTCCTCATCACCCTGGGGACGTTCTTCATCCTGCAGGGTGCCAACCTGGGCATCACCAAGCTGGTCACCGGCTCGGTGGCCACCCAGAACGTCTCGGACATCGACGGTTTCGGATCCCTCAAGGCCATCTTCGACACCAAGATCAACCTGTTCGGCGCCAACTTCCGGATCACCGTGCTGTGGTGGGTGCTCTTCGTGGCCATCGCCACCTGGATCCTCGCCCGGACCCGGATCGGTAACTGGATCTTCGCCGTCGGCGGCAACGCCCCCAGTGCCCGCGCCGTCGGCGTGCCGGTGAACAAGGTCAAGATCGGTCTGTTCATGGCCGTGGGCTTCCTGGCCTGGTTCTACGGCCAGCACCGGCTCTACGGCTACAACACCATCCAGGCCGGCGAGGGTGTGGGTCAGGAGTTCATCTACATCATCGCCGCGGTGGTCGGCGGAACGCTGCTCACCGGCGGGTTCGGCTCGGCCATCGGCACCGCCATCGGTGCCTTCATCTTCGGGATGGTGTCGCAGGGCATCGTCTACGCCGGCTGGGACCCCAACTGGTTCAAGGCCTTCCTGGGCGTGATGCTCCTGCTGGCCGTCGCGGTCAACCTGTACGTCAAGAAGCTGGCCACCACCCGGAGGAGCGTCTAGCCATGACCGACACCCTGGCAGAACACGCGGACTCCACCCTCCGCAAGGGCGCGCCGCTCATCGAGATGCAGGACGTGGGCAAGGTCTACGGGTCGATCCGCGCCCTCGAGGGCATCGACCTGCGGGTCAACGCCGGCGAGGTGACGTGCGTGCTCGGCGACAACGGCGCCGGCAAGTCCACCCTGATCAAGATCATGTCCGGGTTGCACCCGCACTCCGAGGGCAGCCTGCGCGTGGACGGCGAGGACGTCCGCTTCGGTTCTCCGCGCGAGGCCCTGGACCACGGGATCGCCACCGTCTACCAGGATCTCGCCGTGGTCTCCCTGATGGAGGTGTGGCGGAACTTCTTCCTCGGCTCCGAGCTGCGCAGTGGCCGGTGGCCGGGTGCGCCGCTGCGGATCAACGAGATGCGCCGCATCGCCGACGAGGAACTGAAGAAGATGGGCATCACCGTCAAGGACATCAACCAGCCCATCGGGACGCTGTCCGGCGGGCAGCGGCAGTGCGTGGCCATCGCCCGGGCCGTGTACTTCGGGGCACGGGTGCTCATCCTGGACGAGCCGACCGCCGCACTGGGCGTCAAGCAGTCCGGGGTGGTGCTCAAGTACACCGCTGCCGCCCGGGACGCGGGTCTGGGGGTCGTCTTCATCACCCACAACCCGCACCACGCCTACCTGGTGGGCGACCACTTCGTCATCCTCAAGCTCGGCCAGCGGGTGCTGGACAAGCACCGCGACGAGGTGGGTCTGAACGAGTTGACGGCCGAGATGGCCGGCGGTCAGGAGCTGGAGGAGCTCTCCCACGAACTGCAGCGCTGAGGCGGTCCCCGGCATCAGGAGAGCGCGTCACCCCGGGAGGGGTGGCGCGCTCTTCCTGCATCTGTGGGGGGCCACCAGGCGGTGGCCCCGCCGGCTGGCGGGGCCACCGTGAGCGCCCCTCACGGGGCGGTCGGAGTGCCGATCGGGGTCGGTGCGATGGGGGTCGGTGCGATGGGGGTCAGGACCGGGCGGATCCGATGGCGCCGTGCGCCTCCCGGAACTGGTCCTCCAGTTCCTCCAGACTGCGGCCCCGGGTCTCCGGGGCGTTGCGGATCACGAACCACAGCGAGCCGCAGTTGACGACGGCGAAGAGACCGAACGTCAGGCTGTCGCCGAGCGCCTCGACCAGGGGTGGGAAGGCGAAGGAGATGGCCGCGTTGACCGTCCAGAGCACGAACACGGCGATGCCCATCGCGAAGCCGCGGATCGACATCGGGAAGATCTCGGACAGCAGCAGCCAGACCAGGGTGCCGATGAAGGTCTGCACGAACGCGACGACCAGCAGCATCGCGGCGAGGATGAGATAGCTGCGGAACGTGGACTCCGGGAGCCGGAAGGACAGCGCGAGCAGGGCGTGGCCGGCGGCCACTCCGATGAACCCGGTGATGAGCAGCGTGCGCCGGTCAAGGAACCCGATGAGGACGATCCCGGTGATGGTGCCGACGATGGCCACCACCCCGACGGTGATGGTCAGGACCAGGGCGGCGTCGGCGGCCAGTCCCGTCGACTGCAGGATCGTCGGCGCGTAGTAGTTGACGGTGTTGATGCCGGTGGCCTGCTGCACCGCGGCCAGCCCGCACCCGATCCACAGGATTCGCCGCATCCAGGGATGCGCCCGCAGCTCCCGTATCGCTGCGCCCTTCTGCTCCCGGGCGTCCCGTCCCGCGTGCTCGGCCACCTCCGCGTACTCGCTGTCGGCGTCCTGGGGTGAGCGGATGAGCTTCAGGATGCGCAGGGTCTCGGCCAGCCGGCCGCGGATGGCGTGCCAGCGGGGCGAGTCGGGGAGGAAGAACATGCCGACGAACAGGGCGACCGCCGGGACCATCGCGACACCCAGCATCCAGCGCCAGACGTGCGGGTCGGTGATCAGCCGGGCCAGCAGGGCGTTGATGGCGAAGGCCAGGAACTGGCCGGTCACGATCATCAGTTCGTTGATGGTGACCATGCGGCCGCGCCGCTCCGGCGGGGCCATCTCGGCCAGGTACAGCGGGCAGGTGGCCGCCGCCGCCCCCACTCCGAAGCCCAGGATGATCCGGCCGACGACCATGACCTGGACGTTCGGGGCCAGGGCACAGACCAGGGCGCCGAGGAGGAACAGACCGGCGCAGATGAGCAGGGTCCCGCGGCGCCCGAGCCGATCGGCCAGCCGGCCGCCCAGCAACGCACCGACCGCGGCACCCGGGAAGAGCAGGGAGCTGACCACCACGGCCTCGGAGAACGTGGTGAGGTCCAGATCGTCCTTGAGGTAGAGCAGGGCCCCGGAGATGACCCCGGTGTCGTAGCCGAACAGCAGTCCGCCCAGGGTGGAGATGATGGTCAGTCTGGTGAGGAAGCGGTGATGGGAACCGGTTCTCGCCGGTGATGTGCTGCTCATGGACGAGCTCCTGTCTGCGGTTCCGGCGGGGTGTGCGACCGCGGGGGTGACGGGCGGTCCGGGCTCAGGGGTAGCGGACCGGCTCGCTCCGCCCGCTGTGCAGGGATCGCACCGCGGCCTCGGCGATCGCCTGGGCCTTGAGCCCGTCGGCCAGCGACGGGGTGGGATCACCGCCGCGTTCCAGGGTCACGACGAAGTGGGCCAGGGCGGCGGCGTAGGTGGGGCGGACCCGTTCGAACCACCCGGGATGCAGCCCGTCGTCGACGATGCGGCCGGCATGGTGGCGGGAGACCGCCCCGGTCCGGTGACCCCGCACCTGCACCATCCCTTCGGAACCCAGCACCTCGAGGCGCTCGTCGTACCCGTATCCGGTGCGGCGGGCGCTGTCGATCTGCACCAGGGCGCCGCCGGGCAGACGCAGCGTGGCCACCGAGGTGTCCACGTCGTCGTAGGCGGCCAGCCGGGGCTCGGCCAGGGCGGCGCCGGCCGCGAAGACCTCGGTGGGGTCCAGGCCGGCGATCCACCGGGCGAGATCGAAGAAGTGGACGGCCTGGTCCCGCATCTGGCCGCCCGAGACGGCGATGTAGGACAGCGGTGGCATGGCCGGCCCCCGGCTGGTCAGGGTGATGAGCTCGACGGTGCCGATCTCCCCGCTGTCCACCACCCGCTTGACCTCGAGGTAGTCGGTGTCGAACCTCCGGTTGAAATCCACCATGACGCGGCCGGACCGTGCGCGGGCGTGCGCGACCACGTCGGCCGCCCGGGCCAGGTCCAGGTCGATGGGCTTCTCGCACAGGGCGGCGACTCCCGCGTCGACGGCGCGGCGCAGGTGCTCGGCATGGGTGTCGGTGGACGACGCGATGTACACCGCGTCAACCAGGTCGGCGTCGAACACCTCGGCGAGGTCGCCGGCTGCCCGCGTGCCGTGGGTGGCGGCGAGCGCGGCGGCCCGGGCGTGGTCGACGTCGTAGACGGCGACCAGATCGACGTCGGGGTGGGCGGCGAGATTGCCGGCGTGCACGGAACCGATGAAGCCGGCCCCGATCAGGGCGATGCGCTGCACGTCAGTGCTCCGTCCCGATCGGCGGATGGACCGGCGTCCAGGCGCTGTCGCGGTCGTGCGATCCGGCGACGGCGGCCACGAACTCGACGCCCCGCAGGCCGTCGACCCCGGTGGGGAAGGAGAGTTCGCGCGGCATGCCGGTGAGCCCGTCCCGCCGGGCGGCGAGCTCGTCGGCCAGGTCGCGGTAGAAGTTCGCGAACGCCTCCAGGAAGCCCTCGGGGTGACCGAGGCCGACCCGGGTGAGCCGGTCGGCGTCCGGCGAGAGCGTCATGCCCTGGGCGAGCACGGTGGTCCGCCCGGTCAGGTCGCTGACGGAGAGATGGTGCGGGTCCTCGTGCTGCCATTCCAGGCTGCCGCGATCACCGAACACCCGGATGCGCAGGCCGTGGTCATGGCCGGTCGCCGCCATCCCCGCCCAGAGTCGGCCGGGGGTACCCCCGTCGAGCCGCAGCGCGACCGTCGCGTTGTCGAACACGCGTCGGTCGGGGACCAGGGTGTGCAGCTGGGCCGAGACCTGCCGGGCCTGCAGGCCGGTCACGTAGCGGACCAGGTGGTAGGCGTGGGTGCCCAGATCGGCGACCACGCTGGGAAAGCCGGCGGTGTCGGGATCGGTGCGCCAGGCGGCCTGTTTGTGCCCGGTCCGTTCGAGCGGGGTGGCCGCCCAACCGGATGCGTGCTCGACGTCGACGAAGGTGATCCGCCCCAGGTCGCCGTCCCGCACCAGGCGGGCGGCGTGCCGGACCATGGCGTACGCCGAGTAACAGTGCGGAACGGCCAGCAGCACGTCCTGCTCGGCCGCGAGGCGGACCAGCTCCGCGGAGGAGGCGACGTCGCCGGTCAACGGCTTCTCGCATACCACGGCGATGCCCGCGGCCAGGAAGGCCCGGGCGATCGGGAAGTGGCTGTCGTTGGGGGTCGCCACCACGGCCAGGTCGATGCCGTCCGGACGGAGCGCCTCCGCGGTCGCCATCTCGCCGAAGTCGCGGTACACCCGGTCGGGAGCGATCCACAGCGATGCGGCCAGTTCGGCCGAGCGGCCCGGATCGCGCCCGAGGACGCCGGCGGTCAGGGTGTACCGGTCGTCCAACCGCATCGCGAACCGGTGGGTGCGGCCGATGTCGGCACCCGGGCCACCGCCGATCATGCCGACCCGGAGTCGTCCGTCGCCTGCTGCACCCATCGCGACTCCTTCGACGTCCGCCCACCCTGGCTGGACAGTTTGGACAGCTTGGACGTGTCCAAAACTAGCCGACTAGGCTGGCTCGGGCAATGTCGGACGGTGGGTGGAGCGCACCGGCGGGAACGGGGGAGCGATGGTGGTCCCACGGGCCGAGACCGGGCGTCCGGTGACGATCCGCGACGTGGCGGCCGCTGCCGGGGTGTCCAAGTCGTTGGTCTCGCTGGTCCTGCAGGGATCCGCCCAGGTGGGTGAGGCGCGCCGCCGGGCCGTGCTGGACGCGGTGGCCGATCTGGGGTACCGCCCCACCCGACCCGCCCAGGTGGCCCCGGCCCTGCGCAGTCGTACCGTGGGGGTGGTGCTCAACGACCTGCGCAACCCCTGGTTCGTCGATCTGCTGGAGGGACTGACGACCGCGCTGGACGGCGGCGGGTCGACACCTCTGCTGTCGGACAGCCTCACCATGCAGCGGGTGGGTCGGTCCTCCGTCCGCGCCCTGGTCGATTGCGGTGTCGACGGGCTGGTGGTCGTCGGCACCACCAGCGAGGAGGCGGCCGTGCTGGCGGTGGCCGCGGACCTCCCGGTCGTCCTGGCCGGTACGACCGAGCCCCGGCTGCCGCTCGGCGACGTCGTGGTGAACGACGATGTCGCCGGGGCTCGATCGGCCACCGAGCACCTCATCGAGCTGGGGCACCGCAGGCTGGCCCATCTCCGCGGTCCCGGCGACATCGGCGCCCTGCGGCTCCAGGGCTTCCGCGAGGCGGTGGACCACGGGGGACTCACCGCCGGGCACCGGGTGGACGCCGGCGGCCGG
Source organism: Nakamurella flavida (assembly GCF_030811475.1). Taxonomy (NCBI): domain Bacteria; kingdom Bacillati; phylum Actinomycetota; class Actinomycetes; order Nakamurellales; family Nakamurellaceae; genus Nakamurella; species Nakamurella flavida. Next base: position 3,821,136 of record NZ_JAUSQV010000001.1, read on the forward strand.
ACCGAGGAGAGCGGCTACGCCGGGGCCCGACGGTTGCTGACCGGGTCGCCGCGGCCCACCGCCATCCTCGCCTTCAACGACATCGCGGCGGTCGGGGCGATGTCGGCAGCTGCCGATCTCGGCATCGCGGTCCCGGAGGAGCTCTCCGTGGTCGGGTACGACGACACGTCGCTGGCCCAGATCCGGCACCTGTCGCTGACCAGTGTGGACAACGGGAACTTCGCGGTCGGGGCGCAGGCCGGGCGGTTCCTCGTCGAACGGATCGCCGATCCCTCCCTGCCCGCGCGCCGGTTCATCGTGCCCACTCGGCTGGTGGTTCGGGGGACGACGGCCTCACCCCGAACCTGACGCGACCGGCCCACCGGGTCACGCCCCGGTGGTGAAGGCCTCCCGGAAGCGCTGCAGGGCGAGCTCGGGGTCGCCGGAGGCCCACCCCTCCAACCCCACGACGCCGTCGTAGCCCAGTCGGTCCAGGGCCCGGGCGACGGCCGGATAGTGGATCTCGCCGGTTCCCGGTTCCTGTCGCCCGGGTACGTCGGCCACCTGGATCTCCCCGACGTACGGCAGCGACCGCTCGAGCAGGTCGATGAGGTTCCCCTCCCCGATCTGGGCGTGGTAGAGGTCGAGATTCATCCGCAGGTGGGGGTTGTCGACCGCGCGGACCAGCGTCAGGGTGTCCGCGGCGCGGGCGAAGGGGGTGCCCGGGTGATCGACCGCCAGATTCAGGTTCTCCAGCGTGAACACGCGACCGGCCCGCGCGCCCAACGCGGCCAGGCGGTCCAGCGTCCGGGCCGCGGTGAGCCACATGGCCGGTGTCACCGTCGAGCACGGCCGCACCGGGAGGCCGGCGCCGTCCAGTCCGGTGCCGTGGATGTTGAGGCGCGGGCAGTCGAGCCGTTCGGCGACCGCGAGGGACATCTCGGCGCTGCGGAGGAGCTCTGCCGCGCCGTCCTCGTCGGCGAGCGTCCCGGTGATGTACCCGGTCATCGAGGAGAAGGTGGCGCCGGTCGCGGCCAGTGCGGGGACGTCCTTCCGCGTCCAGTCCCAGATCTCGACCTCGAACCCGAGGTCGTCCAGACGCCGGACCCGTTCGGCGACAGGCAGGTCGAGGAAAAGCATCTCGGCCGAGGCGGCGAGCCGGAAGGTGCTCATGGGGTGGGGTCGGCGATGCGGACCGACCGGCCGGTGCGGACCGACTCCGCGGCGGCCAGGGCGATGGACAGTGCGCGCCGGGCGTCCACCCCGGTGACGACGGCCTCGGTGCCGCGGCGAACAGCCTCGGCGAACGCGGCCAGCTCGGCGACGTAGGCGCCCGCCAGCAGTTCCTGGTCGCTGCGCACGGTCGTGGTGACCCGGCCCGCAGGCCCCGAGAAGGTCATCCCGCTGGTGCGGCCGTCGCCCATCGTCGCCATGCCGCCGGACCCGAACACCTCGCCGCGGACGTCGTAACCGTAGGTGGCCTGGAAGCACGCCTCGGCAACCCCGATGGACCCGTTCGCGAAAGTGACGGTAACGACTGCGGTGTCGAGCAGCCCGCGATCCTTCCAGTCCGGCTCGACCAGGGCGTCGGCGGTGGCGTGCACCTCGACGGGCTCGACGCCGGGGTTGAGGAACAGCAAGGTGTCGAAATCGTGGATCAGGGTCTCCAGAAAGATGGTGTCGGCGGGAACGCGGCCGGGGTCGAAGCCGCCGGGATCCCGGGTCACCGAGCGCAGCAGGCGGGGGGTCCCGACCGTCCCGTCGTCGAGCAGGGCACGGGCGGCGGCCCAGTCCGGTGCGAACCGACGGTTGAAGCCGACCTGCAGGGGCACCCCGGCGGCGTGAGCCGCCGCGATGGCCCGGTCGGCGTCGGCCAGGCTCACCGCCATCGGCTTCTCGCAGAACACCGCCTTGCCGGCGGCGGCGGCGGCGACCACGAGTTCGGTGTGGAAGCGGGCCGGCGCCGCGATGACGACCGCGTCCACCCCGTCGTCGGCCAGGACGGCCGCCATGTCGGTGGAGCTGTCGACTCCGAACTCGCGGGCCAGTCGTTCCGCGGCCCCGGGGGCCGGATCGACCACCGTCACCAGTCGGGCGTTCGGCAGGCGGGCGGCCAGGGTCGCCCCGTGGAAGGCCCCCATCCGTCCCGATCCGATCAGTGCCACCCGGACCCGGTCGTCCTCGGTTGCTGCACCCATGCGCTCCTCCTCGAGCTCGCCACCGGGCCGGCCGCCCAGCTACTAGTACGTTGCAGTCAACGGTGCGACCGGTGGAGAATTTTGTCAAGACATATCCACTGGTACGTACCAGAACTTCAGGAGTATCCTCGCGCCATGGGGCACGCCGGAGCGACGAGACGCGCGACCATGATGGACGTGGCCGCGCGGGCGGGCGTGTCCCAGTCGCTGGTGTCGATCGTCATGCGGGGCGCGCCTGGAGCGGGGGCGCAGACCAGGCAGCGCGTCCTGGCCGTCGCCGCGGAGCTCGGATACCGGCCGGACACCCGGGCACGCCTGTTGCGGCAGAACGACAGTCGGATGCTGGGTGTCGTGTTCGGCGTTCAGCACGCCTTCCACGGAGATTTGGTGGCCGGGTTGTACCGGGCTGCCGGTCCGGTCGGCCACCGGCTGACCCTGAGCGCCACGACGCCGGACCGCCCGGAGAGGGTGGCCGTGGACGACCTGCTCGGGGACCGCTGCGCAGCGGTGATCCTGCTCGGTTCCGAGCTCCCTCCGGCGGACCTGTCCGCAGCGGCCCGGATCGTCCCTGTCGTGGTCGTCGCCCGGGCGGTCCGTCACGAGGCCGTGGACGTGGTCCGCACGGCGGAGGCGCAGGGGGTGGCCCTCGCGGTCGATCATCTCGTCGCCCTGGGCCATCGACGGATCGCGCACATCGACGGCGGCCGGGCGCCGGGGGCGGCCGAGCGCCGTCGCGGATACCGGGATGCCATGCGGCGCAACGGCCTCGACGGGGAGGTCCGGGTGATCTCGGGCGGCCCCACCGAGGACGACGGCGCGAGGGCGGCACGGGAGGTGCTGTCCGGGGGCCGACCGAGCGCGGTGACCGTCTTCAACGACCGGTGCGCCACCGGGGCGCTGCAGGCCCTGCGGTCTTCCGGTCTGCAGGTCCCGCTCGACATCAGCGTGACCGGGTACGACGACAGTCGGCTCGCCCGGATCACCTTCGTGGACCTGACGACCGTCGCGCAGGACGTCGACCGGCTCTGCGAGCTGGCCGTGGAGCGGGCGATGGACCGGGCGGCCGGGGTGGAGATCACCGGGCGTCGCGAACAGATCGTGCCCCCGACCCTGGTCGTCCGGTCGACCACAGGCGCGCCGGTGAGCTGATGCCCGTGCCGTCGTCCGCATCGCAACCGTGGCTCTGCCGGGCCGCAAACCGTGGCAGGGTTGAGCGGGAGCGGGTGGGAACGGAGACCGGGTGCGCGAACCGACCATGGCCGACATCGCGGCGCACCTCGGGGTGTCCCGTCAGTTGGTGAGCATCGTCCTGCGGGACATGCCCGGGGCCAGCGACGCCACCCGGCGACGGGTGACCGACGCGGCGCGGGAACTGGGCTACAGCCTCAACCTCGGCGCCCGGACCCTGCGGCAGAGCAGGTCCCGTCAGCTCGGGGTCTCCTTCGTCCCGGTCCACCCCACCGAACCGGACGTCGTGGCCGCCATGTACCCGGCGGCCGCCGCACTCGGATACCAGGTGGTACTCAGCGCGCAGACCGGCTCCCGGACGACGGGCGAGTGCGTCGAGGAACTCATGACCTACCGGTGCGCGGCCATCATCGTCATCGGGTCCGACCTGTCCGCCGGGGAGCTCGCCGACCTCGCCGAGCGCTGCGGCGTGCCCCTGGTCGTGGTCGGCACCGCCGCCCCCGATCCGCGGTTCGACGTCGTCCGGTCCACCGGAGCGCACGGCCTGTCCGGCGCGACGGACCATCTGGTGCAGCTGGGGCACCGTGCCATCGCGTACGTGCACAGTCCGGGCCTGCCGGTCGCGCCGGACCGTCGGCGTGGCCATCTGCGGGCGATGCGGTCGCACGGGCTGGCGACGGACATCATCACCACCCGGGGGCCGGACTACACCGAGGAGGCCGGCGCGGCCGCCGCCCGGGGTCTCCTCGCCCGGGCGACCCTTCCCACCGCCGTGATGGCCGCCAACGACCAGGCCGCGATCGGGATGCTGGGCGTTCTGGCCCGGGCCGGGGTGCGCGTGCCGCAGGACGTCTCGGTCAGCGGGTTCGACGACAGTCGCGTCGCCCAGCTGTCCTGTTTCGACCTGACCACCGTGCGGCAGGACCCCGGCCGGATGGGCGCCGCCGCGGTGAGCGCGGCGGTGCGTCGGGCGGATGCACCGGCCCTGGCGCCGCAGACCATGGTCGTGGAGACCGAGCTCGTGGTGCGCACCAGCACCGGACCGCCCCGCGTCCGTTGACCCGCAGGCTCGGCTCGGCTCACTCGGCGGCGGGCACCGGCGGCCGCCCCGGGCGGCCGCTGGTCCCCCGGGGGACCAGGACAGGGAGGACGGCCGGGGTGGCGACGGCGGCGTCCGGATCGTCCATCCGGGCCAGCAGGACCCGCGCCGCCCGGGCGCCGACCTCGGTACTGCGGTCGTCGACGCTGCTCAGGGAGAGATAACGGGACCGGGCCAGCGGGGAGTCGTCGTACCCGAACACCGACAGGTCCGCAGGCACGGCTCGGCGCAGGTCGCGGGCGGCGGCCAGGGCACCCAGGGCCATCAGGTCGTTCGCGGCCACGATCGCCGTCGTCTCCGAGCGGCGGGTCAGGATCCGGTGGGCGGCGTCGTAGCCGTCCTGCTCGGCTGTGCCCGATCGCCGGCCCGCGACGGACGCCGGGAGCCCCGCGGCGTGCACGGCCTGCTCGTATCCCTCCCGGCGCAACTGCGCGGCACCACCCGATCCGGTGAGGTGGGCGATGGTGGTGTGGCCGAGACCCAGGAGGTGCTCGGTGACCGCGCGGGCTCCCGCGCGGTCGTCGCTGGCCACCACGTCGGAACCGGCCGGGACCGAGAGTCGGTGTCCGGCAACCACGATCGGGCAGGCGGCCCAGCCGGCCAGCAGGCCGGCCGTCGGCTCACCGGCCAGGATGCGCCCGTCGACCGCGGTCGACCAGGTGGCCGGGCCGGCGGTGCCCGGCTGATGCATCTCGGTGACGGTCAGCCGGAAGTCCCGCTCGTCCAGTTCCCGGCGGATGCCTTCGACCAGGCCCACGAACGACAGGTTGCGGTAGGTGTCGATGAGGAGCTCGACCGTGCGGGTGCGGGCGCCCGCCAGCGCCGTGGCTGCCTCGCTCGGGCGATACCCGAGTTCGGTGATCGCGGCCAGCACGGCGGTCCGGCGTGGCTCGCTGACCCGGGGGGAGCGCTGCAGCACCAGGGACACCAGCGATTTCGACACCCCGGCCCGTGCGGCAACGTCGTAGATGGTGGGTCGACGGGACTGCGTGGTCCGGTCGTCCGTCATCACGCCTCGATTCTTTGACAGGACATGCGGTCCGTGTGAGCATAGTGGAGCGCTCCATTGGAGCGCTCCATCACTCGTCACGTCCGCAGAGGAGCAGACCGTGGTCGACAGTCTCGGAGTCGCCGTCATCGGAGCGGGGATGGCCGGCAAGGCCCATGCCGCCGCGTATCGAACCGCCTCGGCGCTCTACAGCCCCACCCTGCCGGAGATCCGGCTGGTCTCGATCGGTGACGTGAACGAGCGGTTCGGCACCCTGGCCGCGCGACGGTTCGGCTACCGGCAGTGGGATTCCTCCTGGCAGGCCATCGCCGAGAACCCCGAGATCGACGTGGTCAGCGTGGTCATCGCCAACTCCCTGCACCGCGAGGTCGTCGAGGGCCTGCTGGCGGCCGGGAAGCACGTGCTGTGCGAGAAGCCGCTGAGCGACACCCTGGTCGACGCCCGGGCCATGGCCGACGCCGCACGCAGCGCCGCGACCGTGGCCAAGGTCGGTTTCACCTTCCGTCGCACCCCGGGCATCGCCTTCATCCGCGACCTCATCCATTCCGGCGAGCTGGGGAAGGTGCTGCACTTCTCCGGCCGCTACTGGACCGACTACGGCTGCGATCCGCACGGCCCGATGAGCTGGCGCTTCGCCGGCGAGCCCGGCTCCGGCGCACTGGCCGACGTCGGCAGTCACCTGGCCTACGTCGCCGAGTTCCTGTGCGGGGACATGACATCGGTCAGTGGGGGACAGCTGTCCACGGTGATCACCGAGCGCCCCGTCCCGTTGGGCGCGGTCATGGGGCACGACCACGCCGAGGTCTCCGACGTGTTCGAGCCGGTCACCAACGACGACTACGCCGCCTTCTCGGCCACGTTCCAGAACGGCGTGGGCGCGCTGGAGGTCTCCCGGGTCGCGGCCGGCCACGCCAACAGCCTGACCTTCGAGGTGTTCTGCGAGAACGGTGCGGCGAGCTTCGACCAGCGCCGCCCGGCCGAGATCCAGCTGTTCCTGCGCGAGGGCAGGTCCGCGCAGAACGGCTACCGCCAGGTCATCCTCGGTCCCGAACACCCCTACATCGCCGGTGGTCTGGCCATGGACGCACCGAGCGTCGGCTTCGGTCAGAACGACGCCTTCGCCTACCAGGCCCGCGCCTTCCTCGAGGAGGTCGCCGGCATCGCCGAGGCCGACAGCCTGCCGCGGTGCGCCACCTGCGACGACGGAGTGCACAACATGGAGTTGCTCGCCGCGGTCGCCCGGTCCGCCGCCGACAACGGCGCCACTGTCAGCACCAGCACGATCGGAGCGAACGCATGAGACTCGGCGTCTACAACGCGATCCTCCACGACCGGAGTCTGCCCGAGGCCCTGGAGGTCATCGCCGGACTCGGGCTGACCGGAATCGAGATCAACTCCGGGGGCTTCCTGCCGCCGGTGCACATCCCCACCTTCGACGACATCCTGGTCAGCGACACCGCCCGGGACGACTACCTGGGCCAGTTCGAGGGCACCGGGGTGGCCGTCGCCGGCCTGAACTGCAACGGGAATCCGCTGCACCCGGACCCGGCCATCGGCGAGGAGCACGCCGAGGACATCCGCCGCTCGATCCGCCTGGCGCAGCGGCTCGGTCAGCACCGGGTGGTGACCATGTCCGGGCTGCCCGCCGGCGAGCCCGGCGGCACCCGGCCCAACTGGATCGTCAACGCCTGGAACTCCGCCGCGCTGGACGTGCTGGACCACCAGTGGGGCATCGCCGCCCCGTTCTGGAAGGAGATGGACGCGCTGGCCGCAGACCACGACGTGAAGGTCGCCCTGGAGCTGCACCCGCAGAACCTGGTCTTCAACACCGCCGACGTCCATCGGCTGATCGAGATGACCGGTGCCACCCACGTCGGAGTGGAACTGGACGCCTCCCACCTGTTCTGGCAGCAGATGGACCCGGTCGCCGTCGTGCGGGCACTGGGCCCGCTGGTCCTCCAGGCCGCGGCCAAGGACGTCCGGGTCAACCCCGAGACGGCTGCGCTCTACGGCGTTCTCGACAACCGGTTCCGTCGGCTGGCCCCGGACGAGGCCCGCACCAACCTGGGCGGCGACGAGTGGGCGAACGAGTGGCCGAGACCGGCCGCCTGGGACTTCGTCGCCCTGGGCAAGGGGCACGACGTGGGGTTCTGGACGGATTTCCTCCGTGCCCTGCGTGAGGTCGACCCGGACATGTTGGTCAACATCGAGCACGAGGACGTCGAGCTCGGTCGCATCGAGGGACTCGAGGTGGCGGCCGCCGTGCTGTTGGCGGCCGACGCGGCGCTGGCCGGCTGACTCCCGACCGGCGTCCTCCGTGGCCGCGCTCCGCCCACCCCGCACGACAGCGGGGTGGGCGGTTCGACGTCACCGACTGAGCCGGGCCGGGATCCGGTCGCGGGTCAGGGTGATCTCGGAATAGCCGTGCGGCGCCGGACGACCGTCGTCCCCGACGTTGACGAAGACGATCCGGTCGATCGTAAGGATCTTGTCCTTGGTGATCATGTTGCGGACCTCGGCGCGCATGGTCAGCGACGTGCGGCCGAAGTGCACCGCGCGCAGGCCCATCTCGACGAGATCACCCTGGCGGGCGGAGGCCACGAAATTGATCTCCGACATGTACTTGGTGACGACGTGGTCGTTGCCGAGCTGCAGGATCGCGTAGATCGCGGCCTCCTCGTCGATCCACTTGAGCAGACTGCCGCCGAACAGGGTGCCGTTGGGGTTCAGATCCTCCGGGCGCACCCACCGGCGCGTCCGGAAGGTGATCTCGGCCGCCGCTTCCTGCGTCGACTGCGGTGTCGACTCCTGCATCGTCACGAATGCCCTTTCCCTCGGGGTACGGATGAGTGAACATTCTCGCCGCGCCGGGCCGATCCGCGGATGTGGCGGTGGACACCTGCCGGTCGGGTGCGAAGCCGGTCGACCGTCCTCGATCCCGGGAGAGCCGGGTGGGGTCGTGGGAGACTGGACGGCAGCCGGGGCATGTCCCGGTCCCGCACAGTCAGGGGTGCCCCGATGCCCGGTGAGTCCTCGTTCCGGTCGTTCTTCCGGCCGACGTCCCCCCGCGAGCGGCTCGGCCGGTTCGGCCTCCAGCCGTCGACGATCACCGTCGCCCTGTCCGCCGCGCTCGACCCGCGCGCCGACGCGGAACTGACCGGCCTCGAGCAGGGGCTGACCCGGGCCGAGACCCTGGTGTCGTTGCTCGAGGGCCGGTTCGAGCGGCACCTGGGGCTGCTCGCCCTCACCTCGGCGCGGCTGGTGTTCCGCCGGCACCGGCACCCCGGTCCGTTCGTGCTGGACATCCCGTTGGACGAGGTGACCGACCTGTCCGTCCGGCAGGAACGGATGACCCAGTCGCTCCTCGTGCAGGCGCAGGGGCGGACCCACACCGTCGACAAGATCCTCGGCGAGCAGGGGCAGCGCCTGGTGCTCGCGGTGGAGAACTCCCGTCACCCGGCCGCCCCGGCCGTCGACCCGCTCGTCGCGCTGGGGGAGCTGCGTGCCCTGCACGACGCCGGGGTCATCGACGACCACGAGTTCGCGCTGCGCAAGGCCGCGCTGGTCGAGCAGATCTGAACCCTCCGCCTCCCGACCCGGCACCCAGACGCGGAACGGGCCGGCTCGAGATCGAGCCGGCCCGTTCCGCGTTCAGCGCGCGATGCGCCGGGTGCTACTCCCAGCCCATGTTCGTGTAGGTCAGTTCGAGGCCGGGGAACAGGTCGCCGGTCCACGGTGCGGTGAATCGGCGGCTGACCGTGTCCGCGGCGGTGTCGATGGTGATCAGCTGCACCGGGTTCGTGACGTTCGAGTGGAACGCCCCGAGGAAGGCGGCCGAGGTGGTGCCGTCGGCACGGACGTCCTGGCGGGCGTCGGCCGTTCCGACGTGGCCGGAGAAGACCAGCTTGACGTTGTCGTAGCGGTTGACCAGGGAATCGAACAGACCCTGCGGGCTGGTCACGCCGTAGTCGGCGCCGCCGTAGATGCCGCCGCTGCCGTCGAGGTAGGAATGCGTGACGATGATGACGTTGTCGTCGGGGTGGGTCGCGATGACCTGCTCGGCCCACCGGACGACCTCGGCCCGGGGCCAGAGCTCCAGCGTCATGACGATGAAATCACTGCCGCCGGCCTGGAACGAGGACCAGGAGTTGTCGATCTTGCCGGCCTCGAAGGTGCCCTGCAGATCGTCGTGGCGGCTGGTCGGGAAGTAATGGTTGTAGGTCGAGGTGTCCCGGACGGCCGTGCGGACCCGCTTGCCCGGGCAGGCGCTGCCGCCGGCGCAGACCGCGCCGGTGTCGTGGTTGCCGATGGCTGCCGCCCACGGGATGTCCGCGTCGTCCAGCACCTGCATGGCGTCGCTGCCGATGGCGTACTGGCTGTGGTCCGGGGTGTCCCAGTTGACCAGGTCCCCGGTGTGCAGGACGTACCGCAGATCGAGCGCGCTGCGCTGGTCGACGAGCCAGGAGTTCCGCTGCGCGAAGCGCCCGTCCAGGCCGGACAGCACCTCCTGCTGGGTGTCGGGGATGACGGCGATGGTGAAGCTGGTGTCCGTGTCACCGCCGCCGGGGCTCGGGGCGGGGGTGGGTCCGGGCGCCGGGGCGGCACCGGCCGGGGCCACCCAGAATGCGATCTTCTCGTACGTCCAGCCCTGCGCGACCAGCGAGTCGCGAGCCCCGGTGCCCACCACCTGCGAGTGCACCCCGGCCAGCCGCAACCGGTAGACCGGCTCCAGGCAGGGTTGGGCGGTGGTCGAGACGGCGAAGTCTCCGCCCAGATCGACGTACCCGTAGCGGGCCACGGCGTTGGTGATCTCGGTGGCGCCGGCCATCCAGACCAGGTTGCCGGTCCGGGGGTTGGTGAGCCGGTGCGCCGCGGTCAGGCCCGGGGTGTCCAGCGGGGCGACCCGGAAGGGCGACCCCTCGTCCTGGGTGAACCCGTCGGCCGCGGCGGCCGTGGCTTCCTGCGCGGACGTGGTGATCAGGTTGACCCGGGAGTCGGGGTCGACCCGGCGCAGCACCGGGACGTCCAGGGCGGCGCAGTCCACCGCTGCGGCGGCCAGCCGGGATGCGGCGGTCTGAGATCCGACGGTCCCGGCGGCCTGGGCCACCGGGGCCAGCGACACGGTGAGGACGGCGGCGAGGGGGAGCGTCCACCACCGGGCACGGCGCAGCAGTGCGGACCGGGCGCGACCGGGCCCGAGGGGGCGGGACGGAACAGCAGACATGGAGCCACATTTCCCTGGGTCGGGGGACCGGCAACGGTGACGACGGCCCCGTCGGGAGACCACCGGGGCTCGGGCCGTCAGAACGTCGTCAGTATGCGGTGAACGCTCAAGTAATTCCAAGACTGCTCCCGCGCATTCCCACAGATGGGCGGGAGCGGGCTTCGCTGCGAATGCAGGACGTTCTCAGCCGAGTTCTTCCCGCAACGCCTGCAGGAATGCGTCCACGTCTGCCGCGGTGGTGTCGAACGCGCACATCCATCGCACCTCCCCGGTGGCCTGGTTCCAGTCGTAGAACCGGAAGCGGGCGCGGAGGCGATCGGCGACCGCCCGGTCCAGGACGGCGAACACCGCGTTGGCCTGCACGGGCCGGGTGACCCGCACCCCGGGCAGATCGACGACGCCGGCGGCCAGCCGGGCGGCCATGGCATTGGCATGCCGGGCCGATTCCAACCACAGATCGCCGTCCATCAGCGCGAGCAGCTGCGCCGAGACGAAACGCATCTTGGAGGCCAACTGCATGGTCATCTTGCGCAGGTACGGCAGCGCGGCCTGCGCCTGGTCCAGCGTGGGATTCAGGACCACCACGGCCTCGCCGAACATCAGGCCGTTCTTCGTCCCGCCGAACGACAGCACGTCCACGCCCGCGTCGCGGGTGAACGTCCGCAGCGGGACGTCCAGGCTCGCCGCGGCATTGGCCAGCCGCGCACCGTCCATGTGCAGGACCATGCCGCGTTCGTGGGCGTGGTCGGCCAGGGCACGGACCTCGTCGACGGAGTAGACGGTGCCCAACTCGGTGCTCTGGGTGATGGACACGGCCAGCGGCTGCGCGCGGTGCTCGTCACCCCAGCCCCAGGCCTGCCGGTCGACCAACTCCGGGGTGAGCTTGCCCTCGGGGGTCGGCACGGTCAGCAGCTTGAGCCCGCCCACCCGTTCCGGGGCCGCGTTCTCGTCGGTGTTGATGTGGGCGGTCTCCGCGCACACCACCGCACCCCACCGCGGCAGGACGGACAGCAGGGAGAGCACGTTCGCCCCGGTCCCGTTGAACACGGGGAAGGCGGCGACGCCCTCGCCGAAGTGGTGGGCGAACACCGCCTGCAGGCGGGCGGTGTAGTCGTCCTCGCCGTAGGAGATCTGATGCCCGCCGTTGGCCGCCGCGAGTGCGGCCAGCACCTCCGGATGGATGCCGGCGTAGTTGTCCGAGGCGAATCCGCGGCGGTCGGGGTCGTGCAGGGTCTCCAGGGTGCTCACGTCAGCAGTGTTCCTCAACTCGGGGGTGCGGCAGGCTCGGCGCCGGTCCCTTAGGCGGGGAGCCGGGCGCCGTTGACGTCCGCGGCGGGGGTGGTGAACAGGCCGACGATCCGATCGGCCAGGGCGGTGACATCGGTGAACGACGCGGGTGCCGGTGGCTGCGTGGGCCGGCTGCGGTCGGTCAGCGCGGTGACGACCAAGACGGTGGCGGCCGCGGCGGGACGCAGATCACCCTCCGCCTCAGTGGCCACCCGGCCCAGGGAGTGGGCCAGCGAGCGCATCCAGCTGTCGGCGGCCGCCTTGGCGGCGGCGTAGGTGGCGTTCCCGCCGGTGGGTCGGTCGACCGCGGTGGCCGACACGGTGACGGCCCGGCCGACGGGGGAGGCGCGGAGATCGTCGTGGAAGGCCAGTGTCGTCGCGCGCAGGGTGTCGACCAACGCGGTGGACAGGAACGCCCAGTCCGCGTCGGTGTTTCCGGTGAACGACTTCCCGCCCCGCCAGCCCCCGACCAGGTGGATCAGACCGTCGATCCGGCCGTGCCGCTCGCGCAGTCGTCCGGCCAGCTGGCGGACCGACGTGCTGTCGGCGAGGTCGACGGTGTCGGTCTGCAGACCGGGCATCGACGCTGACAACGCCTCGAGCCGGTCGCTGTCGTGACCCAGGGCCACCACGGTCGCGCCCTGGTCGAGCAGCGCCCGGGCCACGGCCGGCCCGGCCAGGCCGGTGGCGCCGGCGACCACGACGGTGAGCCCGGCGAGCGGGCCCGCGGTCATCCGGTGATCCCGGCCGTGTCCGCCACCACGCCGGACAGCTTGCGCTGCAGGGCCTCGTAGAACATGGACAGCGGGAACTCGTCGGGCAGCACGGCGTCGGTGAGTCCCTTGGGCGGGCCGAGGACGGGGAGCGCGGCCGGGCCCTGCTTCCACACCGAGGCCGGGTGCGGCTCCAGGGTGGCCGACACCAGGGCGTACGCGGCGAGCCAGTGACCCACCTTGGGCCGGTCGATGGACCGCCAGTACAGATCCTCGATCTGCCGGCCCAGTTCGAGCACGGGGCCGGTCAGCTGATCCCAGTCCAGGGTCAGCTGGTTGTCCGTCCAGTGCAGCACGTGGTGCTGGTGCAGCCAGGCGAACAGCAGCTGACCGCCCAGTCCGTCGTAGTTGCGCACCCGGGATCCGGTGACGGGGAAGCGGAAGATGCGGTCGAGCACGATGGCCGCCTGCACCAGGCGGGCCTGCGGCACGCCCTGCTTCTCCAGGGCGACGGCCTCCCGGAACGCGGTGAGATCGCAGCGCAGCTCCTCCAGGGAGTAGAGGAAGTACGGCATCCGCTGCTTGATCATGAACGGGTCGAACGGCAGGTCGCCGTGCATGTGGGTGCGGTCGTGGATGAGGTCCCACAGGACGAACGCCTGCTCGGTGAGCTGCTGATCGGTCAGCAGTTCGGCCACGTGGGCGGGCAGCTCCAGGCCGGTGATGCCGGCCGCCGCGCCGACCACGGCGCGGAACCGGGCGGCCTCGCGGTCGGCGAAGATCGCCCCCCAGGTGAACTTGGGGACCTCCCGCATGGCCACCGTCTCCGGGAACAGCACCGCGGAGTGGGTGTCGTACCCGGCGGTGAAGCCGAGGAAGCGCACCGGGACGAACAGCTTGTTGGAGTACTCGCCGGCCTCCAGCTCGGCCAGGAACTCGGGCCAGATGACCTGGACCAGCACGGCCTCGACGTGCCGGTCCGGGCTGCCGTTCTGGGTGGTCATCGGGAAGACGACGAGGTGCTCCAAGCCGTCCACCCGGTGCAGCTCGGGACGGAACGCCTGGAGCGAGTCCAGGAAATCGGGCACCCCGAAGCCGCCGTCGCGCCAGCGGTCGAAGTCCACGGCCAGGGCGTCGAGATAGCCGGCGTCGTGCGGAAAACGTGGGGCGAGAGCCGTGACGGCGTCCAGGATCTCGCGGACGAGCTCCCCGGCGACCCGGTGATCGGCCGGGTCGGGGATCGAGCCGTCGGTGGCCTGCAGGGGCTGGATGCGGGAGACCGCCACGGTCAGCGCGTTCCAGGCCGGCGACTGCGCGACCGGGCCCGGCTCGTCGGTCAGCGACATCGTCGATGCGGTCGTCGCATCCAAGATTTCCGTCATGTCAGCCCCTCAGCCGTAATATTTCCTCTCCAGAAGGGTAGAGACGACGCGGACGACGGTCAACTCGCCGTCCGGCCGCATGTGATCCGGCAAAGAGGCAGGGTCGGCACCGACCTGAGTCCGTCATCACGGAGCGCAGCATCCGGGTCGGAACCGACTACTCTCCGACAATGCGCAAGAACGTCCGAGGTGGGGTCGCGTCCAGCGACGGGGGCCGCCCGTGAGTCGGCACAGCGAGGCGGTCGCGCGACTCAGCGCGGCGCAGAAGCCGGGACGGGGGGCGCCGCCCTACTCCCGGTGGATCAACCGGCGCCTGGGCCGACAGTTCGCGGCCGCGGCCTACCTGCGGGGGATGACCCCCAACCAGGTCACCCTGACCAGCGCAGCCTTCACCTTCACCGGGGTGGCCTGCATCGCGTTGATCTCGCCCCGCTGGTGGCTCGGTCTGCTCGTCGGCCTGCTCCTGGTCATCGGGTACGCGCTGGACGCGGCCGACGGTCAGCTCGCCCGCCTGCAGGGCGGCGGGAGCATCGCGGGGGAGTGGCTCGACCACGTCGTCGACGCCACCAAGAACTGCCTGCTGCACACGGCGGTGCTGATCTCCTTCTACCGGTTCACCGATCTGCCCCGGTGGACACTGCTGATCCCGCTGGGCTACCAGGCGGTGTCCTGCGTCTTCTTCTTCACCTTCATCCTGGTGGAGAAGCTCCGGAAGGGCGCCGGGCGCGGCATCCACCGCGGGGCCGCCGAGGGCGCCACCGGGCGGGGTCTGGCCCAGACCTTCCTGGCCGCGCCCACCGACTACGGGGTGCTGTGCGTCTGCTTCCTGATCTTCGGCTGGGTGAGCGGCTTCGCCGTCCTGTACTCGTTGATGTTCGCGGCCAACCTGGCCGTCCTGTCCGTGGCACTCCTGCGCTGGTGGAAGGAGATGAACACGCTGAGCCCGGCGGCCGGAGCATGACCGGCCGCACGCCGGCGTCGGCGACCCGGACCCTGCTGATCGCCAACCCGTCGTCCGACGTCTACGGCTCGGACCTGCAGATGCTGGAGACGATCTCGGCCGTGGTGGAGGCCGGGTGGCGGGTGGTGGTGACCACCCCCGACGACGGGCCGCTCATCGCGATGATGCAGGCGCGCGGCGCCGTCGTGGATCGGGTCGACTACCCCGTGCTGCGGCGCGAGAACGCGTCGGCCACCGGCATGGTGAAGCTCCTGCTGTCCCTGGTCCCCGGGGCCCTGACCATCGTGCGGACGCTGCGGCGGGTGCGGCCGGACGTCGTGTACGTCAACACCGTCACCCTGCCCTGGTGGCTGCTGGTCACCCGGCTGCTGCGGGTGCCGGTGGTGTGCCACGTGCACGAGGCCGAGATGGACGACAGTCGGCTCGTCCGCACCGCCCTGATCGGCCCGCTGGTGCTCGCCCGCCGGCTCATCGTCATCAGCGAGCCCGCCCTGCAGGCCGTGGGCGATGCCGTGCCGCGCCTGCGCGCGCGGTCCCAGCTCATCTACAACGGGGTGCCCGAGCCCACCGGCGAGATCACCGCGTCCACACCGGGTGCCGGTCCCCGCCGGCTGGCCATCGTGGGCCGGCTCTCGCCGCGCAAGGGCACCGATGTCGCCCTGGAGGCGGTGGCCGCCCTGCGCGCGGACGGCCGGGACGTGGTGCTCGACGTGTGCGGCACGGCGTTCGAGGGCTACGAGTGGTTCGTGGACCAGCTCCACACGCGCGCCGGGCAACCCGACCTGGCCGGGGCGGTCACGTTCTCCGGCTACGTCAACCCCGTCTGGCCGGCCCTGGAGCGGGCCGAGGTCGTCCTGGCCCCGTCGCTGCGGGAGCCGTTCGGCAACGCGGTGGTCGAGGCCCAGCTCGCGGCCCGGCCCGTCGTCGCCGCGGCCGCCCTGGGACATCTGGAGACCGTGCAGGACGACTCCACCGGTCTGCTCGTTCCGCCCGGGGACGCCACGGCGATGGCCGCGGCGGCCGCCCGCCTGCTGGACGACGCCGACCTGGCCCGCCGACTCGGCGAGCACGGTCGCACCGAGGCGCTGCGGCGCTTCTCCATCGCCCGGTACCGCCGCGAGGTCGTCGAGCTGCTCACCCGGGCGGCCACCCGTCGCTGACGGGCCGGGCGGTCCTGGGCTGCAGGACGGGATGCCTCCCGGGGACGACCGAGCGCCGCACCCGGGGGTCCGGATGCGGCGCTCGTGGTGGTGCGGGGTTCAGGCCCGGGCGGGGGCCAACTCGTCGACCAGCATCGCCGTGTTGTGGATGTTGGCGCGCGAGGAGGCACCGAACACCACGGACTCGATGTTGGGCTGGGCGTAGATCCACTCCAGCGCCTCCCGGGGCGGGATCGCCCCGGAGGCGAAGACCGACATGGCCACGGCCCGGAACCGCCTGCCCTGCAACGCCTCCTGGTAGCCCTGGATCCCGCCGGACATCCGGAACCCGATCTTGTTGATGTTGGAGCAGACGATGGGGTTGTCCACCCCGACCCGCTCGAGGGTGTCCAGCAGGCGGGGCAGGTTCATCGTGATGAAGCCCGGTTCGGCGTCGTACCGCTTGCGGACGTGCTCGGCGAAGATGACGAACGCGTCGTCGAAGCCGAGCCCGAGAAGCAGGTCCACCACGACGTTCTGCAGCCAGATCACCGGCGTGCGCAGCCCACGGAACATGGCCATCTCGGCGTCCACCAGCAGGGTGGTGAGGCCCTCGATGTCCTTCTTGGCCAACGACCGCCCCCCGCGCAGGGCCGCGTTGACCAGGCCCTCCTCGGGCAGGAACTGTCGGACGGCGCCGAGCATGCCGTTCTCGGTGATCGCGTCGGCGTACTTGTGCGCGTACGGCATCCCCGGGAAGAACGTGAAGTCCTTGTACCGCTCCGGGTTGGCGCGCACCCGGTCGCAGACCTGGGCGATCCGGCCGTGGGTGGTGCACATGAAGGTGGTGATGCCCTCGTCGTAGGCGGCGTCGAGCACCCCCATGACGGCGTCGATGTCCTGGAAGCGCATGGCCTGGGCCCGCGCCTTCTCCTCGGACATGTGGTTGACGCCGAAGAACTGGTTGTCACCGAACAGCAAGCGATCCATGGTGTCTGACTCCTGACGGAAGGGGGGAGGTGGTTCAGGAGCTCTTGCGGAGCCGGGCGACGAGCGTGCGACCACCGGCTCGGGCCACCTGCAGACCGTGCTGCAGGAGCGCCACGGCGGTGCCGGCACGGGTGCGTGCCGGTGCCGGGGCGACGGGGACCGGAGCGTCGCCGGTGGCCAGCGTGCGGGGGCCGGCGGCGGCATCGGTGACCATCAGCTCGAGCACCCGGTCGGTGACCGCCGCGCTGGCGAAGCTGTTGGTGCCGTCCAGATCTCGGTTCTGCACCCGCTTGACGAAGGCGTCCAACTGGGCGCTGTACTCCTCGCCGCGCAGGTAGAACCACACCTCGTCGGTGAGCTCGGTGGTGTACCGCACGTTCCATCCGGGCTCGTACCCCTCGGGTGCGGTCGCCTCCTCACGGAGGTAGACCTGGCACTCCTGGCGGTCGGCGTGGATCCGGCCCTGGGTGCCCCACAGCGTGATCCGGGTGGTCATCTTGCGGTAGGACTCGTCCGACCAGTTGACGGAGACCTGCCCGCTGACGCCGTCCGGGAAGTACAGCGTGCTGAACACCTCGTCCTCGGTCTCGGCGGAGAACACCGAGCCGAGCACTGTGCCGCCGACCCCGGTCGGGGCACCGAGGTACCAGGTGACCAGGTCGATCGGGTGCGCGGCGTAGTCGTACAGGCAGCCGCCGCCCTCGGACCGCTGGCTTCGCCACGTCGACCCCTTGGGCTTGAGGACCACCGGCCCGTAGGCCTCGGCCAGCACGTGGGTGACCCGTCCGATGGCCTGGGCGTCCAGCAGCTTCTTGACCTCCTGGAAGGCTCCGACGAAGCGGTTGTGGTAGCCCACCTGGGTGACCAGGCCACGACTGCGGGCGAGTTCGGCCAGCTCCACGGACTCCGCGGACGTCAGGGTCAGCGGCTTCTCGCAGAACACGCTCACCCCGGCCTCCAACGCGGTGCGCACCATGCCGGCGTGCAGGCGGGTGGGGGTGGCGATGATGACCGCGTCGAGCTCGACCGCGTCGAGCATCTCCTGCATGCCGCTGAACGTGCGCAGCCCGGTGTACTTGCTCAGCACGTCGAGCACGTACCCGGTGGAGTCGACGACGGCCTCCACGCTGACGTCGGGGTGGGCCCGGATCATCGCGACGTGCGAGAGCCCCATCTTGCCCAGTCCGACGATGCCGACCTTGATCATGTGGGGTCCTCTTCCGTGATGCGGGGTCCGCGGGTGGCGGATCCGTTCGTGACCGGGCCGGTGGCGCCGGCGGCGGGTGCGGGCCTCACCGGAGGTACCGCTCGAGCAGGGTGCGGTACTGGCCGGCGACGTGTTCCCAGGTGAACTCCCGGGCATGCCGGTCCCGGCTGGCCCGGCCCATCGCCGCCCGCTGTCCGTCGTCGGCGAGCAGCTCGGTGATGCGCTCGTCGGCGTCCTGGGCGGTGGCGAAGTAGCGGGCGCCGTCGGCCGCGACCCACCGGTTGTACTCGTTGTCGTGGGCGATCACCGGGTTGCCGGCGGCCATCGCCTCGACCAGCGAGGGGTTGGTGCCACCGACGGTGTGACCGTGCAGGTACCCGGCGCCGTGGAAGCGGAGCGCGGCCACCTCCGCCGGGTCGTAGATCGCTCCGACGAACCGCACCTCGTCGCCCGCCGCGTCCAGCACGGCCCGGTGGTACGGGTCGGCCTCGCCGTCGTAGTTGCCGAGCACGACCAGGTCCACGCCGCGTGGGCGGGCCGAGAAGCCCTGCACCAGTTCGAGGATCGAGTTCTCCGGGATGGGCCGGCAGATCAGTGTCAGGTACTTCCCCGGGGTGAGGCCCCGGTCGGTGACCGGGCCGGTGGGGGCGTCGGTGACGGCATTGGCGCCGTAGGTGATGGTGGAGATCTTGCTGTGCCGGGCCCGCGTGGTCAGGTAGACCTCGATGCTCGGGTGGTCGGCGATCAGGTGGTCACCCACGAAGCAGGCGATGCGCTCGTTCGTCCACAGGATGGCCTGGCGGGCCTTGCCCCACCGCGCACGGGACCACTCGATGCCGTCCATGTTGATGACGTTGGGGATCCGCAGCAGGCGTTGGGCGATGTTGAAGACGGCGGTGTTGTACCCGAACGTCAGACACACGTCCCGGTGTCGGACGGCGTGCCGGATGCTCTTCAGGTCGAACGACGACGTACCCAGCCAGCCCTCCCGGGACACCGGCACGATCACCCGCTCCAGGCCGTTCCACGTGTCCTCGCGGGTCGGCCCGTCACCGGTCTCCTGGCAGTAGACGATCACCCGCCAGCCGTGGTCACGCAGGTGCAGGGCGACGTTCTCCGCGGCGGTCTCGAACCCGCCGTAGGCGGCCGGGACACCATGGGTGCCCAGGATCCGCACCGTGGGTCGGTCACCGGTGGGTCGGCGGGGCGCCATCGGAACGGGCACCTCCTGTTCTCGGGTCTGTCGCGGTGTTCGTCCGAACCGGCGGGGTCCGGGACGGCGTTCTGCTGGGGTCGGTGCGGCGTCGTCCTGATCGCCCCTGATCACGCACCGTGCCCGGTCTCGGATGGTAGGTGACCCGCGCCGGGTCCCGGTGAGGTCCGCTCCGGGGGGCGGCCCCGCCGCCGACCCGGTCAGCCGGCCGGGGACGTGCTGTGCAGGGTCTCCGGGACCCGGCCGCGGCGCCGGGTCAGCAGGCCGCGGACCTGGGCGAGCAGGTAGACCAGGGCCACTGCTGCACCGGCCAGCACGATGAGCATCCGGAACGTCTCGATGGCCGGGCTGATCAGGCCGGAGACCCACCACAGCAGCAGGCCGACCCCGACGGTGAGGGGGATCGCCGCCCGGCTCACCGTCCGCCGGGTGCGTTCGGACAGGGTCACCGACGGCAGCGCCCACCGGCCCCAGGCGACGAAGGCGCCGTAGGCCATCACGTTGCTGGCGAACCAGATCCCGAGGGACAGGCCGATACCCACGTGGAACAGGGCCAGCACCGCCAGCCCGATGCGCCAGCTCCGCCAGGTCACCAGGCAGAGCACCACCCCGGCCTCGAGAGCCACGGTGGCCCAGTCCAGCGCCTCCCAGACCGCCGGCACGTGCAGATCCACCAGGAACGAGGACAGCAGACTCGACCGCCCAGAGAGCACGTCGCTGCGGACCTGGTAGCCGTAGCTGGCCTGGCTGGACAGGCTGAGCCAGCCACCCAGGACCTTCGGGGCCGCGGCCGAGACGAAGGCCAGTCCGATGGCCAGGCCCAGGAACCGCATCGGCCACTGCAGCCGGGCCCGGGCCGTGTCGGCATCCAC
This sequence comes from Nakamurella flavida, assembly GCF_030811475.1. Classification (NCBI taxonomy): domain Bacteria; kingdom Bacillati; phylum Actinomycetota; class Actinomycetes; order Nakamurellales; family Nakamurellaceae; genus Nakamurella; species Nakamurella flavida. Next base: position 3,841,597 of record NZ_JAUSQV010000001.1, read on the forward strand.
CGGGTCCAGCCCACGGCGCCGGCGCCTGATCGCGTCCAGGGAGCAGGTGTCGCCCCAGCGGGCGAAGGCGAGCACGGCCGGCACCATCACCATGACCATCGAGTGGTCGACCTTGCCGACGCTGAAGTTCAGGCCGAAGTCGACGACGAGCGACAGCGTGAGCGCGATCGACGAGGCGGTGGTGAACAGCCCCAGCAGGGTCGCGGCGAGGGACAGGAAGACCACGATCTCGACGACGGTGAGCACGGGTGCGGACGGGAACCCCGACAGCAGCGCGAACGGACCCCACGGAGGTTCGTAGAAGGAGTTCGGGTAGGGCGCCAGCCAGTCGAGCTGCGGCACCAGCAGGACCAGCAGCAGGCAGAACACGATGCGGAAGCGGCCGAGGTCGCGCGGGGTGAACGGCCCCCGGAGGACCCAGGCGTCGAACCGGGCCAGGGCCTTCACGACGCCCCCTGCAGATCGATGGTGTACGAGACCTGGTCGTCGTCGGTCGTCCGCTGCCCGGTCCGCGAGTCGTACAGGCTGTCGACCCAGCGCACCGACAGCGAGGTGAACTGCTGGTCCGGGTAGGAACGGGCCAACTGCTGGCGCAGCCACGCGACCGAGTCGGGGGCCGTCACCTTTGCCTCGTCGGAGAAGATCGCCCCGAAGACCACGGAGTAGCCGTCGTTCGCCCCGGGCATGACCTCGGCCGGGTCGAGCACGGTCTGCCGACCGTCCGCCGTGATCCCGATGACCTCGGACTCCCGGAACCGCACCACCCCGTCCCGTTCCAGGACCGGGCCGAAGCTGGGCAGCAGGATCGCCGGGTAGGGCTCGACCCCGGCCTGCCGTTTGATCGCCAGGCCGGCCGGCACCACGAGCAGGAGCGCCAGGAACAGCACGCGCAGGCGGACCGCCGTCCGGGTCGGGAGGTTCTCGCGGGTGCTCATCGGCTCGTCCCCTCCACGACGGCCGGGGTGTGACCCCGGTGGGGGACGGCCGGTGCGAGATCCGGGCTGGGCAGGCCCAGGTCCTTCAGGGCCAGGCGCGCGGCGTGCCAGCCGGCCATCCCGTTGACCCCCGGACCCGGCGGGGTCGAGGACGAACAGAGGTACACCCCGGGCAGCGGGGTGCGCCAGGGGTGGGCGGAGATCACCGGACGCTTGACCAGCTGGAACGCCGTCACCGCCCCGGCGCTGAAGTCCCCGCCGATGTAGTTGGCGTTGTGCGCCTCCAGACCGGCGGCCGAACTGGAGGCCGACCCGACGACCACGTCGCGGAAACCGGGCGCGAAGGTCTCGATGCGGTCGGTGATCTCGGTGAGCATGTCCCGCCGTGAGCCCCGCGGCACGTGCGTGTAGGCCCACAGGACGTGACCACCGGCCGGGGCCCGGGTCGGATCGAGCAGGCTCGGCTGCGACATCAACAGATAGGGCTCCGCGGGGTACCGACCGCGGGCGACGTCCGCCTCGGACGCGGCCAGAGCCCGGCGGCTCCCACCGAGATGGATGGTCGGCGCGTCGCGGAGGGCCTTCGCCGTCCACGGCACGGGCTCGCTCAGGGCGAAATCGACCTTGGCGGCTCCGTCGCCGTACCGGAAGCGGCCGACCGCGGCCCGGTAGCGGTCGGGCAGGCGGTCTCCGGCCAGCAGCAGCAGGGCCCGCGCCGAGGTGTCCAGCAGGGTGACCCGTGACGGCGGCAGTTCGCCCAGGTCGTCCACCCGGACCCCCGTGTGGATCTCGCCGCCGTGCGCCCGGAGATCGTCGGCCAGGGCGTTCGCGATCGCCTGGGAGCCACCGATGGGGACGGGCCAGCCGTGGCTGTGCGCGAGGGTGGCGAGCAGGAGGCCGGCGCCGGCCGTCGACAGACTGGGCATGATGCCCAGGGAGTGGGTGTTGACGCCGGTCAGCATGGCCGGCGCCACCTGCCCGACGAACCGGGCGTTCCACAGCGGCGAGCCCTGTTCGAGGGTCCGCAGGCCCATCAGGGCCGCGGCCACCGGATGGCGGGGGATGCGCAGCAGCTGATCGGTGGCGAAGTCGACGATGCCGTCGATGTTGCGGACCAGCGGGGCGAAGAGGTCACGCCAGCCCTTGCCGTCGGCGCCCAGTTCGACCGCCGTGCGCTCCAGGTCGCGGTAGGCCACCCCGGCGCGACCCGGGGAGAAGGCATGGGCGTACGAGACGTCCGGCGTCACGAAGTCCACGCGGTCGGCCAACTGGAAGGCCTTGAAGAAGGGGGAGGCGAGGGCCATGGGGTGCACGGCCGAACAGAGGTCGTGGTGGTAGCCCGGCACGGTGATCTCGGCCGTGCGGGCGCCACCCCCGAGGGTGTCGTTGGCCTCGAAGACCTGGACCGACAGTCCGGCCCGGGCCATGGTGACGGCCGCCGCGAGTCCGTTCGGGCCGCTGCCCACGACACAGACGTCGGGGAGGCTCACCGTGTCGATCCGACCGTTGCGCTCGACCTGACGACCCACGGCGTCCCGGACGCCCGGCCGGTGTTCGGTGCTCGCATGTCTCCCCCTCGTACGACCGACGGCGGCCCACTCCGCGAAGGATCTCCCCCGAGATCGCGCGGGCGGGTGTCTGTCCCCGGTGTTCACCGTCGGCACTCCCCACCGGTGAATATAACGGACAGAGACCACGGCGGCGACGATCTCCTCCCGACGGGCGACGGCGTCACCCTCCGATCAGGGTGGTTCAGCCGACATCACCCTCCGTCGACCATCGACGGTGCCGTCCGTGACGCCGAACCCCTCGTGGCGCTCGACCGACCCGCGCCGCCGGTCGTGGGGGACCGGATCGAGCTCACGCTCGGTAGGCTCGTCGGGACCGTGCGCCGTTCGGTCCGGTGGCGATGTGTGCTGGGGGTCGCAGGCGGGCCCGGGGGAGGTGTCGATGGTCCAACTCGTCGGCTGGATCGGCATCTGCACGGTGCTGGCCTACTTCTTCCGCAGCCGCCCGATCGTGCTCGTGCTCGTGGCCCTGGTGCTGTGGGCCGCGGTTCCCGGGGTGGCGTCGTCCATGATCACCGGGCAGCCGCGCGGCAGCTCGCTGGCCTTCCACCCGGCGACCTGGCTGATCCTGCTGTCGTTCGCCTTCCAGGTGCTCCACGACGTCCATGCGGTGCTGCGGGAGATCGCCCGCCGCATCCTGACCTACCTGGGGCTGAGCCTGTTCCTGGCCGTCGCCTTCCTCGCCACGAAGACCAGCCGGACCGGCAGCGGTCTCGTGCTCTTCCTGAGTCAGATGGTGGCGCCGATCCTGTTGTTCGTCCTGATCCAGATCGCCCTGGACCGCGATCCCGCCCTGATCCACCGGTTGCGGGCGTGGGTGGTGGGGATCGTCGCGGTCCAGGCCGCGCTGGCCCTCGTCGAGTGGGCCCAGGGGGGCGTGCTGCTCTACCGCGCCTACTACCAGACCAACTACTGGTTCGACGAGATCAACTTCCCGCGCTGGATGGGCACGCTGGACCATCCCCTCACCCTGTCGCTGCTCATCGGGGCGACCATCCCGCTGCTCGCGGGCTTCCGCTCGGCCGCGGTCCAACTGCCGTTGCTCATGCTCCTGGCCGGCGGCATGCTGGCCACCCAGTCCCGGACGGGGTTGGCGGTCGCGGGTCTGGGCATCGCCTACGTCGTGCTGGCCTCGCGGATCCGTCCGCTGGCGAAGATCGTGTCCGTCGTCGTGGTCGCGGTGGCGGCCGGGTACGCGGCCACCTCGTCGCTGAGCAGTGGGGTGGCGGACCGGCTCGCCAACGACACCGGTTCCACCGGTGCCCGGACGGCCGCCCTGCAGTTCTTCGCCGACCACGGCAGCGACTTCCTCTTCACCGGAGGCGGTATCGGCTCGGCCAGTCGGGTCGCCGAACTGGGCGGCCTGACCACCAGCCTGGAGAGCTCGATCCTGATCTACGCGGTCGACGTCGGTGTGGTCTTCGCACTGCTCTACTTCGGGATCCAGGCGGCCATCGTCGTCCGCGGGATCGGACGACGTCCGCCGCTCCCCGGCCTGGCGCTCACCGGGGCGGTCATGGTGATCGTCCCGCAGACCTACAACGCCCTGAACGCGCAGACCATCGCCGGGCCGTTCCTCTGGGTCGTCCTGGGCATGGTCGCGGCGATGACCACCCATCGGGCAACCCTGACCGCGGCAGCCGGCCGGACGCCGACGACGGTGAACAGCCCGCCTGCCGTACGACCGCAGCCGGCCGCGGTCGTGGCCGACAGGGTCCGGGGCCTGCGGGGCTGAACTCCGCCGGAGCGGGATCCCGCCCGGCTCCCGGATCGACTGTCGAACAGTCCGGTCAGGCGTCGAACAGCTTGGTGACGGATCCGTCCTCGAAGACCTCGTGGATCGCCTGCGCGAGCAGCGGCGCGATGGACAGCACGGTCAGCTGCTCGAACCGGTGGGCCGGCGGGATGGCCAGGGTGTTGGTCAGCACGACCTCGCACGCCCCGGAAGCGGCCAGCCGCTCGGCGGCCGGGTCGGACAGCACGCCGTGCGTTGCGGCGACGACGACCTTGCTGGCTCCGGCGTCGAGCACCTGACCGACCGCCTTGGAGATGGTCCCACCGGTGTCGATCATGTCGTCGACGACGATGCAGGTGCGGCCGCTGACATCGCCGACCACCCGGTTGGCCACCACCTGGTTGGGCTTGTTCGGATCGCGGGTCTTGTGGATGAACGCGATGGGCGCTCCGCCGAGGCGGTCGGCCCAGCGCTCCGCCGTCCGCACGCGACCGGAGTCCGGGGAGACGACGGCCAGATCGTCGCCGATGTACTTGTCCGCGATGTAGCGGGTCAGCAGGGGCTGGGCGAACAGGTGGTCCACCGGGCCGTCGAAGAAGCCCTGGATCTGGTCGGTGTGCAGGTCGACGGTCATCAGGCGCTGAGCGCCGGCCGTCTTGAGCAGGTCGGAGACCAGACGCGCGGAGATCGGTTCCCGGCCGCGGTGCTTCTTGTCCTGGCGCGCATAGGGATAGAACGGGAGCACCACGGTGATCCGCTTGGCCGAGGCCCTCTTCAGGGCGTCGATCATGATCAGCGTCTCCATCATCCACGTGTTCAGCGGCGGACCGCACGACTGGATCAGGAAGGCGTCCGTGCCGCGGACGGACTCCTTGAACCGGACGAAGATCTCGCCGTTGGCGAAGTCGTAGGCGTCCTGCGGGGTGACCTCGACGTCGAGGAACCGGGCCACTTCGTCGGCCAGTTCCGGGAACGCGCGTCCCGAGAACAGCATCAGGGACTTGCTGTTGGTGATGGAGATGGCACTCACGCGGTGAGGTCCCCTTCGGCGGTGGGAGCGGGGGTACCCGGTGAGCTTACGGGCGCGCCGTCGGCGTCCCGACCGGCCGGGGCACCGGCGCCGGCGGCCAGGGCGGCACGCTCGGTCGGCGTGCCGGGCCGGCGGCGCAGCACCCAGCCGCGCACCGTGCGCTGACGTTGCCGGGCCACGGCCAGATCGCCGGCCGGCACGTCGGCGGTGACCGTCGAACCGGCCGCGACATAGCTGCCCGGCCCGACGACGACCGGGGCGACCAGGGTGCTGTTGGTGCCGACGAAGGCGTCGCGGCCGACCACGGTGCGCGACTTGCGCACCCCGTCGTAGTTCGCGGTGATGGTGCCGGCACCGATGTTGCTGCCCGGCCCGATCTCGGCGTCACCGACGTAGGACAGGTGCGGGACCTTGGCTCCCTCGCCCAGGGTCGATCCCTTGACCTCGACGTAGGCGCCCACCTTGGAGCCGGCGCCCAGTTCGGTGCCCGGCCGCAGGAAGCTGAACGGCCCCACCGTGGCGCCGGGGCCCACCACCGCGCCGGAGGCGTGCGATCGGACCACGGAGGCGTCGCTCTCGACCCGGCATGCACTCAGGGTCGTGTCCGGGCCGATGGTGCAGCCCGACCCGACCACGGTGCCCGCCTCGAGCGACGTGCCCGGCAGCAGCACCGTGTCGGCGTCGACCCGCACGTCGGCGTGCACCCAGGTGGTGCGGGGGTCGAGGACGGTGACCCCGCCCAACTGGAGATCGCGGACCAGACGGGCGTTCAGCCGGGCGGCCATCTCGGAGAGCTGGACGCGGTCGTTGACCCCCTCGGTCTCCACCGGGTCGCTCGCGCGGACGGCACCCACCCGGCGGCCGCGGGCGCGGGCCCCGGCGAGCACGTCGGTCAGGTACAGCTCGCCGGAGGCGTTGTCCGTGGACAGCGCGGCGAGCGACTCGCCCAGCAGCTCCCCGTCGAAGGCGTACACACCGGAGTTGACCTCGCGCACCGCCCGTTGGTCGGCGTCGGCGTCCTTGTGCTCCACGATCGCCGCCGGGGTGCCGTCGGCGTCCCGGATCACCCGGCCGTAACCGGTCGGGTCGTCCACCTCGGCGGTCAGCACGGTCACCGCGTGACCACCGTCGTGGTGGGCGCGGACCAGTTCGCCCAGGGTCTCCGGGCGGAGCAGGGGGACATCGGCGTAGGTGACGACGACCGTGCCGGTCAGCCCGCCGGTCGCGGTGAGCGCACAGGCCACCGCGTGTCCGGTGCCGCGCTGCTCGGCCTGCACCGCCCGGACGATCGACGGCAGTTCGTCCCCGGCCCCGTCCAGGTAGGCCCCGACCGCCTCCCGGCCGTGCCCGAGCACGGCGACCAGGGTGCGCGGGGTCAGGGCGGCGGCGGCCCGGACCGCGTGCCAGACCAGCGGCCGGCCGGCCAGCGGGTGGAGCACCTTGGGCAGGGCCGAACGCATCCGGGTGCCGGCCCCGGCGGCCAGCACGATGACGGCAGTCACGGCCGGATCGGCGGGCGGGTGCGCAGCGACGGGCTCCGACGGGTCGCCCTCCACTGCGGGTCGCGTCGGCTGGGGCGAGGACAACGGCACAGCTCCTCCAGGGCATCTCGCGCATTCCGCCCGCCGGGAAGGCTGCCGGGCCGGAGGTCCACCGGGCCCGGTGCGGGGCCGTGGGACCCGGGTGATGCTAGTGCGCGGCCCGACGGCGCCGGGTCACCCAAGGTCACCGCGTCCCGGTCGCGGAGCGACGCAGGCCGTCACGGGCTCCCCTTTCCGGTGTGACGAGCCGTCCCGGTAGTCGGTGCGACATCCCGTCCCGGCCCGTGCCGTCCTGCAGAGGGTGACCTGGCTCACACGGCCAGGACCGACGATCGCGGCCACCGCGCCCCGACGGGGAGGTGGGAGGCGTACGGCGGGTGCCCGTCCGGCGTCCGACGGGTGACGACTCCGGGGATCCCCACCCGTCGGGGACCGTGTCCGGTCACCGGCGACGCCATCTCCGCAGGTGGCCGACCCGCCTCCCGGGCGGGGTGACGACCGCGGGGACCGTTCGGGGGATGTTGCCCGCAGTGTCTGGCCTCTTACTCTGTGTCTACCGCGAGTGCCTGGCACCGCGGAGGTCCCGATCCCCGGCCTTGCTGCCGCGGGTGTCACCCCGGCGCTCGATCCGCCCGCGGTGGACGCGGACCGCCGGACCGGGGAGTGCGCCGTCGATGCGGCACCCCGTCCCGCACGGACCCGGCTGGTTCCGGACGTGCCCCGTGCCACCTGTGCCCGTCCCGCCGGCGCCGTGCCGCCGTCCCGGTCCCGCGCAGCCGCCCCATCCCGCACCGGTCCCCGGACCGCCCGTACCCCTTGCCGTCCCCGAGGAGATTCCCGATGAAGCGACGCCCCGCCCGACCCGGCCACCGACTCACCGCCGGTCTGTTGTCCGCCACCAGCCTGTGCGTGGGCCTGACCCTGGTCTGCGTCCCGGCCGCCTCCGCTGCCCCCGACTGGACCGTGGTCGCCCAGGACTCCTTCGCCCGGTCGGTCGCCGGGGGATGGGGCACCGCCGAGAAGGGCGGCCCGTGGGCGCTGACCAACGGTGGCAAGGCCGCCGTGCAGGTGTCCGGCGGAGCCGGTTCGGTGGCTGCGCTCCCGTCCGGGAAGTCCTTCCAGGCAACACTTCCCGCCGTCTCCGCGCGGGACGTCCGGGTGCAGATCACCACGTCGTTCCCGAGCATCGGCACGGGGACGTGGACGGTCTACCAGGCCGTGGAGATGCGCCGGCAGGCCGACGGATCGGTGTACCGGGGCAGGATCCGGATGAACCAGGACGGCCGCGCCGCGCTCAGCGTCAACCGGGTCGGGCCGGCCGGGGAGGTCGCCCTGGAGTCCGTGGATCTCCCCGGGACCTTCCGGGCCGGTCAGCGCATCGTCGTGCAGTTCGAGGCCGGCGGCACGGACCCGGTGGCCGTGAACGGGCGGGCATGGCCGGAAGGCACCGCGATGCCGTACTGGCAGACCGAGGTGCGGGACTCCGATCCCGCGCGCATCGTCCGGGCCGGCTCGGCCGGCACCTGGGAGTACGCCTCGATCAGCGGCAGTGCGGCGGTGCTGACCGACGATCTCCTGGTGAGCTCGGCCGACGTTCCGGTTCCGGCCACCCCGCCGGTGAGCAGCCCCGCGCCGGTGACCCGGACCGCCACCTCGGCCCCGGCGTCCGCCTCGGCCCCGGCGTCCACCGCCCCCGCGACGACGGCTCCGGCCACCACCGCCCCCGCGACGACGGCCCCGGCCACCACCGCTCCGGCCCCCCCGTCGCCGACCATCACCATGATCGATCCGACGAGCTCGGCCATCACCCCGCCGACGACCCCGCCGGTGAGCACTCCGCCGGTGAGCACTCCGCCGGTGAGTACTCCGCCGGTGAGTACTCCGCCGGTGAGCACGCCCCCGGTGAGTGGTGCCCGCAAGCCGGACGCCGGCAACACCGGCGTCCCGGTCGGGACGCGATTGAGCCGCTACGACGGTCCGCTGACGATCACCCAGGACGGCACGGTGATCGACGGCAAGGAGGTCTACGGCGATCTGCGCATCCAGGCCCGGAACGTCGTCATCCGCAACTCCTATCTGCACTGCGGTTCCGATGTCACTCCGACCAACAGTGGGTGCATCGACGCCAACCACGCCAACGTCTTCAACCTGACCATCGACCGGAACACCATCGACCCGGACCGCCCCAGCTACACCCGGGACGGCATCGTCGGTCACGAGTTCACCGCCCGCGGTAACCACATCCTGCACACCAACGACGGCATCGGGATCTTCAACCGGCCCGGTGGTTCGTCCGCGGCGAACGTCCGGGTGGAGGGGAACTACATCCACGACCTGACTCATTGGAACGACAGCCCCTACCACACTGACGGAACGCACAACGACGGCATCGAGGTGCAGGGCGGCGAGAACATCGCCATCGTCGGCAACACCATCATCGGGTCGGCGGTCGCCGGCGACGGGCTCGGGGTGTTCGGCCTGCACGCCGGTTCCGCGATCATCGTGGTGCAGAACGTCACGCCGGTGAAGAACCTGGTGATCGAGAAGAACTGGCTCGACGACGCCCAGAACACCGTCTGCATCCAGCAGGGCAAGTTCGCCACGGTCGAACTGACCATGCAGGACAACCAGTTCGGCCGCAACCAGTACGTCTACTCGCGTAATTCGACCTACCAGATCCGGATCTACTCCGAGTCGCGCAGCACCGTGCACGGCCTGCTGAGCAACACCTGGATGGACAACGGCAGGAACCTGGCCGTGGGCCGGGATTCCGGGATACGCTACAACGGTTCCTGATCCCCCGGGCGTTCGCCCGTCGCACCACCGGTGGCCCCGGATGCCGAATCGGCATCCGGGGCCTTCGACGTAGGTGGTGGCACTCCGGACCGTGAGTGCCTCGCTCCGCCGCCAGGATTCGAACCTGAACCATCGGAACCAAAATCCGAGGTGCTGCCGTTACACCACGGCGGATCGCGCGGACACCGTCCCGCGACGAATCCTCTCACGACGGCCGTCCGGGATCGATGGAGTGAACCCACCTGCGCCCGTACCCGCACCTGCCGGTGCACCCGACCGGCGCCGGCGTCGGCGTGACGGCGCTCTCCGACCCGGACGACCGCCGACCGACCGACCGGCTCCGGGACCCGTTCGCGCCGACGGCGCCGTACCCGCGGCGGGGACCCGACCAATCTCGAAACCATAACGTGAGCTCTGTCACCAGTGTTGCGGAGGCATTTCGGTCCGGTCCCGCGGGTAGCGGTTCGCAATTCACTCATCCGGCCCAATAATTCTCCCGATACGCCGGCCGCACAGGTCTGTGCGCGCGCATCCGGCGGCCGATCGTGACGGAGGCGTTCGTCGTGGTCACGCTACGAAGATGTTCGCGCTGGTCCGCGCGGGGTTCCATCGTCGGACGGCCGCCTCGCATCGTCCCGGGCGGCAGGCTGCGGCTCTGGTCGGCGGCGTTTCCTCCGGATATGGTCCGGTCGAGTCCGCCGATTCCCCGGAAATGTCCGGGGACCGGAAAATGCGCACCGCCGCGTTCTTCCGGTGATCGACGCGGACCCGGTCCGACCCGGGCCGGTATTCGTGTTCCACCTCATGTCGATTCGACCGGCCGCTGCATGCAGTGGCCTGCGATGACCCGTGCATCGACGCCCGGCGCCCCCGCCCGGTGTCCAGAAGGAGTTCTTTCGTGAGTGCACTGCACCCCTCGGGCCGACCGGCCCGCGTCCGCATCCTGGCGGGCGTGATCGCGCTCGCCGCGTCCACGGTGACCGTCCTGCCGGCCGCCCCCGCCTGGGCGGCCGACGCCGGCCCGGTCGCCGCCGACAGCTTCGACCGGTCGGTGTCCGGAGCCCTGGGTTCCGCTCCGCTCGGCGGTGGATGGACGGTCAATCCGGCTGTGTCCGCCGGCGTGAACGACGTGTCCGACGGCGCCTGGACGATCGACGGCCTCCAGCCGTCGACCGCGGCGGGCGGGAGCCTGAACCAGGTGTCGTCCCTGAACACCGTGGCGCGTTCCAAGACGACCGTGGTCGGTGTCGCCGATGGCGGGCTGAAGCTCTACCACGCGCTCGAGTTGCGGGAGAAGTCCGACGGATCGGCCTACCGCGCCCGTGTCCGGGTCACCGGAGGTGGTGCGCTCGCGGTGAGCGTCAGCCGGACCGCCGGCAACGACGAGACCCTGCTGGGTGGCATCACCCTGCCGGCCACCGTCGTGGAGGGGCAGGCCGTCCGCCTGGAGGGCCAGGTCACCGGGACCAACCCGGTGAAGATCCAGGTGCGGGCCTGGCCGGACGGCGCGAGCACCCCGTCCTGGCAGTACGAGTACTCCGATTCCGACTCCGCCCGCATCAGCAGCGCCGGTGCCGTCGGCGTCTGGAACTACTCCTCCAGTTCGGCGCCCGTCGACCTGAGCATCTGGGAGGTCTCGGCCGACTCGCTCGACGGCACCTCGACCGCCACCCCGGCCGCGGCCGCGCCCGCGTCGAGCAGTGGCAAGCCGTCCGCGAGCAACACCGGGGTCCCCTCGGGGACCAGTCTGAGCCGTTACACCGGCCCGCTGACCATCACCCAGGACGGCACGGTGATCGACGGCAAGGAGGTCTACGGGGACCTGCGCATCCAGGCCCGGAACGTGACCATCCGCAACTCCTACCTGCACTGCGGTTCCGATGTGACCGCCGGCAACAGTGGATGCGTCGACGCCAACAGCGCGGCCGTCTACAACCTGACGGTCGAGCGGAACACCATCAAGCCCGACCGGCCCAGCGCCACCCGCGACGGCATCGTCGGGCACGAGTTCACCGCGCGGTACAACCACATCACCCGCACCAACGACGGCATCGGCATCTTCAACCGTCCCGGCGGCTCGTCCGCCGCCAACGTGCGGGTGGAGGGCAACTACATCCACGACATGACGCGGTGGAGCTCGAGCCCGTACCACTCGGACGGCACCCACAACGACGGCATCGAGATCCAGGGCGGCGAGAACATCGCCATCGTCGGCAACACCATCATCGGGTCGGTCGTCGCCGGCGACTCCCTGGGCATCCTCGGCCGGCAGGCCGGCGCGGCGATCATCGTCGTGCAGAACGTGACCCCGGTGAAGAACCTCGTCATCGAGAAGAACTGGCTCGACGGTGGCGGCAACACGGTCAGCATCCAGCCGGCCAAGTTCAGCCGGGTGTCGCTGACGCTGCAGAACAATCTGTTCGGCCGCGACCAGTTCGTCTACAACGGCAACTCCCGGTACACGATCCGCATCTACTACCCCTCGCGGGCCTCGGTCTCCGGTCTGACCAGCAACAAGTGGATGGACAACGGGGTCAATCTGGCCGTCGGCAAGGACCTCGGGATCCGGTACGAAGGCTCCTGACCCCGGGCGTCGCGGGGCCGCCCCCGACCCACGACGACCGGCGTAGCATCAGCCCTGAACCCCTCGTCGAACCCGGCGAGGGGTTCTTGGTGTGGCGCGGGTGGGTTCCCGGGCATGTCCCGGGCCCACCGCCGGCGACGGCGGCCCCGCGGCTCGGACGAACGGAGCAGTGCCATGTCTGCCGACACGACGACCGCCGGATCACTGGACGGTCTGCTGGCCGCCGCACTGACCGACCCCTATTTCGCCGACCTGGTCGGCGCGGCCGGCCGTCCGACACGGCGGGTGGTCGGCCCACCGGCGATCCGTCCGTTCGTGTGCGCCGCCCTCGCCTCCGCCGCCCCCGCCGGGGCCGGGGTGCCGGTCCTGCTCGTCACCGCGACCGGCCGCGAGGCCGAGATGGCCGTGGCGGCGATCGGTGACCTGCTGGGCGACGACCGGGTGTGCCTGTTCCCCTCGTGGGAGACCCTGCCCCACGAACGGCTCTCGCCGCGGGCCGACACCGTCGGGCGCCGGCTCGCCACCCTGCGCCGCCTGGCCCACCCCGAGCGCGACCCCGCGGGGTACCCGGCCGTCGTCGTCACCACCGTGCGGTCCCTCATCCAGCCGATGGCCCCCGGGCTCGGCGAGATGACGCCGGTCGAACTCCGGGTCGGGCAGGAGGTCGATCTCTCCGACCTCGTCGAGCAGCTCGTCGGCATGGCCTACGGCCGCGTGGAGATGGTGGAGAAGCGGGGTGAGGTCGCCGTCCGCGGCGGGATCCTCGACATCTTCCCGCCGAACGCGGCGCACCCGGTCCGGGTCGAGTTCTTCGGCGACGAGATCAGCGATCTGCGCACCTTCGCGGTGACCGACCAGCGTTCGCTGGAGGCGGTGGACGTCGTCGTCGCCCCGCCGTGCCGGGAGATCCTGCTCACCCCGGAGGTACGCGAGCGTGCGGAGGGTCTGTCCACCGCGAACACCGGCGACCCGACGCTGTCGGAGATGCTGGCCAAGCTCGCGTCCGGCGTCCCGGTGGAGGGCATGGAATCGCTCATCCCGGTGCTGGTCACCGGGCGGCTGACGCTGCTCCCGGAATTGCTGGCCCGCGGGACCCATGTCGTGCTGGCCGATCCGGAACGGGTCCGCACCCGCGCCGAGGACCTGGTGCGGACGGGCAACGAGTTCCTGGCCGCGTCCTGGATGGCGGCGGCCACCGGTGGTCGGGCCCCCATCGACCTGGGCTCGTCGGCCTACCGGACGCTGGAGGACACCTTCGACGTGATCCGGGACGCCGAGCTGCCCATCTGGAGCGTCACCCCGTTCGACACCGGCCTGCCCGACGCCGCCGACGACCCGGGTGCGGCCCCGGCCGTACTGCCGGCCACCGAGTACCGCGGGGAGTTCGCCGCCGCGGTCGGTGACGCCCGCGCCGCGCTCGCGCAGTCGCACCCGGTCGTCCTGGTGGTGGCCGGGGCCGGCACCGCCCAGCGCGCTCAGGAGCGCCTGGCCGAGGCCGAGGTCGGCGCGAGCATCGCCGGCGAGGGCAGCGGTGAGCTGCACACCCCGCTCCGCTCCGACGTGGTCACCGTGGCCTGCGGGCGCCTGGAGCACGGCTTCACCCTGACCGCGTCCGGGCTGACGATGCTCACCGAGGCCGACCTGACCGGCGGCCGTGGCGCCGTGGACGTGGCGCCGGCCCGGATGCCCACCCGCCGCCGCAACGCCGTCGACCCGGTCTCCCTCAAGCCGGGTGACTACGTCGTGCACTCCCAGCACGGCATCGGCCGCTACGTCGACCTGGTCCAGCGGACGTCCGGCGGCGCGACCCGGGAGTACCTGGTCGTGGAGTACGCGCCGAGCAAGCGCAACCAGCCCGGTGACCGGCTGTTCGTGCCCACCGATTCTCTCGACCTGCTGTCCCGCTTCGTGGGCGGGGAGACCCCGACGCTGAACAAGCTGGGTGGCTCGGACTGGGCCAAGACCAAGGGCCGGGCCCGCAAGGCCGTCCGGCAGATCGCGGCCAAGCTGGTCCAGCTGTACGCCGCCCGTGCATCCTCGCCCGGGCACGCCTTCGGCCCGGACACCCCGTGGCAGCGCGAACTCGAGGACGCCTTCCCCTTCACCGAGACCGCCGACCAGCTCTCGGCCATCGACGAGGTCAAGGCGGACATGGAGCGTCCGGTCCCGATGGACCGGGTGATCTCCGGGGACGTCGGGTACGGCAAGACCGAGATCGCGGTGCGCGCGGCGTTCAAGGCCGTGCAGGACGGCAAGCAGGTGGTGATCCTGGTCCCGACCACACTGCTGGCCCAGCAGCATCTCTCGACCTTCACCGAGCGGATGAACGGATTCCCCGTGGTCATCCGCGGGCTGTCCCGGTTCACCGACGACAAGCAGGGCAAGCAGACCGTCGAGGGTCTGGCCGACGGCAGCGTGGACATCGTCATCGGCACCCACCGCCTGCTGCAGTCGACCATCCGCTACAAGGATCTCGGTCTGGTCATCGTCGACGAGGAGCAGCGCTTCGGCGTGGAGCACAAGGAGCACATCACCGCGCTCCGCGCCCACGTCGACATGCTGACCATGTCCGCCACCCCGATCCCGCGGACGCTGGAGATGAGCCTGGCCGGCATCCGCGAGATGTCGACCATCACCACCCCGCCGGAGGAGCGCCACCCGATCCTGACCTACGTCGGCCCGTTCGACGACAAGCTGGTCGGCGCCGCGGTGCGCCGCGAGCTGCTCCGCGAGGGCCAGGTGTTCTTCGTGCACAACCGGGTGTCCGACATCGACGCGGTGGCCACCCGCCTGCGCGAGGCCGTTCCCGAGGCCCGGGTGGCCATCGCCCACGGCCAGATGAACGAGGAACTGCTGGAGAAGGTCATCGACGGGTTCTGGGCGCGCGACTACGACGTGCTGCTCTGCACCACCATCGTCGAGACGGGGCTGGACATCTCGAACGCCAACACGCTGATCGTCGACCACGCCGAGATCCTCGGGCTGTCGCAGATGCACCAGCTCCGCGGGCGGGTCGGTCGTGGCCGCGAACGCGGGTACGCCTACTTCCTGTACCCGTCGGAGAAGCCGCTGACCACCACCGCCCACGACCGGCTGTCCACCATCGCGCAGAACTCGGACCTGGGCTCCGGAATGGCGGTCGCCATGAAGGACCTCGAGATCCGCGGTGCCGGCAGCATTCTCGGCGCCGAGCAGAGCGGCCACATCGCCGGTGTCGGTTTCGACCTGTACATCCGGCTGGTCGGCGAGGCGGTGAACGCCTTCAAGAAGGCCTCCGGATCGCAGGACGCGGTGGAGGAGGAACCCCTGGAGGTCCGGGTCGAGCTGCCGGTCGACGCGAACCTGCCGCACGAGTACATCCCGGCCGAACGGCTGCGGCTGGACGCCTACCGGCGGATCGCCTCCGCCGCCACTCCCGCCGACATCGACGCGGTGGCCGCGGAACTCGTCGACCGGTACGGCCAGTTCGACGACCAGGTCCGCAACCTGCTCGGGGTGGCCCTGCTGCGGCAGCGCTGCCGGGCCGCCGGGATCGGTGAGCTGAGCCTGGGCTCGGCCGGGTTGAAGATCTCCCCGATCGTGCTGGCGGAGTCCGCGCAGATGCGGGTGGGGCGGCTCTACCCGGGCTCGCGCTACCGGGAGTTGACCCACACCCTCACGCTGCGGCCCCCGCTGGAGTCCGATCGCATCGGCGCCGCCACCCTGCGGGACCAGGCGTTGCTGGACTTCTGCACCCAGGTCGTCGACGACCTCGCCCCGGCCGGCGCACCCGTGCCGGTGGGCTGAGTCCGCCGCGTCGGGCAACCCGGCGCGGCGCGGCCCGACCCGGCGCGGCCCGCCTGGAGTGAGCCGGGTCCGGGGACGACACGACCGCCCGTCGGGATCGACGGGCGGTCGGAGGTCGAGGGCCGGACGGGGCCCGGCGGGTGCGGATCAGCCGCGGGTGCGGGCGAGCCGCGAGCCCACGGTGAGGGCCGCGCCGGCGCCGAGCACCAGCACACCGCCCAGGGCCACCGCGCCCAGGTTTCCGGCTCCGGTCGAGGCCAGGGAGGCGTCGGCGACGGTGGAGGTGCCGGACGTGCCGGATGCGGCCGGCGTGCCCGTCGTCGTGGACCCGGCGGAACCGGAGACGGCGGGGGCCGGGTAGGCCGTGGGCTCGGCGGAGGCGACGGCCGGGGCCAGCAGGAGGCCGGCGCCGATCAGGACGGGGACGAGGACCGTGCGCATGGGATTCCTTCGCGTAGCTCGGACAGGCGACGGAAACCGCTGCCCGCGCCGGATGACGCTCAGGAAACTATCACCGACAGTCACATCGAACGGGTGAACCTCCCGAACGGCCCTCACTTCACCGGGACGAGACCCTGCCCGAGGACCTGACGACCACGTCGGGTGACGTCCGCTCGTCGGAGCGAGGACCAGCACACCCGGAAGGCTCAGGGGCGGCCGAGGGCGCGGTAGGTCCAGCCGGCCGCGCGCCACGCGGCCGGGTCCAGGGCGTTGCGGCCGTCCAGGATGCGGCGCTGGGTGACGATCGAGCCGAAGGCCGTCGGGTCGAGATCCCGGTACTGCTTCCACTCGGTGAGCAGCAGGACCAGGTCGGCGCCGGTGGCCGCCTCCTCCGCCGTCTCGGCGTAGGTCAGGTCCGGCCAGATGCGTTGGGCGTTCTCCACCGCCTTCGGGTCGGTGACCACCACCGACGCACCCTGCAGTCGCATCTGGGCCGCGACGTTCAGGGCGGGGGAGTCGCGGATGTCGTCGCTGTCCGGCTTGAACGCCAGCCCGAGCACGGCCACCCGTCGACCCACGATCGATCCGCCGCAGACCTCCCGGGCCAGGTCGACCATGCGGACCCGGCGGCGCATGTTGATGGAATCGATCTCCCGGAGGAAGGCCAGCGCCTGATCGGCGCCGAGTTCACCGGCCCGGGCCATGAAGGCCCGGATGTCCTTGGGCAGGCAGCCGCCGCCGAAACCCAGTCCGGCGTTGAGGAACCGCCGGCCGATCCGGGTGTCGTGACCGATGGCGTCGGCCAGCTGGGTCACGTCCGCGCCGCTGGCCTCGCACACCTCTGCCATCGCGTTGATGAACGAGATCTTGGTGGCCAGGAAGGAGTTGGCCGCCGCCTTCACCAGCTCGGCCGTCGCGTAGTCGGTGGCCACCAGGGGTGTACCGGCGGCGAGCGGTGTCGCGTAGACCTCGTCCAGTCGGGCGCGGGCCGCCACTCCGTCGTCACCGGCCGGTAGTCCGTAGACGAAGCGGTCCGGGTGCAGGGTGTCCTGCACGGCGAATCCCTCGCGCAGGAACTCCGGGTTCCAGGCCAGGATCGCCCCCGGTTGCACCTCCCGGACCTGCTCGGCCAACCGGGCCGCCGTGCCCACCGGCACGGTCGACTTGCCGACCACCAGATCCCCGGGGGACAGGAACGGCGCCAGTGCGGTGACGGCGGCGTCCACGTAGGCCATGTCCGCCGCGTACTCGTTGCGCTTCTGGGGGGTGCCGACGCAGACGAAGTGCACCGAGCGACCACGGGCGGCGGACATGTCGCTGGTGAAGGTCAGCCGCCCCGTCTCCAGCGCCCGGGTGAGCACCTCGGGGAAGTCCGGCTCGTAGAAGGGCGTGCGGCCCTCCTGCAGCGACGCGACCTTCCGCTCGTCGACGTCGATGCCGACCACGTCGTGCCCCAGCTGGGCCATGCAGGCCGCGTGTACGGCACCGAGGTACCCGCAGCCGATCACCGAGATCGAGGTCATGTGATCGCTCCAGCCGAGGCAGGGGTGCAGGTCGCACCCGGGATGGTCATCCTAAGTCACACGGGGTGACTCTCTGCCACCATGCCGGGGGATCAGCCGGTGTTCCGCATCCCGGCCGCCACCCCGTTGACCGTGAGCAGCATCGCACGCTGCAGTTCAGGATCCACCGGGTCCGTCCCGCCGGACTCCTGGGCGCGGATCCGGGCCAGCAGATCGACCTGCAGGTAGGAGATCGGCGCGAGGTACGGCTCGCGGACCGAGAGGGTCCCGCTGAGCACCGGCTGGCCGTCCAGCACGTGCTCGCCTCCGGTCAGTCGCAGCACCTCGGCCAGGGTCAGCGCGTGCTCCTCCCGGATGAGGTCGAACAGGTGCCGCAGTTCCGGCGGTACCAGGGCCTCGACGTAGAGCGCGGCAATCCCCATGTCCGTCTTGGCCAGCGTCATCTCCACGTTCGACAGGAACGTGCGGAAGAAATGCCAGCTGCCGTGCAGCTCGGCGAGCACGTCCTGGTGGCCGGCCTCGCGCGCCGCGCGCAAACCCGAACCCACCCCGAACCAGCCGGGTACGATCTGCCGCGACTGCGTCCACCCGAACACCCACGGGATGGCCCGCAGACCGGAGATGCCGGCACCGGAGTCGGGCCGGCGGGCGGGGCGCGAGCCGATGTTGAGGGAGCCGAGCTGCTCCACCGGGGTGGAGGACACGAAGTACGCGGGCAGATCCGGGTCGTCGATGAGGGAGCGGTACTTGGCGAAGGCGGCGTCGCTGACCGTCTCCATGGTGGCGTCCCAGGTGTCGAGCTGGGCCGGGGTCAGCCGTGGCTCCCGGTGCAACGCCGATGCACGCAGGGTCGCGGCCAGGGTGAGCTCGAGGTTCTCCCGGGCGAGCTCGGGCAGGGCGTACTTGTCGCTGATCACCTCGCCCTGCTCGGTGAACTTGATGGCCCCGTCCAGCACGCCGTGCGGCTGGGCCAGGATGGCGTCGTAGGTCGGCCCGCCGCCGCGGCCCACCGAGCCGCCCCGGCCGTGGAACAGCACCAGCGAGACGCCGTGCCTGGCCGCCACGTCGCGCAGCACCCGCTGGGTCTTGTGGATCTCCCACTGGCTGGTGGTGATGCCCGCCTCCTTGTTGGAGTCGGAGTAGCCGAGCATGACCTCCTGCACGTTGCCGCGCAGCCGGACGATCTCCCGGTAGTGCGGGTCGGAGAGCAGCTCGTCGACGACCTCGCCCGAGCGCTTGAGCTCCTCGACCGTCTCCAGCAAGGGAGCGAAACCGACGGCGGCGAACGCCGGCGGGCCGTCCACGGAGCCGTGCAGGTCCAGCAGCCCCGCTTCCCGGGCCAGCACGGCGGCGGCCAGCACGTCGTCGCTGCCGCGGGTCATCGAGATGATGTAGGTCTGGATGACCTCCGGCCCGTAGGTGGCCTGGGCTGCGCCGATCTCGGTGAAGACGGCGAACGTCCGGGCGGCCTCGGCGTCCAGGCTCGCGGACCGGCCGGCCAGCGGACGTCGTGCGCCGAGTTCGGCGGACAGCAGATCGCGCCGGGCGGCGCGCTCGAGGTCGGCGTACGCGGTGTCGCTCTCCTGCAGGCGGTCGACGAGCACGCCCACGGTGTGGTGGTGGGCGTCGGCGTGCTCCCGGACGTCCATCGTCGCCACGTGCAGACCGACCACCGCCATGGTGCGCCGGACCCGGGCCAGCGAGCCCTCGGCGGCCAGCAGGCCCGCGTGCTCGGCCAGCGAGTCGTGCACGACCGCGAGATCCGCGAGCAGTTCGGCCCGGTCGGCGTAGTCCCGGCCGGCCTCGTGCGCGCGGTCACCCTCGACCCGAGCGCGGGTGTTCATCAGCTTGGCCTTGACGCAGGTCAGCTTCAGTCGGTACGGCTCCGGGGCGTTCAGCTCCTTCACCCGCGGATCCAGCCCGGGCAGGTTGGCCAGGTCCTCCTCGACCGAGGCGATCAGCGCGGGGGAGACCGGCACGATGTCCGTCGACATGGACAGCGTCATGATCAGTTCGTCCATCGCCTCGATGGCGATGCCGATGGCCACCCGGTGCTGCAGCAGCAGGATGTCGTGGGTGACCGCGGCGGTGACGTTGGGGTTTCCGTCCCGGTCGCCGCCGATCCAGGTGCCCATCGACAGCGGGGTGGCCTCGGCGCCCAGGGCCGCCCCGTGCTCGGCCAGTTCGGCGGCGAGGTCCGAGGTGACCTCGGGAAGGGTCTCGGCGAGGATGGAACGCAGGTAGTACAACGCGTTCCGCGCCTCGTCGACCGGGGTGGGGCGGAACTGCCGGAGCTCGTCGGTCTGCCAGATCAGATCGACCAGCTCGGCGAGCTCCCGGTCCTGCCGGGCGCGTGCGGTCGTCCGCGGCTCGGTGGGGACGGCCAGGATGTCGTCCAGTCGACGGAGCTTGGTGAGCACCGACCGGCGGCTCGCCTCGGTGGGGTGCGCGGTGAACACCGGCTGAACCGACAGCCCGGCGATGGCGGCGGTCAGTTCGTCCGGCCCGAGCGCCGCGGCGACCTCGGCCACGGCCGTGGCCAGGTGCCCCTGGTCCGCCGGCCGCGCCCGCAGGGCCCGGACCCGGTGGACCTGTTCGGCCGCGTTGGCCAGGTGGAAGTAGGACGCGAAAGCGCGCACCAGCTGGGTGGCGCGGGAGATGGGCAACCCGGCGAGGATCTCGCGCACCGCGGTCGTGGCCGACTCCCGATCGGCGGGCGCATCGGCCTCGCGCGACTGCTTGGTGAGCCCGCGGACCTGCTCGACGAGATCGAGGAGGTCCTGCCCGTGCTGACGGACCAGGGTCTGCCCGAGCAGTGCCCCCACCCGGCGGACGTCGGCGCGCAAG
Source organism: Nakamurella flavida (assembly GCF_030811475.1). Taxonomy (NCBI): domain Bacteria; kingdom Bacillati; phylum Actinomycetota; class Actinomycetes; order Nakamurellales; family Nakamurellaceae; genus Nakamurella; species Nakamurella flavida. The sequence continues at coordinate 3,862,383 of NZ_JAUSQV010000001.1, forward strand.
GCGGCGCCGCCATCCCCGGCGGTGGGGTGGGCACCGGCGGCCACGGTGTCGCCGGAGTCCAGGTCGTCGGTCGGCGACGGGGTCATCAGATCGGTCATGCGCCGATCCTCACCCATGCCCATGACAGGCAGATGACGGGGTCTCCCCAGCGGGACATCACCCCCCGGGACACCGGTGACCCGGTCGGGTAACGAACGGGGGGCCGGCGGCGACAGAGAGGCAGATCCCAGGTCGACACCTGGGGTCCGTGTCACCCGGTGGTGATGGCCTCCCGGGACTTCTCGCCTGCCCGCACTGCCGGTGTCCGTCACCCTGAGTCATGCGGACGAGTCACGATCGGGTCACGTCTGGGTGATTTGGCCCGACTTGTTCACTCTGTCTCGCCCAGAACGGTCACCTGCTGTTATTGTTCGGCCCGTAGCACCCGGCGTGGATCACGGGGAACTCGGGGGAGTTCTTGGCTCGGCTGCTACTCACAGTCATTTCTCAGGGGGGAATCATGCGTCATCCGGAACCGATCCGATCACGGCGTCCTGCTCGTGCCGCGTCGTCGTTGGCAGCGGTGGGGGCCGCTGTCGTGCTCGCGCTCCTCGTCGGGGCGTCGGTCTCCTCGGCGTACGAGGTCACCGGAGCCGGGGTGAGCACCGCGGCGGCCGGCCCCGCTCTGCAGTTGTTCGGGGTGCCGCTCGCCGCGGCCCTCTGGCTGCTGGCCGGTGTCGTCGCCGCCAGCGTGGGTCTGGTCGCCTCGCGGCGTCCCCGTCCCGTCCGGTCCGTCCCGACCGCTGCGGTCGCGCCGGTCGACGGCGCGCGCGCGTGAGCCGGGCCGGATCCACCGGTCGACCCCGCCGTCGCGCCACCGGTCTGCTCGCCGGGGCGCTGGCCGCCGCGGTCGTCCTCGTCGGGTGTTCCACCGGCGGCGACCGGACCACCGAGTCCGCGGTCACCCCCGCGAGCGTGGCGCCGTCCTCGTCCGGACAGCCCGCCGTCGCGACCGACCAGCCCGCGTCCGACACCGGCTCGTACGAGCCCGCCGAACCCGGCGCGACTCCGTCGTCCGCACCCGACGGCGCGGCAGCGAGCGGCACCGATCCCTCCACCACGACCGCCCCGGAGTCGAGCACGCCGGCCCCGCCGGTCGCCACCCAGCCGGTCGCGCCGCCGACCGCGGGGAACATCGACCAGACGGTGGCCGACCAGCCGGTCACCACCCTGCCGCCCGTGCCGGTGGACCAGGCCGCGGACTTCGGTACCGGGGTCACCGCGGCCGTGGAATCCCTGCAACGCATCGACGCCGTCGGTCGCGGCCCCGGCGAGCAGTCGGGCCCGGCGCTGTCCTACCAGCTCTCCCTGACCAACGGCACGCAGGTCCCGCTGGACCTGAGCCTGGTCAGCGTCAACGTGCAGGACGCCGCGGGTACCCCGTTCAGCCCGATCGACAACGACCCGGCCGTCCCCTTCACCGGCACGCTGGCCCCCGGCCAGACCGTCTCGGCCACATATGTCTTCACCCTGCCGTCCGACTACACCGCACCAGCCACCCTCAGCCTCGCCTACTCCGCCTCGGCACCGATCGTGCTCTTCGCGGGTGACGCACAGTGATCCAGGAGAGAACGATCATGCGCTCTGGCCCCACCCCGTTGCGCCGCCGGTTGGCGTCCCTGACCACGGCGGTGGCCGTGGTGGCCGCCGGCCTCGTCGTCACGGTCGCCGCTGCCGCCCCGGCCGCCGCCGACGTCCCGCCCGGGCTGAGCCCGGTGCTCAGCCCGACCGCCGACCAGGCGACCGCCGACGCGCTGCCCACCGTGCAGGTGGACGGTGTCGTCTGGTCGCAGGCCATCGTGGGCAACACGGTCTTCGCCGGTGGCAAGTTCGCCAACGCCCGGCCGGCCGGTGCTGCCGCGGGGACGAACCTGACCCCGCGGGCGAACCTGCTCGCCTACGACCTCACCACGGGCGTGCTCAAGACGACCTTCGCGCCGCCGGCCCTCAACGGGCAGGTGCTCGCCGTCGCGGCATCGCCCGACGGCAAGCGCATCTACGCCGCCGGCGAGTTCACCAATGTCGGGGACAACACCAAGCGCAACCGGGTGGCTGCCTTCGACGCCACCACCGGCGCCCTCATCACGACCTTCAACGTGAACATCGGCTCGCGGGTCAAGGCCATCGTGGCCACCAACGACACCGTGTACGTCGGCGGGCAGTTCACCTCCGCCAACGGCGTCACCCGGACCCGGCTCGCCGCATACGCAGCCGCCAACGGTGCGCTGACCGCTTGGGCGCCCGTCGCCGACAACACCGTCAATGCACTGGTGCTGAGCCCGGACAAGACCAAGGTCTACGTCGGCGGTGCCTTCGCCAGCATCAACGGGTCCCCGGCCTACGGGTTGGCCGCCGTGGACGCGACCACCGGCGACCTGCTGCCGTTCGCGACCGGCAGCAAGGTGCAGAACAGCGGCGCCAACGCCGCCATCACCAGCCTGAGCAGCGACGGCACCTCGCTGTACGGCACCGGCTACGTCTACGGCCCCGGCGGCAACCTGGAGGGCACCTTCCAGTCCGACCTGGCCACCGGCTCCATGAACTGGGTCGAGGACTGCCACGGTGACACCTACTCGGCCTGGGCATCCCCGTCCGCCGTCTACACCGTCAGCCACGCGCACTACTGCGGCAACATCGGTGGGTTCTTCCAGTCCGATCCGTGGTCGACCAACCAGCGCTTCGCCCTCGCCTTCTCCAAGAACGCCACCGGCACCGTCGGCAACGACCCGTACGGCTACTTCAACTGGGCCGGCAACGCCTCCCCGTCGCTGATCAACTGGTTCCCGGACTTCAAGACCGGCACCGCCACCGGCCAGAACCAGGCCGGCTGGACCGTCACCGGCAACGACAAGTACGTCGTCGTCGGCGGGGAGTTCCCCCAGGTGAACGGTGTCGGCCAGCAGGGCATCGTGCGCTTCGCGACCAAGCCGCCGGCACCGGGCAAGTCCGGGCCGGTCCTCACCGGGTCGAAGTTCACGCCCAAGCTGGTCTCCCTCTCGCAGGGTTCGGTGCGCATCGCCTTCCAGACCAACTGGGACCGCGACGACATGTCGCTGACCTACAAGATCGTCCGCAACAGCAACACGGCGGCACCGATCTACACCACCACGGCCGATTCGACCTACTGGAACCGTCCGTTCCTCGGGTACACCGACAGCAACCTGGCCCCGGGTGACTACCGCTACCGGCTGTACGTGCTGGACAAGGACGGCAACCAGGTCGCCGGCGACACCGCCACGATCACCGTGCCGGCCAACGGCTACAGCCCGTCGAACTACCAGAAGTCGGTCATCGCCGCGGCCCCCAGCACCTACTGGCGCCTGGGTGAGCCGGCCGGCAGCACCGCGGCCTACGACTGGGTCGGCTACAACGACGGCATCGTCGGCAGCGGGGTCTCCCAGGCCACCGACGGCGCGGTGATCGGCGACACCAACCTGGCCGACACGTTCGACGGCTCGGACAGCGGTCGGGTCACCTTCCCGACCATCGGCACGTCGCCGGACGTCTTCACCACCTCCGCGTGGGTGAAGACCACGTCCACCAACGGCGGCAAGATCATCGGCTTCGGCAACTCGCAGGCCGGCACGTCCTCGAGCTACGACCGCCACCTGTACATGCAGAACAGCGGCCAGATCAGCTTCGGTGTGTACGACAACGGCGTCCGCACCGTGAGCTCGGCCAAGGCGTACAACGACGGCCAGTGGCACCAGGTCGTCAGCACCCTCGGGCCGGACGGCATGGCGCTCTACGTGGACGGCCTGCGGGTCGGCCAGCGCGCCGACGTGGTCAAGGGCAACCCCTACCAGGGCTACTGGAAGGTCGGTGGGGACAACCTGGGTGGGTGGAGCTACCAGCCCAACAGCAACAACCTGGCCGGCTCGATCGACGAGGTCGCGATCTACCCGACCGTGCTGACCCGGGACCAGGTCATCGCCCAGTACGTGGCCTCCGGCCGCACCTCCCCGGTCCCGCCGAACCCGACCGACGCCTACGGCGCCGCCGTCCGCGCCGCCCAGCCCACCTCGTACTGGCGGCTGGACGAGTCCTCGGGCAGCACCGCCGGTGACACCGGCCCGGATCTCAACTCCGGCACCTTCCACGGTGGCTACACCCTGGGCGCTCCCGGTGCGCTGAACGGCTACGCCGGCACGGCAGCCACCTTCAACGGAGCCGACGGTTTCGTCTCCTCCGATGCGGCCTACGACAACCCGACGGTCTACTCGAACGAGATCTGGTTCAAGACGGCGACCAACCGGGGCGGCAAGCTGATCGGCTTCGGGAACAACGCCAACGGCAGCTCGTCCGGTTACGACCGGCACATCTACATGCAGGACAACGGGCAGCTCGTCTTCGGCACCTACACCGGGCAGCTCAACACCATCACCAGCCCGCGCTCCTACAACGACAACACCTGGCACCAGGCCGTCTCCACCCAGGGCCCGGACGGGATGAAGCTGTACGTCGACGGTCAGCTGGTCGGCACCAACCCGCAGACCCAGGCCCAGAACTACACCGGTTACTGGAAGGTGGGCGGGGACAACACCTGGGGCTCGTCGAGCAACTACCTCGACGGCACCCTGGACGAGGTCTCCATCTACCCGACGGTGCTCTCCGCCGGCACGGTCGCCGACCACTGGTCGCTGGGCACCACCGGCGCCCTGCCCAACTCCGCCCCGACGGCGTCCTTCGCCGCCACCGGCGGTCGGCTCACGGCGTCCTTCGACGCCACGGCATCCGGTGACACGGACGGCACCATCGCGTCCTACGCCTGGAACTTCGGTGACGGGTCCACCGGATCCGGCGCCACCGTGACCCACCCCTACACCGCGGCCGGTACCTACACGGTCACGCTCACCGTCACCGACGACAAGGGCGCGACCGCCGCCACCACGCAGACGGTCGCGGTCACCGCCCCGCCGGCGAACGTGGCCCCCGTGGCCTCGTTCACCACCGGCAGCGAGGGCCTGACCCTGTCCGCGGACGCGTCCGGCTCCAGCGACCCGGACGGCTCCATCGCGTCCTACGCCTGGGACTTCGGTGACGGTGCCACCGGCACCGGTCGGACCACCTCGCACGTCTACGGCTCCACCGGCACCCGCACCGTCACCCTGACCGTGACCGACGACAAGGGCGCGACCACCAGCACCACGCAGTCCGTGACGGTCACCGCGCCGCCGCCGAACGTCCCGCCGACCGCGGCCTTCACCTCGGCGGTCGCCGGGCTGACGGTCAACGTCGACGGCACCGGTTCCACCGACACCGACGGCACCATCGCGTCCTACGCCTGGGCTTTCGGGGACGGCGGCACCTCCACCGATGCCACCGCGGTGCACACCTACACCGCCGGCGGCACCTACACGGTCACCCTGACCGTGACCGACAACAGCGGGGCCAGCACCAGCAAGGCCGCCACCATCACCGTGGTCAAGCCCCCGCCGGCGAACGTGGCCCCCACGGCCGCCTTCACCTCGACGGTGACCAACCTCGGCGTCGCGCTGAACGGCAGCACGTCCACGGACACGGACGGCACCATCGCGTCCTACGCCTGGGACTTCGGCGACAACACCAACGGCTCCGGCGCGACGACCCAGCACACCTACCTGGCGGCCGGGACGTACACCGTGGCGCTGACGGTGACGGACAACGCCGGCGCCACGAACACGGTGAGCAAGGCGGTGACGGTGACCAACCCGGCCACCCCGACCGCCTACGCCACCGACCTGTTCGAGCGGGCCGTCGTCAACGGGTTGGGCTCCGCCGACACCGGCGGGGTCTGGACCCTGAACGGCACCGCCGCGCAGTTCGCGGTCAACGGCGGGCAGGCCAGGTTGAAGATCAACACCGCGGGGTCCGGTCCGCTGGCCTGGCTGAACACGGTGTCGGCCGCCGACCTCAAGGGCTCGGTGGACTTCACCTACGACAAGGCGGCCACCGGCGGCGGCACGTACACCAGCGTCGCCGTCCGCCGGGTGGGGACCTCGGACTACCGCTTCAAGGTCCGGATCCAGCCCACCTCGGTCCAGGTGCAGCTCAGCAAGGTCGTCAACGGCGTGGAGACCACCCTGCGCACCCAGACGATCGCCGGGATGACCTGGGCGCCGGGCGACACTCTGCGGCTGGCCTTCCAGGCCCAGGGTGCGGGTTCCACCGTCCTCTCGGCCAAGGCATGGAAGGTCGGGACGGCCGAGCCGGCCGCGTGGCAGGCCACCGTCACCGACACCCAGGCCGAGCTGCAGGGCCCCGGCGCCGTCGGGGTGCAGACCTACCTGGCCGGTTCCGCGACCAACGCACCGGTCGTGGCCAGCTTCGACAACCTGACCATCGGCACCCTCCCCACTCCGTGAGGAACCGGGCCCGCCGCCCCCCTCGGGGGTCGGCGGGCCCGTCCGGGTTCGATCCGGCCGGCTCGCTGATCAGGCGAGCCGGCCGGGTCGTGTGCGGACCGCGTTCCCGCCCCGGCTGCCCGGCCGGAGCCCGAGGCAGTCGTCGCTCATCGCGCCGACCTCGCGCAGCCCCGATCTCACCGCCGACCTGGCACGCTGTCCGGTGATCGTCCCGGTCGGGACAGGTCGGGCAGCGGGCGGACACGAGCACCATCCGGACGTCCGGGGGACGGCAGACGGGATCCGGCGGGACGATCGGATCGACCCGGCGCGCAGGGGGCGCACCGGAGGCCCGCCACGACGGGCCCGACACGAGGGAGCCGATCACGGTGGACAGGACGACGGGGAACATCGGCGCGGGGGAGCCCGGAGCCCGCGGGGACGACGGGCGGGACCCGGCCGTGGTCGTCGCCCTGGCGTCCTACCGCCGGGCCGACGAGTTGGCGCACACCCTGCCGTTAATCCTCGAGCAGTTGGAGACGGCCTCCTGGCCCGGGCGGGTCCTGGTGGTCGACAACGACCCCGAGGGCACCGCCCGCCCGGTCGTCGACGCCCTGGGGGACGTTCGGGTCGCCTACGTGCAGGAGGTCCGCCCGGGCATCGCCGCGGCGCGGAACCGCGCGCTGGACAGCGCACCGGACGACGATCTGCTGATCTTCATCGACGACGACGAGACCCCCCGGCCGGGGTGGCTCACCGGCCTGCTCGGCACCTATGCCCGCGATCGGCCGGCGGCCGTGGTCGGGCCGGTGGTGTCCGAGTACGCCGACGAGGTGCCGGAGTGGATCACCGCCGGAGGGTTCTTCGAACGCCGCCGGATGCCCACCGGGACGGCCATCGACGTGGCCGCGACGAACAACCTCCTGCTGGACCTGCGCCAGATCCGCGCTCTGGGCCTGCGGTTCGATGCCGACTTCGGGTTGAGTGGCGGCTCGGACACCCTGTTCACCCGGCAGCTGGCCCGCAGCGGTGCGCGGATGGTCTGGTGCGACGAGGCGATCGTGGTCGACCACGTCCCGCTCAGCCGGATGACCCGGCGGTGGGTGCTGATGCGCGCGATGCGGTACGGCAACTCGTGGAGCCGCACCTCGGTGGTGCTGGCCAGCGGACCGGTCGACCGCACGTTGGTCCGCGCCCGGATGGTGGGCCGCGGCGCGGCCCGGGTGGTCGGTGGCGGGATCCGGCTCGGGATCGCCGCGGTGACCCGGTCGACCCGGCTGAACGCCCGCGGGCTGCGGACCGTGATGAAGGGAGTCGGGTTCGTCCGCGGCGCGGTGGGCAGCACCTACACCGAGTACGCCCGCACCCCGGTCGCCCCGTCCACGCCCGTGGGCTGAGCTGGTCCCGGGGGTTCCCCGGCGGTCAGCGAGCGGCGACGAGCCGGTCCAGGGCCGCTGCGGTGTACGTGGCGGCGATCTGGTCGTCGTTGCCGGAGCCGGCCACGTTGGACGTCTGCAGTTTGTGCACCTGCGACCCCCGGACGACCGGGAAGTGCCGGGACCGGGGTCGGAGCTGACGGATCACGAACCCGTCGGCCACGGCGACGAAGTGCAGCCACACGTCGTCCGCGCGCGGGCAGACAGCGGTGAACGCGTCCCCGCGCGCCTTGAGCCGGGCCAGGAAGGCCGGGGGGTACAGCACGCCGGACAGGCCGGTGGCGAAGTGCCGCACGCCCGGCGCGTCGGTCGTGCAGGGCTGCCACGAGCCGTAGGGGGTGATCGCTCCGGCCGACATCCCCATCTCGTGGGCCCGGTGGCAGGTGATCTGGTCGGCCGGGCCGGACCCGGCGACCAGGTCGGCGAGCCACCCCGGCGGGTAGAGCAGGTCGTCGTCCGCCGTGACCAGGGGCGACCGACCGTCCCAGACGGTCGTCACGTACGGGTGGTACTTGGTGTGCGGCCCGAAGTTCGGCGCCAGGGCGACGGTGAGCCCGCGACGCTGCAGACGGCGCAATCGGATGTCCAGGGCGTCGATCTCGCCCTGGCTGTTCAACCACAGCACCAACCGGGAGGGCCGGAGCCGACCCGCCCCGATGCTCTCGACGGTGGCCCAGGCCCCCGCGGTCCGGGCGCCGTGCGAGGTCAGGGAGACCGGCGGGCCGTCCCCGAGCACGCTGCGGGTGGACCTGCGGTTCACCAGCGCGAGCAGGGGCACCGTGGCCCGGGACACCAGCCGCCGGCCGTACCAGCTGGCCGTGCGCCGGATCCGCCCGGAGGGCTCGGTGAAGGGGACGCCGGTGAGCCGGTCCACCCCCTGGGCCAGACCCAGCACGATCCGGGCGGGCAGGGCCGTCAGGGGACGGCGGGAGGTGCCGGTCACGGGCGGGCCTTTCGCAGCATGCGCCGTGCGAAGCGCAGGGCGGTGTGGAAGTCGTCGCGGCGGAAGCCGTAGAACTCCTTCGGGGGGACGCCGTAGAGCTTCCACAGGAACACGATGTTGCTGTTGGCGGCGATGAACGACCCGATCAGGGTGGCGATGGCCGCGCCCATCGCCCCGTGGTCGGGGACCAGCACGAAGAGCAGGCCGACGTTGATGACGCAGGCCACGACCAGGGAGATGCTGCGCAGGCCGGGGCGGCCGCGGGCGGCGAGGCCGGCGCCGGCGATGGAGCCCGGGGTGCCCTGGACGGCGGCGATGATGAGCACGATGGCGACGGGGATGGCGGGGGCGAACTCGTGCCCGAACAGCCACGGGAGCCACCACGGCATGGAGACGGCGGTGATGAGCCCGACCACGAAGCAGGCGGTGCTGGAGATCCGGGCGGACTGACCCAGGCGCTTGTCGGTGGCGTGGGCCGCGTCGGCGGAGAAGGTGACGTCGCGAACCGCGCTGTTGATGATCAGCGGGATGTCGGCGATGGTGGCCGCGACCACGTACAGGCCCAGGGCGTAGGCCCCGGCCAGCGGGGTCATCAGCGTCTGGTCCAACCGGGACAGCAGGATGCCGGAGATGGCGCCGATCCAGGTGCGCAGGCCGTAGCTCAGGATCGTGCGGGCGTCGGTGGCCACGTTGCCGTCGTCGGGCAGGGAGTCGGCGTGGCGGAAGATCCGGATGTAGGCCAGCGCGCCGAGCAGTGGGCCGACCGCGATGACCAGGGTGGCGGTGAACGGGTTCAGGTGGCCGGTGATGGCCAGCGGGACCAGGGCGGCGACCCGGGACATCGCGGAGATGAACCGTTCGGTGGCCACCGAACGCCACAGGTGCAGCCCGGACGCCGCCCCGCGCAGGACGGCCACCAGCAGACTGGGGATGACGGCCAGCGACGCGATCACGATGAGCCGGGAGATCGACGCGCTGCCGCCGGAGAGCCACCCGGCGGCCAGGATCACCGCGGTGGTCGCGACGGCACCGGCCAGCAGGATGAGCAGCAGGGACATCCGGGTGGCCCGGCGGGTGGCCGCCGGGGACCGGGCGATGACGTAGGTGGCCGCCTGCGGGACCCCGAAGGTGGCGGCGGTCAGCACGAGCAGCAGGGGAGCGGTGGCTGCGGCGACCTCACCGCGACCGACCACGCCCAGGGCGTGGGCCAGGATCGGGGCCGTGACCAGCATGGCCAGCGGCGGGAAGAAGTTTCCGACGAGGGTGGCCAGCATGTTGCCGGCGACATCGCCGGCCCGGTCCTTCGCCGCGGGGACCGGGGGACCCGCGCCGATCGGGTCCGCGGTCGTCGGGAGGGCCTCGCCGCCGGCGGATCCGGTCGCGCCGGCTCGGGCGCGGCGCCCCCGGGCCGTCATCGGGTCGCCCCTGTTCTCATCAGGTCGTGCACCGCCCCCGCCACCTCCGTCGTTCTCGCTCGCGGCGCGGCCGTCGGACCGGCTTCCCGTCTCCGGTCGTTCCTACACCGCCCCGGGTATGATCCCTGATGCGCCGGTGCCCGGTTCGGGGCCTGACGCTCAGCGGATCGGGGGGGACGGCCCCCGGGGGGCCTATGGCTGTGTCCGCACCGTGGGCGGGCGGCCTCACACTCACATTTCGTAGGCACGCTAGCATGCACCGGTAGACCATTCGAGTGACAAGTCGGGGGACGGGGGTCCAGTGTGCGACAAGCTGCGGGCGACGAGGCGGCGCGGACGGGCGACCACGATCTCAAGACCTACTTCCGCGCGGTGCGCAAGTACTGGTGGATCGTCGTCCTGGCGACGCTGATCGGCCTGGGGCTCTCGATCGCCGCGACCTTCCGTGCCCAACCGGAGTACGAGAGCACCATCACCTGGTTCGTCTCCACCCCGACGGACGGCACCGGTACGGCGCTGCAGGCCGATCAGTACGCCCAACGTCGCGTCAACTCCTACGTCGGTGTGCTCGGCAGCGAGGCCCTGGCCGATCGGGTCCTGTCGAGCACCGGCATCACCGACATGACCCGCGCCCAGGTGCAGCGGTCCATCGCGGCCAGCGCCGATCTGAACACGGTGTTGCTCTCGGCCACCGTCACCGACACCTCCGACACCCGTTCACTACAGATCGCCGGCGCCGTCGCCGCTCAGCTGGGCGCCCTGGTCGACGACCTCGACAACAGCGGCAGCGCCGATGCGCCCAACGTCCAGCTCAACGTCATCTCCGGGCCGACGCTGAACCCGACTCCGGTGTCCCCCCGGCCGACGCTGAACATCGGGCTCGGTCTGCTCGTCGGCCTGGCCGCCGGTCTGGCGCTGGCCATCCTCCGGCAGGTGCTCGACACCACCGTCCGCTCGCCGCAGGTGCTGCGCGCCCTGACCAAGGCGCCGGTGCTCGGGGTGATCTCGTTCGACCGGGGCGCCCGCAAGTCGCCGCTCATCTCCGACTCGTCGGCCCGGTCACTGCGGGCGGAGTCGTTCCGGCAGCTGCGCACCAACCTGCAGTTCGTGGACGTCCAGCAGCCGGTCCGGGTCCTGGTGGTCACCTCGTCCCTCGCCGGGGAGGGCAAGTCCTCCACAGCGGTCAACCTGGCGATGACTTTCTCCGACTCCGGTCAGCGCGTCCTGCTCATCGAGGCCGATCTCCGCCGCCCCCGGGTGGCCGACTACATGGGCCTGGAGCGGTCGGTCGGTCTGACGAACGTACTGCTCGGGCAGGTGTCGATCGACGACGTCCTACAGCCCTGGGGTCGTGGAGGGCTGACCGTCCTGCCCAGCGGGACCATCCCGCCCAACCCGTCCGAGCTGCTCGGCAGCCCGTCGATGGCCGAGCTGCTGGATTCCCTCGCCGCCACCTTCGACATGATCGTCATCGACACCCCGCCGTTGTTGCCGGTGACCGATGCCGCCGTCGCGGCCACCCGGTCCGACGGTGCGGTACTGGTCGTCCGCCACGGCAAGACCAGCAGGAACGACATCGCCACCGCGCTGCGGTCCCTGGACGCGGTCGGGGCGCGCTTCCTCGGGACGATCCTGACGATGGCGCCGACCCGCGGGGCGGACCGGTACGGCTCCTCGGGGTACGGGTACTACGAGGACAAGCCGCGCCGCCGCGACCGGGCCGCGGGGGCCGCCGTCGCCGAGCTGCCCCCCGGCGACGAGCCGCAGGCCCCCCAGGCTCCGTCGACCGCGACCGGCCGACGGGACGTGCCCGCGCCGGTCCCGGAGTCCTGAGCCGGGAGCACGTGTCCGGGCCGTGCCCGGAGTCAGTCGTGGACGACCCGGGCGGGTCCGAGCCCGACCGGGAGCACGATCGCCGCCACGGCGGTCGCGATCTCGTCGGCACACCGGCGGAACGCCTCGATGGGCAGTCCGATCGGATCCTTCAGATCGTCCTCGTCGCCGGTGGCCGCGGGGACGTCGCTCCGGGCGAGCAGGGCCTCCGCGACCAGGCTGCGACCGGCCCGCTCCGGGCTCATCGGACCCATCGGGGGCACCGCCGCGGCGAGGCGGGCGAACTGGAACAGCGTGAAGGTGCGCTTGATGGTGCGCGGGGCCAGCTGGACCGCAGCGGCCCGATGGGCCCGGGTCGCCGTGAGCACCAGATCGGACTCCTCGAGCATCTCCCGGCTCAGCGGGCGGGAGGCGAACCCGTCCACATCGATGCCCCGCTCCTGCAGGGTCTGGGCCGCCATTGCGTGCATGGGCAGGGCGTCGAAGCCCTGCACGCCGCCGGAGGTGATCTCCCAGGCCGGGGCGCCACCGGGCCGGGTCACCGCTGCGCGGAGGAGTCGTTCTCCCATGGGTGAACGGCACAGGTTGGCCGTGCAGACCATGAGCACGCGGAACGGCGGGTCGACGGCAACGCCAGGGGGTACGGACACGGGTTCATCCTTCCAGGGTTGGGGGGCGGCTCCGGGATCCCGGGTGGGGGCCGGTCATCGCCGGACGATGCCGCGCCGGTGCGGAGGCCCACGACCTCTGCTGCGTCCGGGCGCTTCCCGACGGAGCGGCAAGCCGTCCTGTCGCAACGAAGCCTGATCACTCGCTGTTCATCAACCCCGGTGATTCTTGACGAGCTGACCTCTTCCGGGGCGATCGTGATGCCGCTGTGACCCTGACGGGTGAATACTGATCCCGCCGGGGGGTGACGCAGTGTGCTGCCCCCGAGTGCTCAGTCGGAGGTCGCCCGTCATGTCCACCCATCACCTGAATCCGGCGGTCGCCCTCCGGGACGCGCGGAAGTCCAGGACCCTTCGGCGCGGTTACGCCGTCCTGGTGATGGCGACTCTGGGAATCGCCGGATTGACGGCACCGACGGCGTCGGCCGCGGCCGTCCCGGCCAGCCCGGGCTCGGGGATGCTGGCGGCTCCCGCCGTCCAGGCGGTCGCCGCGGCTCCGGTGGCGCAGACGGGGGTGAGCGCGGACGCCCTGCCGACCGCCCAGATCGACGGAGTGGTGTGGTCGCAGGCCGTGGTCGGCAACCGGGTCTTCGCGGGTGGTGATTTCGACACGATCCGGCCGGCAGGAAGCGCGGCCGGCGTGAACGCCGCGGGCCGCGGGAACATCGCCGTGTACGACATCACCACCGGGGCGCCGGTCTCGTTGCCCACGAACCCCACGGTGAACGGTGAGGTCAACGCCGTGGCCGCCTCACCGGACGGATCGCGGATCTACGTGGGTGGGGTGTTCCTGACGGCGAACGGGATCGCCCGTGACCGCATCGCGGCCTTCGACTCCACCACCGGCGCGCTGATCACCAGCTTCCAGGCGGGGGTCGGCGGTGTCGTGGAGTCCATCGTGGCCACCGACACCACCGTGTACGTCGGCGGGAAGTTCACCTCCGCGAAGGGCAGCACGCGTGTCCGGTTGGCCGCCTTCCGGGCGAGCGACGGAATGCTGCTCAACTGGGCGCCGCAGGCCGACTACACCGTCAACGCACTGGCGCTGACCCCGTCGCGCTCCTCGGTGATCGTGGGCGGCGCCTTCCAGAACGTCAGCGGCACGCCTGCGTACGGGCTCGCGTCGGTGGACGCGGCCAGCGGTGCGGTCAAGCCCTGGGCCGCGAATGCGGTGGTCCGGAACGCGGGGACCACCGCGGCGATCCTGAGCCTGGTCAGTGACGGCACGTCCATCTTCGGTTCCGGGTACGTCTTCGGAGGAGGCGGCAATCTCGAGGGCTCCTTCGCGGCCGAGCCGGAGACCGGACAGATCCGCTGGATCGAGGACTGCCACGGCGACACCTACTCCACGTTCCCGATGGGGGGCGTCCTGTACGCCGCCGGACACCCGCACGCCTGCAACAACATCGGTGGGTATCCGGAGGTGACGCCGCGCGTCGAGCACAAGGCCGTCGCGTTCACCACCGAGGCCACCGGCACCGTGCAGCCGAACTCGGTGGGCAACTACGCGAGCTTCACCGGTCAGCCTGCGCCGACCCTGCTGAACTGGTTCCCCGACCTGACCAACGGCGGGTTCACCCCCTCGAACCAGGCGGCGTGGAGCGTGACCGGCAACGGCCAGTTCCTCTCCATGGGTGGGGAGTTCACGACGGTGAACGGCATCGCCCAGCAGGGGCTCGTCCGGTTCGCCGCGCGGGGGGCTGCGCCCAACAAGGAGGGCCCGCGGGTCACCGGCGCCCAGACCGCCGCGACCCTGTCCTCGCCGGCTGCCGGAACCATCCGGGTGGGCTGGCGGGCCAACTGGGACCGCGACGACACCCGGTTGACCTACCAGGTGTTGCGCGACCGCACCCCGATCTTCACCACGACGATCGACTCGACGTTCTGGGACAGGCCCTACCTGAGCTACACCGATCCGAACCGCACGCCGGGGGTCAACCACACCTACCGGATCCGGGTGGTAGACCCGTCGGGCAACGAGTACACGGGCGACTCCGCCGTGGGGGCGGCCTCGGCGACGTCGGCCACCGGCGCCTCCGCCGATCGGGTCCGCGCCGACGGTGCGACGCTGTTCTGGCGGTTGAACGAGGCCGCCGGAACCCAGGCCGCGAACAGCTCGGCCCGATCGGATGCGCTGGGCGGACCGAACGGGGTGGTGGGCACCGGGGTCACCCGCGGGACGTCCGGCGCGGTCGCCGGAGATACGGCGTCCAGCCTGAACGGCACCGCGGCAGCCACGGTGACCGCGCCGACCGGTGTGTACGGGCCGCAGCAGTACAGCCAGCAGATCTGGTTCCGGACCACCTCGACCACGGGTGGGCAGCTGCTCGGCTTCGGCAACGCGGCCACCGGCACCTCGACGGTGAACGACCGCTCCCTGTTCCTGGCCGCGGACGGCAAGCTCTACTACGCCGTCTACAACGGCGGGTACCGGACCGTCAGCGGGTCCCGCGCGTACAACGACGGACAGTGGCATCAGGCCACCGCGACGCTGTCGCCGCAGGGCATGCAGCTCTACGTCGACGGGGTGCGGGTGGCGAACCGGACCGACGTCACCACCGGCTGGAACACCTTCGGGTACTGGCGGGTGGGTGCCGACCGGTTGAACGGCTACACCGCGAATCCCGGGTCGGCGGCCATCACCGCCGCGGTGGACGAGGTGGCGATCTACCCGACCGCGCTGACCGCGCAGCAGATCGCCGCCCAGTTCTCCGGTGAGCCGCAGCCCCCGGTCAACGTGGCGCCGACGGCCGCGTTCACCTCGTCGGTGTCCGGGCTGACGGCATCGGTGGACGGCACGACGTCGACCGACGCGGACGGCACGATCGCGTCGTACGCCTGGACCTTCGGGGACGGGGCCACCGCGACGGGTGTCACCGCGAGTCGCACCTACGCGAGCGCCGGCAGCTACCCGGTCACCCTCACCGTCACCGATGACAAGGGCGCCACCGGGACCCGGACGGCGACGGTGACGGTCACCGCACCGGCGAATGCCGATCTGGTCCGGGACACCTTCGGCCGGACGGTGTCCGGTTCGCTGGGCGCACCGGAGGCGGGCGGTCCGTACAGCCTGCGCGGGGCGGCGTCGGCGTTCTCCGTCGACGGGAACGCCGCCCGGCTGCGCATCGAGGCCGCCGGCGGATCACCGACGGCCAACCTCGCCGGGGTGTCGGCGACCGATGTGGACGCCACCGTCGACATCGCCGTCGACCGGGTCCCCAACGGCAGCGGTCTGTACGTGTCGCTGGACGCCCGCAAGACCGGGACCTCCGCGTTCACCGCCTACCGGGCGAAGGTCCGGTACGCCGCCGGGGTCCCTCAGCTGACCCTGGTCCGGGTCGTCGGCAACGCCGAGACCACCCTGGCCACCCAGAACCTGCCCGCCGTCGCGCCGGGCAGCTGGCTGCGGGTGCGACTGGTGGCGAACGGGACGGCTCCGACGACCGTCGGCGCCAAGGCCTGGCCGGTGACCGGGACGGAGCCGACGGCCTTCCTGACCGTGCAGGACTCGACGGCCGCGCTGCAGCAGCCCGGTGGGATCGGGGTGGTGACCTATCTGTCGAGTTCGGCCACCACGGTGCCTCTGGTGGTCGGTCTGGACAACCTCGCCGCCCGCCGTCCATGAGGATCCGGCATTCGGAACGTGGGCAACGGCACGGAGAGTGACCTCGAACGGGCGAGATCTGTCGCTCTGCGGTGAGAAAAGCGCCCGTTCGGGGCTCATTCGGCTACTATCAGAGACGATCACCGCAGGGGGATGGGGGTCCCCGACGCGGTGGACGGACACGGTCCGCCACCGCAGTCACCTGCTCGAGAAGTACCTGGAGGGGAATCCATGCCTGTTCGTATCGGTTACGCGCCGGGCGCCTACGACCTGTTCCACGTGGGGCACCTGAACATCCTTCGTCACGCGAAGGCGCACTGCGACTACCTGATCGCCGGCGTCGTGTCCGACGAGATGTGCGAGCTCACCAAGGGCCGTCGCCCGGTGATCCCCCTGGCCGAACGCATGGAGATCGTCCGGCACATCTCCTACGTCGACGAGGCCGTCGCCGAGGTCGTCCCGGAGAAGCTGGACACCTGGCGGCAGGTCGGGTTCAACGTCCTGTTCAAGGGGGACGACTGGCGCGGCACGGCCAAGGGCGAGAAGTTGGAACGCGACTTCGCCGAGGTCGGCGTGGAGATCGTCTACTTCCCGTACACGGTGCACACCTCCAGTTCGATGCTCCGCCGGGTGCTCACCGGTATGACGGCGGAGTCGGCTCCCGTCGCCATCGCCGCGTCGTCCTGACACCACCGTCGACGCCGTCCTCGACGCGACTTGCTCACGCTGGGTGAATCGGCCTCCTCGGAAGGATGGCCGGCCCGACCGAGGGTTCCGCCGGACGGGGGGGCCGACTACGCTCAGCTGAACTGCACTCGTCGGAGTCCGGCCCATCGGGTGGGCCCGACAGAGTGACTCATCCACATCCGGGCCAGCGTGGCGCGCCGGGCCCGAGTCACAGAGGTTCCGTCTCTGCTCGGGGGAGCAGATGATCCGGCCACCAACGGTGGTCAGGGAGAGAAGGCACAGTCCATGGCGTTCTCCTTGCGGTCCGGCGGTCGGGGGACCCGCCGATCGTCGCGGTCGCCGGTCGACCTGACCGGCGTCGAGAGGCCCTCGGTCGAGAAGGCCGCGGCGGTGCAGGACGATCCGGCCGGAGTGCCGGGCGCCCTGGCGTTCGATCTCCGCTACGCGACCCCGGACGGGGTGTCGGCGCCGTCGGATCGGCGGATGACCGACCTGCGGGCCGCCCGCCCCGTACGCGACCGCCGGCACCCGGGTCTGCGGGCCCGTCGGCCCGGTCGCCGCGCGTGGAGTCGTCGGTACGCCGCGCATCTGGCCCTGACCGACCTCTTCGCGCTCAGCTGGGCGGCCATCGGTGTGCACATGGTGCACCTGACCGCCGTGTCGGAGCGGGCCGCCGGGGAACCGGTCTACCTGCCCTTCCTCCTGATGACCCTCGGCCTGCTCGCACTGTGGCTGGTCGGGCTGACCGTCTCCGGCAGCCGTGACGTGCGGGTGATCGGCCACGGCCCGCTGGAGTACAAGCGCGTCGCCAACGCGACCCTGGCCGTCTTCGGCGCGGTGGCCATCGCGTCCTACCTGTTCAAGCTCGAACTGCCGCGCAGTTACATGTTGATCATGATGCCGGCCGGGCTCGCGGCCCTGCTCACCTCCCGGTTCATCTGGCGGCGCTGGTTGCACGGTCGCCGGGACGCCGGCGAGGACATGGCGAAGGTGCTCGCCGTGGGCAACGCGGCGACCGTCCGGGACCTGATCCGGGATCTGCGCCGCGCGCCGCGGGCCGGGTACGAGATCGTCGGTGCCTGCGTGCGCCACCAGCCCGGGGTCCCCGAGGTCGACGGCGTGGACACCGGTTTCATCGACGGGGTGCCGATCCTGGGCAACCTGGACGAGGTCGCGGACGTCGTCCGCAGCTCCGGGGTGGACACGGTGGCCATCACCTCGACCGCGTCCTTCGGCGCGGCCGCGGTGCGCCGGCTGAGCTGGGAGCTCGAGGACAGCGACGCCGATCTCATCCTCGCCCCGGCGCTGACCGACATCGCCGGGCCGCGCATCCACACGCAGCCGGTCGCCGGTCTCCCGCTCATCCACGTCGACCGGCCGACCTACCGCGGGGCCAACCGGTTCCTCAAGAAGTCCTTCGACATGGTCGGCACGAGCTTGCTGATCCTGCTGGCGTCCCCCGTGCTGCTGGGGGTGGCCCTGGCCGTCAAGTTCTCCAGCCCCGGTCCGGTGTTCTTCCTGCAGGAACGGGTGGGCATCAACGGCTCCCGGTTCCGGATGATCAAGTTCCGGTCGATGGTGGTGGACGCGGAGGACCGGCTGGCCGCGCTGAAGAACGAGGACCGGGACGCCGGCAACGCCGTCCTCTTCAAGATCAAGAACGATCCGCGGATCACCGGGGTCGGCCGATTCATCCGGCGGTTCAGCCTGGACGAGCTGCCCCAGCTGTTCAACGTGCTCAAGGGCGACATGAGCCTGGTCGGCCCACGGCCGCCGCTGTCCGCCGAGGTCGAGATGTACGAGATCGAGGCGCGGCGGCGACTCCTGGTCAAGCCGGGGATCACCGGTCTGTGGCAGGTGTCCGGGCGATCGGACCTCACCTGGGACGAGTCGGTCCGGCTCGACGTCTACTACGTGGAGAACTGGTCCATCACCGCCGACCTGGTCATCCTGTGGAAGACCGCGAAGGCCACCGTCTCCTCGGCCGGGGCCTACTGACCCGGTCGCCACGTCCGCCCGCCGGACCGCGCACGGGGCCTCGACCCGCGCGGAGCGTGGCCGACCCGGTGTGCGGTCCCGTTCGTGTCGTGTCGTGTCGTGTCGTGTCGTGTCGTGTCGTGTCGGAGCGGGGCCGCGGCCGACCGGCCGGGGGGCGATGTGCGAAGGTGGGGACGCGCTGCGGGCAGCCGCCCCGGCCGGTGAGAGGACGGTGGCGACGATGCCTCGACGTCTGACGGCGACCATGGTCGTCCTGGTGGGACTGACGGTCGCCGGGTGCTCCCAGCAGATGGGTTCGGCCGCCGTCGTGGGCGGGACGGCCATCTCGGACACGACCGTGCAGGACGGCACCGCGGCGGTGATCGCGGCCTCGGGGACCGATCCCGGCGATGCCACCCGGGCCACCGTGGCCCGGACGGTCGCCACCCAGGCCATCCGCACCCGGTTGCTCGACTCCGTCGCCCGGGAGCGTGGCGCGCAGGTGAGCACCGGGCAGGTCGCCGCGGTCGTCGCGCAGGCCGGGACCGATGCCCTGGCCACCCAGTTGCAGGTCTCCGCGGCCGATGTGCCCGCCGCGGTCCGGGACATCCTCACCCTGTCCGCCCTGTTCGAGCAGCTGCCGCCGGAGGGGGTCGCCGTCACCGACGTGCTGGTCACCGTGCAGGGCGTGCAGGTCGCCACCCGGGACGAGGCGGTCGCGAAGCGGTCGGCGTTCCTGGCCGACCCGTCGGCCCTGACCGCCGAGATCGCGCGGGGCGCGCAGGGCGCGGTCGACGACGAGCAGCTGTCCCTGCTGGCCCAGCCCAGTGCCGCCCCCATCGGTCTGTACCGCGCCGCCGTCGGGTCGATCGTGTTGTACCCGTCGCAGACGGGGTATCTGGTGCTGCGCATCGTCGACCGCACCGAGCAGCCCGGGACGCTGACGGCCGCAGCGGTGGCCGATCAGCCGCCCACGGTGATCCGGGACCTGGGTGCGCTGCTGCTCACCGGGTACGCCCAGCAGGCCGGGGTGAGCGTCAACCCCCGGTACGGGGTGTGGGACTCCCTGGCCCTGCAGGTCGTCCCGGCGGACGACGGTCTGTGACGGCACCCGCCTCCCCGGAGCCCGTGCCCGGGGCCGCCCTGCTCGATGCCGTGGCGGTGATGGACCGGCTGCGCTCACCGGGCGGATGCCCGTGGGACGCGACCCAGACCCACGAGAGCCTGCTGCGCTACCTCGTCGAGGAGTGCTACGAGCTCGTCCAGGCCATCGAGGACGGCGATCTCCACGCGGTCCGCGAGGAGCTCGGCGACGTCCTCCTGCAGGTGCTCTTCCACGCGCGGATCGCCGCCGAACGGCCGCGGGAGCTCGGCGGTTTCGCCATCGACGACGTGGCCGGTGATCTGGTGGCCAAACTCGTCCGCCGGCACCCGCACGTCTTCGCGCCGACCGAGGCATCGACCACCGGCCTGGACACCGCGGAGGACCAGCAGGTGCGCTGGGACGAACTGAAGAAGGCCGAGCGGGGCCGCTCCCGGGCCCTGGACGGGGTGGCCCTCGGACAGCCGGCGGTGGCGTTGGCCGGCAAGCTCGGCTCCCGCGCGGCGAAGAACGGACTGGACGTGCCCCCGCCGGACGGTGACTCGGTGGGGGAGCAGCTGTTCCGCATCGCCTACGCCGCGGGTGCCGCCGGCGTCGAACCGGAGGTCGCCCTGCGCGAGGTGGCCCGGGCCCACGCCGCCCGGATCCAGCAGGCCGAGGCCGATCGGGGCATCGCCGAGGGATGATCGGCGCGGCTACTCCCCGGGGTAGCCCACCCCGAGGCGCGCCCGCACCTCGTCGATGAACGTCATGATCGCGACGGACTCGTCCAGTGGCATCAGGGGCGACTCGGTGGCTCCGTCGGCGATCAGCTGGGCCACGTGGGCCGCCTCGTGGCAGAGCCCGAGATGCCCGGCGATGGGCTCGGGATCACCGGTGATGCGCTCCCCGTCCCGGTCGATCAGCACGAGTGGGACCGGCGTGTAGAACGGGTGGCCGATCTCGACCCGGGCCAGCGTCCCGGAGACCGAGGCGGCCGTCGGGGTGCGGGCCGTCAGCGTCGCGGCGAGCACGGCCTGGGCCGCCGGGTACTGCAGGATCATCGCCACCTGCGCGTCGACGGCGGTGTCGGTCAGGGTGCCCGAGGCCAGGAACGAGTCCGGTCGACCCAGCACCGACCAGGCGAACGAGATGGGGTAGATCCCGAGGTCGAGCAGGGTGCCGCCGGCCTGCTCCGGGTCGAAGAGCCGGTGGCCCGGGTCGGGCTCGAACCACTGGCCGTTGTCGGCCAGCACGCTGCGCAGCTCGCCGAGCACCCCGTCGGTCAGGAGTTGCGTCAGGACGTCGGTGCGCGGCAGGAAGCGGGTCCACATCGCCTCCATCGCGAACACCCCGGCCGCGCGGGCGGCGCGCACCACGTCGGCGGCCTCGGTGGCGTTGCGGGTGAACGCCTTCTCGACCAGCACGTGCTTGCCGGCCGCGATGGCCAGCAGGGCCTGCTCGTGGTGTCCGCTGTGCGGGGAGGCCACGTAGACGACGTCGACGGCGGGGTCGTCCACCAGCTCCTGGTACGAGCCGTACGCCCGCTCGACGCCGAACTTGTCGGCGAAGACCCGGGCGCGGTGCAGGGACCGGGAGCCGGCGGCGACGACACGCTGTCGGGTGTGCCGGTGCAGACCGTCGGCGAACGAGCGGGCGATGCCGCCCGGCGCGAGGATGCCCCACCGCAGCGGCGGGGCATCGGCGGGATCCGGGACGCGACTGGTCGGCAGGCTGCGGGGGAGACTCACCGGGGCAGCGTAGAGCGGCCGGGGAACCCGCCGCCGGTCGGGACGCACGAGGTCTACGCGGCGTGTCGCTCCCGACACGCTGCGAATCCGACACGCGACGCGCCACACCATCTGGTGGTGGTCGCCATGGGGGACCACCACATGTACTGTCCTCCTTGCTGAAGGTTTCTCCGGCCGAGCCAGGTCGGGGAAGGTAACAGGGAATCCGGTGCGAATCCGGGACTGCCCCGCAGCGGTGAGTGGGAACGACAGCCGTCCCGCCCGTCAGGCGTCACGCCCGACGGTGCGGACAGCACTGGGAGCCGGCCGGTTCCCGGGAAGCGACGGCCACTAGGAACGGCACGCGAGCACACGTCGGGCGACCGGCGGATGACCGCGGGCCCGGCCCACGAGTCCGAAGACCTGCCCTCGGTGCACCCCCGATCCCGGGGGTGCCGTCGCTGGACCCCGTGGGAGGGTCGGTGCGCCCGGGTGTCCTCCGTGACCCCCTGTCGTGCTCTCCCCGCGGTGACCGGTGACCGGTTGCCAGCTCGTGAGGAGAGAGCATGACGCAGACCTTCACCCCGACCACGCCCCGTCCGGCCGGGACCACCGACGAGCCGGCCCAGCCGGGTTCCGGCGCCCCCCATGGCATGACGGTGTTGCGCCGGACCGGGACGACCGCCCCGTTCGACGCCGGCCGCATCTCGGTCGCGCTGACCAAGGCGTTCCTGGCCGTCGAGGGCGAGTCCGCGGGCCGCTCCTCCCGACTGCGCGCCCAGGTCATCGAGCTGACCGACGCCGTCACCGCCACCCTCGCGCGCCGCTACGGCGCCGACTCGGGCAGCGCCCCCGGTCGACCCATCGACCTCGAGGAGGTGCAGGACCAGGTCGAGCTGGCTCTGATGCGCAGCGGTGACGCCGCGGTCGCCCGCGCGTACATCCTGTACCGCGAGGAGCACCGCCGGGCCCGCAGCGAGGCGAGCGAGCTGCCTGCCGGTGAGAGCGTCACCGGCGCAGCCGGTTTCCAGGTCCTCGGTCTGGACGGCACCTGCACCCCGCTGGATCTGGCCCGGCTGGAGGCCCTGGTCACCGAGGCGTGCGACGGGTTGCCGGACACCGATGCGGCCACCGTGCTGGCCGCCACCCGGGACAACCTGTACGACGGGATCACCACCCGTGAACTGGGTCTCGCGCCGATCATGGCCGCCCGCGCCCTGGTGGAGACCGAGCCCGCGTACACGACCGTCGCGGCCCGCCTGCTCAACGACACCATGCGCGCCGAGGCGCTGAGCTTCCTGTCCGGCCGCCCCGAGCAGGCCGACGCCGGCGAGATGGCCGAGCGCTACGCGCCGTACTTCCGGGCCTTCGTCGCCCGCGGGATCGAGTGCGGTCAGCTCGACCCGACCCTCGCCGAGTTCGACCTCGACCGGCTCGGCGACGCGCTGCTCCCCGAGCGGGACGGCCAGTTCACCTTCCTGGGCCTGCAGACCCTCTACGACCGGTACTTCCTGCACTCCGACGGCACCCGCTACGAGCTGCCGCAGGCGTTCTTCATGCGCGTGGCGATGGGTCTGGCCGTGCGCGAGATCGACCGCGAGGCGCGGGCCATCGAGTTCTACCGGCTGCTCAGCTCGTTCGACTTCATGGCCTCCACCCCGACGCTGTTCAACGCGGGCACCACCCGTCCGCAGCTGTCCTCCTGCTTCCTGACCACCGTCGACGACGACCTGGACGACATCTTCCAGTCGATCAAGAACAACGCCCTGCTGGCGAAGTTCTCCGGTGGCCTGGGCAACGACTGGACCCCGGTACGGGGCATCGGCGCCCACATCAAGGGCACCAACGGGTTGTCCTCGGGTGTGGTGCCGTTCCTGAAGATCGCCAACGACACCGCGGTCGCGGTCAACCAGGGCGGTAAGCGCAAGGGCGCGGTCTGCGCCTACCTGGAGACCTGGCACGTGGACATCGAGGAGTTCCTCGACCTGCGCAGGAACACCGGTGACGAGCGTCGCCGCACGCACGACATGAACACCGCCAACTGGATCCCGGACGAGTTCATGCGCCGGGTGGAGAGCGGCGCGAGCTGGACCCTGTTCAGCCCGGACGAGGTGCCGGACCTGCACGACCTGGTGGGCACCGCGTTCAGCGAGCGCTACGCGGAGTACGAGGCGGCCGCCGACCGCGGCGAAATGCGGGTGTTCCGCCGCGTCGCCGCACTGGACCTGTGGCGCAAGATGCTCACCTCGCTGTTCGAGACCGGGCACCCGTGGATCACCTTCAAGGACCCGTGCAACCTGCGCTCCCCGCAGCAGCACGTCGGTGTCGTGCACTCGTCGAACCTGTGCACCGAGATCACCCTGAACACCCGCTCCGGCGCCGAGGCCGAGACCGCCGTCTGCAACCTGGGTTCGGTCAACCTGGCGGCCCACGTGACCGCCGACGGCCTGGACGTCGAGCGCCTGCGCCGGACGGTCACCACCGCCGTCCGCATGCTGGACAACGTCATCGACATCAACATGTACACGGTGCCCTCGGCGCGTCGGTCGAACCTGCGCCACCGGCCGATCGGCCTCGGCCTGATGGGCTTCGCCGACGCGCTGTACGCGCAGGGCATCGCCTACGCGAGCGACGCCGCGGTGGAGTTCGCTGACACGTCCATGGAGCAGCTGTCGTACTTCGCCATCGCCGCGTCCTCCGACCTAGCCGCCGAGCGGGGCCGGTACGGCTCGTTCGAGGGCTCGCTGTGGAGTCGGGGGATCCTGCCGATCGACTCGGTGGAGATCCTGGCCGACAGCCGGGGCGGGGACCTGGACCAGGACCGCACCCAGCGGCTGGACTGGGATGCGTTGCGGCAGCGGGTGATCAGCCAGGGCATGCGGAACTCCAACGTCATGGCCATCGCCCCGACCGCGACCATCTCGAACATCATCGGGGTGGCCCAGTCCATCGAGCCGACCTACCGCAACCTGTTCGTGAAGTCGAACATGAGTGGCGACTTCACCGTCGTCAACGCCGCCCTGGTCGCCGTGCTCAAGGAACGCGGGCTGTGGGACGAGGTCATGGTCGCCGACCTCAAGTACTTCGACGGGTCCCTCTGGCCGATCGACCGCATCCCGGACGACGTCAAGCAGCTCTTCGCCACCGCCTTCGAGATCGACGGCTCCTGGCTGGTCCGCGCGGCGTCCCGTCGGCAGAAGTGGATCGACCAGGCGCAGTCGTTGAACCTCTACGTGGCGGCGCCCAACGGCCGCAAGCTCGACGAGATCTACCGGCTGGCCTGGCGTACCGGGTGCAAGACGACCTACTACCTGCGCTCCACCTCGGCGACGCACGTGGAGAAGTCCACGTTGCGCGGGACGGACGGGCGGCTGAACGCCGTGTCGGCCACCCCGGTCGCGGCGCCCGCCCCGGTCGCCGTCGTGCCCGTGCCGGCTCCGGTCGCGGCGCCCATCGCCCAGGAGCGTCCGGTGCGCAGCGAGGCCGAGCTGGCCGAGGCCGAGGCCTTGGCCTGCTCCATCGAGAACCCTGACTGCGAAGCCTGCCAGTGACCGTTCGCGGTCGGGTCCTGTGACCCGGCCGCGCGGCCGGCCCCACCGGCTGCCCCGTCCGCCCCTGCACCTCCTGCTTCCCGAGAGGACCACCATGACCACGACCGATTTCTGGGCCGATTTCGACGCCCCGGCCCAGGCCCCCGCTGTCGAAGCGCGTCCGACCACGCCGGCGTCCGCGGCCGTCGCCACGCCCGCCCCGTCCCCAGCCCCCGTCCCGGCCGCGGCTCCCCAGGTCGACCCGGCTTCGTCGGCCGACGACCTGGTCACCGGACTGGGTTCCATCGACACCACCGGCGGCCGGGTCTCGGTGTCGGAGAAGTCGATGATCAACGCGCGGGCCGACGTCAACCAGCTGCTCCCGCTCAAGTACACCTGGGCCTGGGAGAAGTACCTGGCCGGGTGCAACAACCAGTGGATGCCGACCGAGGTGGGCATGCAGGCCGACATCGCGTTGTGGAAGGCCCCGGCCGGTTCGCCCGGTGGGTTGACCGAGGCCGAGCGCACCATGCTCAAGCGCAACCTGGGCTTCTTCGCCACCGCGGAGTCGTTGGTGGCCAACAACATCGTGCTCGCGGTGTACCGGAACCTGACCAACCCAGAGTGCCGGCAGTACCTGCTGCGGCAGGCCTTCGAGGAGGCCGTGCACACGCACACCTTCCAGTACATCTGCACCTCGCTCGGCCTGGACGAGGGCGAGCTGTTCAACATGTACCGCGAGGTGCCGTCGATCACCGAGAAGGACGCCTGGGCGCTGCAGTACACCCAGAGCCTGGAGGACCCGTCGTTCCGCACCGGGACCCCGGAGACCGACCAGGCGTTCCTGCGCGACCTGATCGCGTTCTACGTGATCTTCGAGGGCATGTGGTTCTACACCGGCTTCGCGCAGATCCTCTCGCTCGGCCGCCGCAACAAGATGGTCGGCATCGCCGAGCAGTACCAGTACATCCTGCGTGACGAGTCGATCCACCTGAACTTCGGTATCGACGTGATCAACCAGATCAAGATCGAGAACCCGCACCTGTGGACCCCGGAGTTCCAGGCCGAGGTCAGCGGCATGCTGGCCAAGGCGTGCGAGCTGGAGATCGCCTACGGGCGGGACACCATGCCCACCGGGATGCTCGGCCTGACCGCCGAGCAGTGCGAGCGGTACATGCACTTCATCACCAACCGGCGCTGTGGCCAGATCGGGCTGCCCCCGCTGTTCGCCGACACCGACAACCCGTTCCCGTGGATGAGCGAGATGATGGACCTCAAGAAGGAGAAGAACTTCTTCGAGACCCGGGTGATCGAGTACCAGACCGGTTCCGGTCTGAGCTGGTAGCCCGTCCGGCAGTCCGACGCGGGGGCGGTTCCGAACAGGGATCGCCCCCGCTCTGCGTCCTGCCCCCGTGACACGGAGGTCAACCGTGCGTCGTCGCACACCGTCCGCAGCCGTTCCGTCGCGCACAATCACGCCATGAGCACAGGGGAGTCCTCGGCGGACCTGGTGTCGCCGGGTGTCCAGGGTGGTCGATCGCGTCGGCGTCGATGGGTGACCGCCTCCTCCCTCGGCCCGGCGTTCGTCGCCGCTGTCGCCTACGTCGATCCCGGCAATGTCGCGGCCAACCTGCAGGCCGGCGCCCGTTACGGCTATCTGCTCGTGTGGGTCCTCGTGCTGGCCACCGCGTCGGCCGGGATCGTCCAGTTCCTGTCGGCCAAGCTCGGCCTGACCACCGGGGCCTCGCTGCCCGAGCTGGTGGGCCGCCGCACCCGGCGCTCCGGCCGGCTCGCCTACTGGCTGCAGGCCGAGGCCGTCGCCATGGCCACCGATCTGGCCGAGGTCGTCGGTGGGGCCATCGCGCTGTACCTGTTGTTCGACCTTCCCCTGCTGCTCGGTGGCCTGGTTGCCGGGGCCGTGTCGCTGTTCCTGCTGCTGGTGCAGGACCGCCGCGGACAGCGACCGTTCGAGCGCGTCATCACCGGCCTGCTGCTGGTCATCGCCATCGGGTTCGTCGCCGGGCTGTTCGTCGCGCCACCGTCCCCGTCGGGCGTGGTGGGCGGGTTGGTGCCCCGGTTCGACGGCCTGGACTCGGTCCTGCTGGCCACGGCCATGCTCGGGGCCACCGTCATGCCGCACGTGGTCTACCTGCACTCCGCCCTCACCCGGGACCGGTTCGGGGTGGTGCCCCCCGGACCGGAACGGCGTCGGCTGCTGTCGGCCACCCGCGTCGACGTGGGGATCGCGATGGTGCTGGCCGGTGCGGTCAACATCTCCATGCTGCTGCTCGCGGCGTCCGCCCTGCGTGGGGTGGACGGGGTGGACACCATCGAGGGTGCGCACGCGGCCGTGACGGCCGGGCTCGGGCCGGTGATCGGCCTGATGTTCGCGATCGGCCTGCTGGCGTCGGGCCTGGCGTCGGCGTCCGTCGGCAGCTATGCGGGCAGCGTCATCATGGACGGCCTGATCCACAAGCGGATCCCGGTGGTCTGGCGTCGGGTGATCACACTCATCCCGGCCCTGATCGTGCTCGGCTCCGGCGTGGACCCGACCTCCGCGTTGATCATCAGCCAGGTCGTGCTGTCCTTCGGTCTGCCGTTCGTCCTCGTGCCGCTGCTCCGGCTGACCGCCGACCGGGATCTGATGGGGGAGCAGGTCAACGGGCGGGTCACCCAGGTCGCCGGCTGGGCCATCACCGCGGCGATCGTCGGGCTCAACGGGGTGCTCATCGTCGGCGTGGTCACCGGGGGATAGCCCGGCCGGCGGTGACCCGGGCGGGGCGTCAGGCGGTGGCGGTGCGACCCGCGCGGGCCGGGTCGAGATGGCCGGTGCGATGGGCCCAGCGCTCGAACCACAGCGTGAACAGCGGCGGGATCGACGCGCCCAGGGCCAGGAACGTCGTCCACAGCGACCACCGCTGCGCGCGGGCGGTGAGCAGCGCGATGACTACGTAGGCGACGAACACCGCGCCGTGGATGGGCCCGAAGACCTGCACGCCGACCTCGCCGGACTGCACGACCCACTTGAAGAACATCCCGATGAGCAGCCCGGTCCACGACACCGCCTCGGCGAACGAGACGAGGCGGAACGCCTTGACGAGGGCGGTGGCAGACATCAGGACGGGTCCTCCCGGTCGGGTGTGCGACGTGCGTGCTCCTTCGTCGATTGTCCCGGGGCCGATGACCTCACCTGGGCGTTCCGGCCGCGACGACCGTCACAACCGGCGTCCGGAGCCCACCAGCGGGTTCCGGACCTCGAGCTCGCCGTGCTCGATCAGCCACGCGATGCCCTCGCGGACGGCCTCCTCCGGCTCGGCGATCGGGACGTGACCGAGCAGGGTGCGGGCCTTGTCGAGGGACGCGAACTGGCTGCGGTGCAGGTGCTCCCAGCTGGCGTCGGCGAACTCGGCGGTTGTGCCGGCGCGGAACTCGTCCCAGCTCACCGACCGGGTGCGCAGGGGCTGGTCGAACCAGCCCGCGGCGATCTCCAGGAAACCGCGGACGGTCAACGCCGACGGCGCCACCGCGTTGAACGCCTGCCCGGCGGCGGCGTCCCGGTGCTCGACGGCCAGGGCGAACACCTGGGCCACGTCGTCGGCGTGCACGTGGTGCAGGAGTTCGGACCCGGCGCCGGGGACGGCGATCTCCTCCCCGGCGCACAGTGCCTGCCACACGCCAGGATCGAGGTTGCCCAGCGGCCCGATGGGCATCCAGCCGGGGCCGCTGATGTGCCCGGGCTGCACGACGGTGGTGACCAGCCCGCCGCCCCGCGTCTCCGCGGCGAGCAGCTCGGCGATGGCCGCCTTCTGCACGCCGTACTCGCCGAACGGGGGCGAGGTGTCGTCCTCGTGCATCGGCAGCTTGTGGCTCACCCCGTACCGCCAGATCGACCCGCAGTGCAGCAGATGTCCCGTGTGCCCGCGAAGGGCGTCGACCAGGGCGACGGCGGACTCGGGGGTGAAGCAGATGAGATCGACGACCACGTCGGCGTCCAGGGCGGCCACCCGGGCGCCGAACGTGCCGGCCGCGTCCTCGGCGGTCCGGTCGACCGTGACCCGGGTGACCGAGGACCAGGCGTCGTCGGGGGAGTACGGGTGGCTCGTCCCCCGGGACAGGGCGAGCACCTCGTGACCGGCCCGGACCAGCCGGGGCACCAGGTACGTGCCGATGTGGCCACTGCCGCCGATCACCGCGATGCGCATGCGGTGAGCGTAGGTGCGGGGGAGGGGGACGACTGGCGGGGATCGCCTCCCGCGTTCCCGCCCGCGCGTGCCGCCACGTATTCCTCGATCACGACGTCGGACCGGAAGGCACGCGCGGACACGGGGGTGAAGGGGCGGGGGGCGTAGGGCGCCCGGCCGAAGAGCGGGATGCCGGCGCCGAACACGAGGGGGTTGCGCTTGATGACCAGGCGGTCGATCTCGGGGAGCAGTGACGCGGCGAGCTCACCGCCGCCGCACAGCCAGATGGATCGGCCGGTCTCCTTCTTGAGCGCGCGCACGGTCGCCACCGGATCGTGGGTGAGCGTGACGGCCGGCGCCACATCCCGGTCCTGCCGGCTCGCCACGATCTGCCGGAGGTGGGGGTAGGGACTGTCGATGCCCGCCGCCAGGGCGGGGGCGAGGGTGTTCCATCCCATGACCACGGTGTCGAACCGGGTTCCCGGGGGGTCGATCCCGAGGGCCCGGAGCACGTGTCCGGGCAGGGCGTCGGCGTATTCGTCCAGGACGACCGCCATGTGGTCACCCTCCACGGGGAAGGCATCGAAGGCACCGGTCGGGTCGGCGATGTACCCGTCCACGCTGGTGGCGACGTAGTAGACGAGCTCGCGCACGGCGTCCCCCGGTGAGCTGGTCGGGCTGGGTTCTGACACCGTGCCATCACGGGCGTGACCCCGCCATCGCATTCTGTCCGGTCCCGACATCAGGACGAGCTCGACACCGGCCGCCGTCGGGCGGCCTCCACGCGCTGGACGGCGGCGCTACCATCCCGGTCAGGTCATGAGTCCCAGCGCCAAGCCCCGGCTCGCTGGGCGGCAACCCTCCACACGCGGTGGGGTGCCCCGGGTGATGACCGGGCCGACCGCCGCCCCGGCGGCCGGCAAGCGCGGGTCCGCCTCGGGCGGACCCTGTCGGTTCCGCCGTGGGATCCGCAGTGCCGGGATCCTGCCCGGGTCGACGCGACCTGCAGGAGCAACGATGTCCCCGAACTGGTCCTTCGAGACCCGCCAGATCCACGCCGGCCAGAGCCCCGACCCCACCACGAAGGCGCGGGCGCTGCCGATCTACCAGACCACCTCGTACGCCTTCGACTCCTCCGAGCATGGCCGGAAGCTGTTCGCGCTGGAGGAACTGGGCAACATCTACACCCGGATCATGAACCCCACGCAGGCCGTGGTGGAGGACCGGATCGCCTCCCTGGAGGGCGGGGTCGGCGCACTGCTGACCGCCTCCGGGCAGTCCGCGGAGACCCTGGCGATCCTCACCCTGGCCGAGGCCGGCGACCACATCGTCTCCTCGCCGCGGCTCTACGGCGGCACCTACAACCTGTTCCACTACACGCTGCCGAAGATGGGCATCACCGTCGGATTCGTCGAGGACCCGGACGACCTGGATTCCTGGCGGGCGGCGGTGCAGCCCAACACCAAGGCCTTCTACGCCGAGTCCATGTCCAACCCGTTGCTGGACGTGCTCGACTTCCGCGGGGTCGCCGACGTCGCCCACGCGGCCGGGGTGCCGCTGATCGTCGACAACACCGTGCCCACGCCGTATCTCATCCGGCCGATCGAGCACGGCGTGGACATCGTCGTGCATTCGGCGACCAAGTACCTGGGTGGTCACGGCACGGCCGTCGGCGGCGCCATCGTCGATTCCGGCAACTTCGACTGGCTGGCCGATCCGGAACGTTTCCCGGGCTTCAACACCCCCGACCCGAGCTACAACAACCTGACCTGGGGTCGGGATCTCGGCCCGGACGGGCTTTTCAAGTCCAATGTCGCGTACATCTTCAAGGCCCGCCTGCAGGGCCTGCGGGATCTCGGCCCGGCCATCTCCCCGTTCAACGCCTGGCTCATCTCGCAGGGCATCGAGACGCTGTCGCTGCGGATGGAGCGGCACATCGCCAACGCCACCCGGGTGGCGGAGTTCCTGGCCCAGAGGCCGGAGGTCGTCTCGGTCTCCTACCCGAGCCTGGAGTCCAGCGCCTGGCACGAACGGCAGCAGCGGTACGCCCCCCACGGAGGCGGCCCCATCGTCTCCTTCGAGATCGCCGGCGGGGTCGAGGCCGGAGCCACCTTCACCGACGCCCTGGAGCTGTTCACCAACCTCGCCAACATCGGTGACGTGCGCTCGTTGGTCATCCACCCGGCGTCGACCACGCACGGCCAGCTGTCGCCGGCCGAGCAGATCACCACCGGCGTCACCCCCGGGCTGATCCGGCTGTCCGTGGGCATCGAGCACATCGACGACATCCTGGCCGACCTCGAGGCCGGGTTCGCCGCGGCGAAGTCGTCCTGAGCCGGCCGCGCCCCAGCGCACCGGCACGGTGGTCACCATGACGACGGCCCGGGAGTCGGTGCCGCACGGCGCCGGCCCCGGCCGTCGGTCCGCCGACCTCGGGCCGCTGACCACCGAGTCCGGGGCGGTGCTCCCCGAGGTCCGGATGGCGTACGAGAGCTGGGGGACGCTCGACCCCGACGGCGGCAACGCCGTCCTGGTCCTGCACGCCCTGACCGGCGACGCCCACGTGGTCGGCCCGACCGGCCCCGACCAGCCGACCCCCGGCTGGTGGGACGGGCTGATCGGGCCCGGCGCGCCACTGGACCCGGCCCGGCACTTCGTGCTGGCCGCGAACGTGCTGGGCGGCTGCCGGGGCAGCACCGGGCCGTCGTCCCCGGCCCCCGACGGCCGGGCGTGGGGTTCCCGCTTCCCCCGGCTGACCGTCCGCGACCAGGTCGCCGCCGAGGCGATGCTGGCCGACCGTCTCGGCATCACCCGGTTCGCCGCCGTCCTCGGCGGTTCGATGGGCGGCATGCGGGCGCTGGAATGGGGCGTCCTGCACGCCGACCGGATCGACCGGGTCATCGCCGTGGCCACCACCGCGGCCGCCTCGGCGGACCAGATCGCCTGGGCGGCACCGCAACTCGCAGCCATCCGGGCCGACCCGGCCTTCCTGGGCGGGGACTACCACGGCGGCCCCGCCCCGCTGACCGGGATGGCCGTGGCCCGGCAGATCGCCCATGCCACCTACCGGAGTGCCGACGAGCTGAACACCCGGTTCGGCCGCGTCCCGCAGCCCGGGGAGGACCCGGCCACCGGGGGTCGGTACGCCGTCGAGTCCTACCTCCAGCACCACGGCCGCAAGCTCGGTACCCGCTTCGATCCGCACTCCTACCTGGTGCTGACCGAGGCGATGAACAGCCACGACCTGGGGCGGGGGCGCGGCGGGGTGCGCGCCGCACTGGGGATGATCACGGCCGCGATCACCGTCGCCGTCGTGGACTCCGACCGGCTGTACCGACCGGCCGAGGGGGCGGTCGTCGCCACCGCGCCCACCGCGCGTCCGCTGCTCACCATCACCTCCGACCACGGGCACGACGGGTTCCTCATCGAGGCCGACCAGGTCGCCGCGGTGGTCCGCTCCGCGTTCGCCTGACGCCGGTCGGGGCCGCCCACTGCGCCCACGGTGGCCTGCCGGCCACCGGGTCGGGGGCGGGCGAGTCCGGCCACGAGCGCGGGACCGAGGGCTCTAGGCTGTCCTCGGCCCCGTACCCGGCCAGGCTCCCGCCGGTCCGATCGTGACCCGGGTGGCCGGCCGGTCCGGAGTCACCGCACCAGCACCCGAACTCAGCACCTGCACTGCTCAGACGAACACCTCCGGCAAGCGAAGGGATGTGCCCGTGGCGGCCATCGAACTCATCGGCGCACGCGAGATCCTCGACTCCCGGGGCAACCCGACCGTGGAGGTCGAGGTCGCCCTGGACGACGGCTCGCTGGGACGCGCCGCCGTCCCGTCCGGCGCCTCCACCGGCGAGCACGAGGCCGTGGAGCTCCGTGACGGCGACCCGGCCCGTTACCTCGGCAAGGGTGTGCAGAAGGCCGTCGAGGCCGTCCTGGAGGAGATCGGCCCCGAGCTGATCGGCTACGACGCCATCGAGCAGCGGGTCATCGACCAGAAGCTCATCGACCTGGACGGCACCCCGGACAAGAGCCGGATCGGGGCCAACGCCATCCTCGGCGTCTCGCTCGCCGTGGCCCGCGCCGCCAGCGAGTCCGCCGAGCTCGAGCTGTTCCGCTACCTGGGCGGCCCCAACGCCCACATCCTCCCGGTGCCGATGATGAACATCGTCAACGGTGGTGCGCACGCCGACAGTGGCGTCGACGTGCAGGAGTTCATGATCGCGCCGATCGGCGCCCCCACCTTCCGCGAGGCCCTGCGCTGGGGTGCGGAGACCTACCACTCGCTCAAGTCCGTGCTGAAGAAGGCCGGCTTCTCCACCGGTCTGGGTGACGAGGGCGGCTTCGCCCCGGCGCTGGCCTCCAGCCGCGCCGCGCTCGACCTCATCTCCGAGGCCATCGAGAAGGCCGGTTTCGGCTTCGGCACCGACATCGTGCTGGCCATGGACGTGGCCGCCACCGAGTTCCACTCCGAGGGCGTCTACTCCTTCGAGGGCGGCAAGAAGACCTCCGACGAGATGATCGCGTTCTACTCCGAGCTCGTCGCCAGCTACCCGATCGTCTCCATCGAGGACCCGCTGTCCGAGGACGACTGGGAGGGCTGGATCTCGATGACCGGCCAGCTCGGCGACAAGATCCAGATCGTCGGCGACGACCTGTTCGTCACCAACCCCGAGCGGCTCGAGGAGGGCATCGCCCGCGGCGCCGCCAACGCGCTGCTGGTGAAGGTCAACCAGATCGGCACCCTGTCGGAGACGCTGGACGCCGTCACCCTGGCGCAGAGCTCGGGCTACCGCTGCATGATGAGCCACCGTTCCGGCGAGACCGAGGACACCACCATCGCCGATCTGGCCGTGGCGACCGGCTGCGGGCAGATCAAGACCGGCGCCCCCGCCCGCTCCGAGCGCGTGGCGAAGTACAACCAGCTGCTGCGCATCGAGGAGAACCTGGGCGACGCCGCCCGTTACCTCGGCGAGCTGGCGTTCCCCCGTTACACCCCGGGAGCCTGACGCTCGATGACCAGCGCGCAGCGCCGGACCGCCCGCCCCTCCGCCCGGCCGTCCCGGCCCCGGGGCGGCGGGCGTCGGATCGACCCGGTGCGGCGTGAACGGTCGGGGTCGCGGCCCGGTGCCAACCGGGCCGCGACCGCCCCGCCCGTGGCCGGCCGCAGGTTCGGGCGGACCGGGTCGTCCCCCGTCGGGCCGCGGACGGTCCTGCCGAAGTCCCGGCTCACCCGCCAGCTGGCCATCCTGGGCATCGTGCTCTGCGCCGTCGCGCTGACGGTGGCCTTCCCGTTGCGGGGATACCTGGAGCAACGGTCCGTGCAGGCCGCCGCGGCCGCCGAGCAGGTCGAGCTGCAGGCGCAGAAGGCGGACCTGGAGGCCCAGGTCGCCGCGCTGCAGGACCCCGACCACATCCGCACCGAGGCCCGCCGCCGGCTGCAGTACGTCAGTCCCGGCGACACCGTCTTCACCGTGCACGCCCCCGGCGCCCCGGTCGTGATCGACGCACCCGTCACCGCCGCCCCGCCGCCGCAGTCCTGGTACTCCGGGCTGTGGGAGACGGTCACCGAACCCGCCGCCGCACCGAACGCCACCGGGACACCATGACCGCGCTCGACGCCGCCGACCGCGATCTGCTGATCCGCGAGCTCGGCCGGCCCCCGCGCGGCGTGGTCGGGGTCGCCTACCGCTGCGACCACGGGGTACCCGCGGTGGTCCGCACCGCCCCCCGGCTGGAGGACGGGACTCCGTTCCCCACCACGTACTACCTGTGCTGCTCGGTCCTCGCCGCCGCGGTCAGCCGGATGGAGTCCGAGGGGCTCATGCGGGAGATGACCGAGCGGCTCGAGCACGACGAGGACCTCGCCCGGGCCTACCGCGCCGCCCACGAGGCCTACCTGGCCGATCGGCTCGAGCTCGGTGACCTCGGTACCCGGGTCTCCGCGGGCGGGATGCCCGACCGGGTCAAATGCCTGCACGTGCTCGTCGCGCACTCCCTGGGCGTCGGGCGTGGGGTCAACCCGCTCGGGGACGAGGCCGTGGACCGGCTCGACGAGTACTTCCGTGGCGCGAAGTCCTGCGCCCGGCTGGCCTGAACCCGCCGTGACCGACCCCGCCGAGCCCGCGTCCGCGCGGACGCCGACCGACCCGATGCGCGTCGCCGCGATCGACTGCGGGACGAACTCCATCCGGCTGCTCGTCGCCGACGTCACCCCGGCCGATCCGGCCCGCGGCGTGCCCGCCCACCTGGTCGACGTGCACCGGGAGATGCGGGTCGTCCGGCTGGGCGAGGGGGTCGACGCCACCGGGCGGATCTCCACCCAGGCCCTGGACCGCACCTGGGTCGCCCTGGCCGACTACACCGCGATCCTGCGGGCCTCGGGCGCCGTGGACATCCGGATGGCGGCGACCTCGGCGACCAGAGACGCGGCCAACCGCGCCGACTTCGTGGCCATGGTGGTGGACACCCTGGGCCAGGAGCCGGAGGTGATCACCGGCGAGGATGAGGCCGCGCTCTCCTTCGCCGGCGCCGTCGGCGATCTCGATCCGTCGACCGGGCCGTTCCTGGTCGTGGACATCGGCGGTGGCTCCACCGAGATGGTGGTCGGCGACATGCGGGGCGGGCGGGTCGAGATCGCCGGGGCGGTCAGCCTCGATCTGGGCTGCGTACGGATCACCGAACGGTTGCTCCGCGCCGATCCGCCGACCCCCGAACAGCGGGCCACCGCCCGGGACTGGGCGACCGGCCTGATCTCCGGCGGCCTGGACCGGCTGCCGCTGTCCGGCGTCCGGCGGCTCATCCCCGTCTCCGGGACGGCGACCACGGTCGCGGCCGCGGCGCTCCGGCTGCAGCGGTACGACCCCCTCGCGATCCACCTCGCCGACATCTCCGCCGACTCCGTCGGCCGGGTCGCCGACACCCTGCTGCGGGCCACCCGCGCGCACCGCGCGATGTTGCCCTACATGCATCCCGGCCGGGTCGACGTCATCGGCGGCGGATCCCTGATCCTGTCCGTGCTGGTCGACGAGGTCCGGCGGCGGCTCCCCGCCATCGAGGCGATCACCGTGTCCGAGCACGACATCCTCGACGGGCTGGCCCTGTCCCTCGCCCGCTGACCCGCATCCGTGGTCGCCGGTCTGGCACGCTGTGGCCCGGCCGGTCCACCGGCCCCCGTAGCCCAATCGGCAGAGGCAGGCCCCTTAAAAGGGTCACAGTGTGGGTTCGAATCCCACCGGGGGCACCGATCACCCTCCGCCGGAGGCGACCGACCACGGTTCGTCGGGCCGTCGCCCCGTTGGGTTGTCTCCCCGCGCTCCTTCCGGGTGGCCGGGGCCGCCGGGGCCTTCTACGGTCTGGCCAGGGGCAACGGCGGACGGGGGCGCATCGTGACGGATTCCGGCGGCAGCACCGGCGACATCGGCCCTCGCCACACCAGGTCCTTCGACATCAAGAAGGAACGGCGCGATCTCTACGCGCCCCGCGCGGGATGTTTCGTCGAGGTCGACGTGCCCCGCCTCCGGTTCCTGATGGCCGACGGGCACGGGGATCCGAACACCGCGCCGGTCTACCGGGAGGTGGTCGAGGCGCTGTACACGCTGTCCTACGCCTGCCGGGCGGTGGCGAAGGCGGAACTCGGCCGGGTGCACACCGTCGGCCCGTTGGAGGGGCTGTGGTCGGCGGAGGATCCCGCGGCCTTCCGGACCCGGGACAAGGACGCCTGGGACTGGACGATGCTCGTCGTCCAGCCCGACTGGATCACCCCGGAGGTGTTCGCCGCCGGCCGGAAGCGTTGCGCCGAAAGGGATCTCGCAGCCGCGCACCGGGTCCGGCTGGCCGACCTGGACGAGGGGCTCAGCGTGCAGACGTTGCACATCGGGCCCTACGACGACGAGGGCCCGGTCCTGCGTCGGCTGCACGAGGAGCATCTGCCCGCTCACGGCCGGGTGCCCACCGGGCCGCACCACGAGATCTACCTGTCCGACCCCCGCCGTACGGACCCGTCCCGGCTGCGCACCATCCTGCGGCAGCCGGTCGCCCCGGCCCGTATCGCCGCGTCGTCGGAGTGACGACCGCACTCACCGACAGCCAAGCAGTCGGGCGAACTGCACCCCGCCCGGGGGAGTGCATCGGCTCCACCGACCCGTCCTGACGACACGTTTGCCGAAACGTTGGCCGATCGTGACCACAAGTGCGCGTTAGGGGGTTACTCTTCGTGTAGCTGAGGGGGGCTCAGCGTAATCACCTGCCCTGTGGGGGACCTTCACCATGCGTCGTCTGACCTCTCTGTGCCTCGCCGTGTCGATCGCCGCGTGCGTGACGACCCTGTCCCCGACCGGGGCCCAGGCCGCGCCCGCCGTACCGGCCGCCGGCGCCGACACGGCCGACGGAGCGACCCGCCCCGTGGTCCCCACCGACGACGCCACGGTTCGCCGGGCGCCGGTCTCGCTGCAGTACTGGGCCTTCGGCACCTCCCGCGCGTGGGCGCCCACCCGGTTGGCGGCGACCGCGGTCGCCGGCGGGCAGAGCACGGTGAGCTGGGCCGCCCCCGTGCGCGGCGCCCGATCGGTGCTGGCCTACGTGGCCACCCGCCGGGCCACGGTCGACGGGGTGGCGCAGGTGCGGGCGGACTTCGTCACCGTCCGGTCCGCATCGGTGCGCTACACCGACCTGGCCCCGGCCGTCCGGTACACCGTCACCGTCCAGCCGCTGAGCGTCACCGGGTTCGGGCCGTCGGCGGCCATCGCGCTCGCATCCCCGGCGGTGGCTCCGGGAGCCCCCACCGGGGTGACCGCCCGACCCGGTGATGCCGCCGGAACCGTCGCCGTCGCGTGGCAGGCACCCGACCGGACCGGTGGAGCCGCCCTCACCGGCTACCGCATCGTGGCCACGCCGGCCGGTGGCGCTGCGGGTGCCCCCGTCAGCGTCCCGGCGTCCGCGCGGACCACCGTCCTCACCGGGCTCACCGCGGGCACCCGGTACCGCCTGGCGGTCAGCGCCGTCAGCTCCGCCGGCACGGGGTCCGCGGCCGTCGTGGAGTACACCGTTCCGGTGCCCGCCCCGGTCGGCCCGTCCGTGGCCGCCCTGGACACCGCCGCCCAGCGGGTCGTCCGCGTCGCGCACGACGGCACCGTGGTGCCGCTGGGCAGCTCGACGCTGACCCGGGGCGATTCGATCGCCGTCGACGCGGCGGGTGACGTCTTCGCGGCCGACCGCGGCGGGGACACCGTGCTGCGCTATGCCGCCGGCACCGGGACGCAGAGCACCGTCGGGTCCGGGTGGACCGATCCGCAGCAGATCCAGACCGACGCCCAGGGTCGGGTCTACGTGCTGGACGGCACCCGCGTCGTGCGGATCGCCGCCGACGGCACCTCGACGACCGTGCTCGGCACCGTCGACAAGGCCCGGTTCCTGGTCGTGGACGCGGCCGGCAACGCCTCCGTGCTGTGGGACTCCTCCTACCGCGTCTGGAAGATCACCACCCTGCCCGCCGCCGGGGGCGCTCCGGTCGTCCGCTCGCTGGAGCCGGGCTACGGCATCCGTTCCGCCCGCATCGCCGCCGACGGGACGCTGTACCTGGAGCGCGAGGCCTCCGGCGGCAGCGGCGCGTCCTGGATCGTCCGGGTCGCCCCGGGGTCGGTCGAGGAGACCCAGTTCAGCGACCGGAACGCGATCTACGCCTACACCGTGGATCCCGCCGGCGCGCTGGTGCTGCTGCAGAGCCGCAACGAGTGCCTGGTGCCGAACACGGACGCCGGGTGCGTGTCGGACCGCGCGGTCGACGACGTGCTGACCGTCCCGGCCGGTGCCGACGCCGGGACGACCACCCCGGTGTCGGGTCTCGCCCTGCCGGTGGGTGGGCTGGACGCCGCGGCGGACGGTCTGTACGTCGCCCGGACGGGTGGCGGGCCGGCCGGGTTGGTCCGCTACGGGATCGACGGCGGTGCACCGACGGTGATCGCGGCCGGGGCGTTCGCCGACCCCGAGGTCCTCACCGCGTCCTGAGGGTGATCCTCCCGGGGCCGCCCGGCACCGGGAACGAAAGCCCGACCGCCCTCGTTGCCAGGGTGGAACGGTCCTCGTTCCGCGTCGAGCGGTCGGCCCCGGCCACGCCCGACGACGGCGACGAGGACGTTCCACCAGACCGAGTCAGAACCGTTCCGGAGGTTCCCGTGCAGACCAGCAACCCCGCCTTCAAGAAGATGGGCGCGACCGCCGACGCCCAGCGGCAGGCGGCGCCCAGCGCCGAATACCTGAACCAGATGTACGCGAAGCCGTCGGCCGGGGTGCCCGCCCGCGAGCGGTTCCTGACCATCGACGACGTGGTGATGAAGACCGCGACGATCCTCGGCATCGCCGTTATCGCAGGCGCTCTCACCGCCTGGAGCGGGCTGACCGCGCTGGCCCTGCCGGCCGTCCTCGTCGGATTCGTCCTGGCCCTGGTCATCATCTTCAAGCAGTCGAGCAACCCGTTCCTGATCTCCGCCTACGCGGCGGCGCAGGGGGTGTTCCTGGGCACCATCACCAGCCTGTTCAACTCGATCTACCCCGGCATCGGCCTGCAGGCCATCGTCGGCACGGTGGGCGTGTTCGCCGCCATGCTCGTCGTCTACAAGACCGGCGCCATCCGGGTCACCCCGAAGCTGACCAAGGTCATCATCGGCTCGATGATGGGCATCCTGGTCCTCGTCGTCTTCAACCTGATCATGGGCCTGTTCGGCGTCGAGACCGGGCTGCGCAGCGGCGGGACGATGGCCATCATCTTCTCGCTGGTCATCATCGTGGTCGCCGCGCTCAGCTTCCTGCTCGACTTCGACGCCATCGACAAGGGCATCAAGGCGGGCCTGCCGGCCAAGACGTCCTGGTACTTCGCCTTCGGCCTCATGGTCACGCTGGTCTGGCTGTACATCGAGATCCTGCGTCTGCTCAGCTACTTCCGCGACTGAGTCCGCACCGTGCCGCCGTGGGCGGCACACTGCGGGGGTGATCACCCCGCACACCTCCGGGCCAGGCCCGCAGATCGACGCGTTCACCGGTCGGCTGCGGGCCTGGCCCGTCTCGTCCTGGCGGCACGGAGACCGGGCCGCGCGCACCCGGCGGGCCCTGCAGGAGCTGGCCGACCTGGCCGCCCCGCAGCCTGGCGAGCACCCCGTGCCCGATCTGGGTGCGCACGTGCTCGCCGATCAGCTCGTCGTGCTGGTGCGGGCCGCCCGGGACGCCGGGGTGGAGGAGGACCGGCTCGCCGGTCTGCTGGACGCCCTGGCCGGGGATCTCGGTCTGCGCCGCTGATCAGGGCCGACCCGTCACTCCGCC
The DNA here is from genome assembly GCF_030811475.1 of Nakamurella flavida. Lineage (NCBI taxonomy): Bacteria > Bacillati > Actinomycetota > Actinomycetes > Nakamurellales > Nakamurellaceae > Nakamurella > Nakamurella flavida. The sequence goes on from NZ_JAUSQV010000001.1 coordinate 3,903,137, forward strand.
GGTCGGGCCGGCCGGGGTACCTCGTCTCCGCCCAGCACGGCCCGCAGGACAGCGGGCAGCAGGGCATCGACGGCCCGGGCGTACCCGGCGCCCGACGGGTGGAAGCGGTCGGCGGCGAAGAGCTCCGGTCGTCCCGCGAACTCCGGACTGACCAGCTGGCCGATGGCCACCGGCTCGCCGCCCGCCCGGATCACCTCCCGGGCCTGCTGATCGGCGAGCCGGTGCGACCACGTCCGCAACAGCGTGCGCAGCGGTTGGGGGATGGCGCCGATGACCCCGAAGTCCGGGCACGTCCCGACGGCCACGGGCATCCCGGCTCGGGTCGCCTCCCCGACCATCGCGCCGAGCAGGCGGGCGGACAGATGCGGCGACACCTTGTCGCGGATGTCGTTGGCGCCGACCACCACGACGACGACATCGGCCCCGCCCGGACCGACCAGGGCGAGCTGGCGGTCCAGGTCGGCGGCGCCCACCCCCACCACCCCGAGCGTCCGCAGCGCGACGGGCCGACCGGCCGCGCGGGCCAGCCCACGGGCCAGCATGACGCCGGGGAGCTCGTCGGCGACGGTGCAGCCGAAGCCGACGGCGGTGGAATCGCCGAGCATGGCCAACCGCAGCACCCCGCCGGCACCGTCCGGTGCACCGTCGACCAGCTCACCCGTGGGCCCGTACACGCCGTCGCCGCGCGGTAGCCACCGCTGGGCGGTGGCGTCCGCCGCCTGCTGGGCGGCGCCGCCGACCGCACCCCACGTCGACGGGGCGTACGAGCCGTCCAATCGTGCCGCGGTCAGCGCGGCCTCGGCGAGCGCGGGATCCTGGGTGAGGACGGGCCCCACCTCGTGCTGGGCGTGCTCGATGCGGCGGGCGGTCGACCGGGCCTGCCGGAGCAGACCGGCCACCGCGGCCCCGGTCACCCCGGCGAGCAGACCGGCCCCGGCCAACGCCAGGGTCGCCGCGTGCAGCAGAGCCGTCGGATCGGCCTCGTGGTGCCCGGCCGTCGGTTTCCGTGCCGACTCGGTCCGTCCCGGTCCCGTCATCGCTCCACCCCCATGTTCCAACCCACTGCTCGTCCCCTCCTGGGCAACCCCGGGCCCCTCCCGGCTGTTCCCGCCCGCGCCGGCCGTTCCCGTCCGCCCCTCCTGCTCGCTGCATCACACCATCGCTCTCGTCGGCCCCCCGTTCGGCGAGGGGGACCGGTCGCCCGGACCACCGGCGACCACGAGCCCGATAGCCTGGCCGAGACATCCCTCCGGTCCCGACCGCACGCCCCCGGGCGCCCCGGCCGCACCGGACGGGCCCCGGTGAGAGGACAACTCCGTGCGGTACGCGAACTCCGTGGTCGACCTCGTCGGCAACACCCCGTTGGTCAAGCTGGGCCCGCTGGCGAAGGGCCTCGCCCCGCTGATCCTGGCCAAGGTGGAGTACGTCAACCCCGGCGGGAGCGTCAAGGACCGGATCGCGATGAAGATGATCCTGGCCGCCGAGGAGTCCGGCGAACTGCAGCCCGGCGGCACGATCGTGGAGCCGACGAGCGGCAACACCGGCGTGGGCCTGGCCCTGGTCGCCCAGCAGCGTGGCTACTCCTGCGTCTTCGTCTGCCCGGACAAGGTCAGCGAGGACAAGCGGAACGTGCTGCGCGCCTACGGCGCTCAGGTCGTGGTGTGCCCGACGGCCGTCGCGCCGGAGGATCCGCAGTCCTACTACTCGGTGTCCGACCGGCTCACCCGGGAGATCCCCGGCGCGTGGAAGCCCGACCAGTACGCCAACGTCAACAACCCGGCCAGCCACTACGAGACCACCGGCCCGGAGATCTGGGCGGACACCGAGGGTCGGGTCACCCACTTCGTCACCGGCGTCGGCACCGGCGGCACCATCTCCGGTGTCGGGCGCTACCTCAAGGAGGTCTCCGGCGGGGCGGTGCAGATCATCGGCGCCGATCCCGTGGGCTCGGTGTACTCCGGCGGGACCGGTCGGCCCTATCTCGTCGAGGGGGTCGGGGAGGACTTCTGGCCGTCGGCCTACGACCCGTCGATCGCCGACCGCATCGTGGCCGTCTCCGACGCCGAGTCCTTCGCCATCACCCGGCGGCTGGCGCGCGAGGAGGGGCTGCTGGTCGGCGGCTCCTGCGGGATGGCGGTGGCCGCCGCCCTGAAGGTCGCCCAGGAGCTCACCGCCGACGACGTGCTCGTCGTGCTGCTGCCCGACGGCGGCCGCGGGTACCTGTCCAAGATCTTCTCCGACAGCTGGATGAGCTCGTACGGCTTCCTGGAGCGCGACGGCGAGGCGACGGTGGGGGAGGTGCTCCGCGGCAAGGACGGCGCCCTGCCCGACCTGGTGCACACCCACCCCAACGAGACCATCCGCGACGCCGTGGCCATCCTGCGTGAGTTCGGGGTCTCCCAGATGCCCGTGGTCAACGCCGAGCCCCCCGTGATGGCCGGCGAGGTGGTCGGCGCGGTCTACGAGCGGGACCTGCTCGACGCCCTGTTCACCGAGCACGCCTCGCCGGCCGATGCGGTCGCCACCCACATGGCGCCCTCGTTCCCGCTGGTCGGGGCGGGGGAGAGCGTCGAGGCGGCGCGGGCCGCCCTGGAGAAGGCGGACGCGATCATGGTGGTCGAGGACGGCAAGCCGGCCGGGGTGCTGACCCGGGCCGATCTGCTGGGCTTCCTGACCGTCTGAACCCGCCCCCTGCGGCCGGCCGGGGACCCCGGCCGTCACGGTCGGGTTGTCGGGGCCGGGAACTACGCTGACCGGCATGACCGGCCCCGATTCCTCCGCTCCCGTACCGCCCGCCCCGTCTCCCCTCCCGGCCGATCGCGGTGCGCCGTCGGGTGACGGGTTCGCCACCCGGGCGATCCACGCCGGTCAGGAGCCCGAGGCGGGCACGGGTGCCGTGGTGGTGCCGATCTACCAGACGTCGACCTTCGCGCAGGACCTCCCCGGGGAGACCCGCGCCGGGTACGACTACTCGCGCGCCGGCAACCCGACCCGGACCGCGCTCCAGGAGGCCCTGGCCTCGCTGGAGGGCGTGCGGCACGGCACCGCGTTCGCCTCCGGGATGGCCGCCGCGGACACCGTCATCCGTTCCGTGATGCGGCCCGGGGACCACGTGATCATCCCGGACGACGCCTACGGCGGCAGCTTCCGTCTCATCGACAAGGTCTGCGTCCCCTGGGGCATCAGCTACACCCCGGTGCCGCTGGGCGATCTGGACGCAGTGCGTGCGGCGGTCCGGCCGACCACCCGGCTGATCTGGTGCGAGACGCCGACCAACCCCCTGCTGGGCATCGCCGACATCGCCGGGCTGGCCGAGATCGCGTCCGCCGCGGGGGCGAAACTGGTGGTGGACAACACTTTCGCCACCCCGTACCTGCAGCAGCCCGCCTTGCTGGGCGCCGACGTGGTGCTGCACTCGACGACGAAGTACCTGGGTGGGCACTCCGACGTGGTCGGTGGGGCACTGCTCACCGACGACGACGAACTGGGGGAGTCGTTCGGGTTCCTGGCCAAGTCGGTCGGCGCCGTCGCGGGACCGTTCGACGCCTGGCTCACCCTGCGTGGCATCAAGACCCTCGCCGTCCGGATGGACCGGCACTGCGACAACGCGGAGGCCGTCGTCGAGCTGCTCAGCGAGCACCCCAAGGTCGGCCGCGTCTACTACCCGGGACTGGATGCGCACCCCGGGTCGGACATGGCCGCCGGCCAGATGTTCCGGTACGGCGGCATGGTGTCGTTCACCGTGGTCGGCGGGCAGGAGGCCGCCACCAAGGTGTGCGCCCGGACGCGGTTGTTCACCCTGGCCGAGTCGCTCGGCGGGGTGGAGTCGCTCATCGAGCACCCGGGCCTGATGACCCACATGAGCGTGGCCGGGACGAGCCTGCAGGTGCCGGCCGACCTGGTCCGGCTCTCGGTGGGCATCGAGGACGTGCAGGATCTGCTCGCCGATCTCTCCGACGCGCTGGACTGACCCGGTGACCGAACCCGCCCGGCCCACCGCGCCGCCGGCTGCCGCTGTCGCCGAGACCGCCCTGCAGGACGCCGATCTCGGTGCGGTGACACCCGGCGCCGCCCGCCCGGTGACGATCCCGGACGCGATCCCGCACGTCAGCGTGGCCGAGATCCGCGAGGCGGCGGAGCTGCTGCGCGGGGTGGTCCGGTACACCCCGATGGAGTCCTCCCGGCCGTTGCACGACCTGGTCGGCGGTCCGGTGCACCTCAAGTGCGAGAACCTGCAGCGCACCGGCTCGTTCAAGATCCGCGGCGCCTACCTGCGCATCCTGCGGCTGACCGAGGCCGAACGGGCCCGGGGCGTCGTGGCGGCCTCGGCCGGCAACCATGCCCAGGGGGTCGCCCTGGCCGCCGCCCTGCTCGGGGTGACCGCGCAGGTCTACATGCCGATCGGTGCGTCCATTGCGAAGCTCACCGCCACCCGGGCCTACGGCGCTCACGTCGACCTGGTCGGCGCCACCCTGGACGAGGCGCTGGTCGAGGCCCGGGCGTACGCCGACCGGACCGGCGCCGTCCTGGTCCACCCGTTCGACCACGCCGACATCCTGCGCGGGCAGGGCACCGTCGGGCTGGAGATCCTCGAGCAGGTGCCGGACGTGGCCACCGTGGTCGTCGCGGCCGGCGGCGGCGGTCTGATCAGCGGGGTCGCCGCGGCCATCAAGCCGCAGCGACCGGACGTGCGCATCGTCGGGGTGCAGGCCGAGCAGGCCGCGGCCTGGCCGGGTTCGCTCAAGGCCGGCCATCCGGTGCGCGTGGGCAGCATGTCGACGCTGGCCGACGGCATCGCCGTGGGCCAGCCCACCGACCTCACGTACCAGCACGTGGACGATCTGGTCGACGAGGTCATCACCGTCTCCGAGGACGACCTGTCCCGGGGGATGCTGCTCTGCCTGGAGCGGGCCAAGCTGATCGTCGAGCCCGCGGGCGCGGCCGCCGTGGCCGCCGTGCTGGCCCGGCCGGACCTATTCACCCCGCCGGTGGTCGCCGTGCTGTCCGGCGGCAACATCGACCCGCTCCTGCTGCTGCACGTCACCCAGCACGGGCTCGTCGCCGCTGGGCGCTTCCTGTCGCTGCGCATGGAGATCCCGGACCGGCCGGGCTCGCTCGCCACCCTGCTGGCCGAGGTGGGCGAGCTGGGCGGCAACGTCGTGGACGTCGAGCACTCCCGGGTCGCCTCCATGCTGCCGCTCGGCGACGTCCAGGTCGCGCTGCGTCTGGAGACCCGCGGTCCGGCCCACTGCGACGAGGTGGTGGGCGCACTGGTCGCCTCGGGCTACCGGATCCTCGACCGCAGCTGAGCCTGCGCCGGATGGCCCGTCGCCCCGGGTCGGGGGCGGAGGGGGTCGCAGCGACCGGTGCGCCGGGCGGGTGGGACGCAGAACGGCGGCGCGAACCTCGTGGTCCGCACCGCCGTCCGGTCGTGCGCTGGTTCAGGTCGTGCTCGATGCTCCGTCGCCGGTGAGGCGCGGGCGGGCAGCGATCAGAAGGGCTTGGCCTCGACCAGGGTGACCTTCTGCGTGCGGCCGTTGGGCAGTGCGTACTCCCGCGACTCTCCCTGCGCGGCACCCAGGATGGCCTGGCCCAGGGGGGACTGCGGCGAGTAGACCTGCAGGGCGCCGTGGGCGCCCTCCTCGCGGGAACCGAGCAGGAAGGTCTCCCGGTCCTCGTCGTCGCCGTCATAGGCCACCGTCAGCACCATGCCGGGCTCGGCCCGGCCGTCGTCCGCCGGCCGCACGCCCACCTGGGCGTTGCGCAGCAGCTCCTGGAGCTGGCGGACGCGGTTCTCCTGCTTGGCCTGCTCGTCACGGGCGGCGTGGTAGCCACCGTTCTCCTTGAGGTCACCCTCCTCGCGGCGGGCGTTGATCTCGGCGGCCAGGGCCGGTCGGTTCGCGACCAGGCCGTCCAGCTCGCCCTTGAGGCGATCGTGCGCCTCCTGGGTCAGCCACGTCACGGCGACTCCGGTCATGGCAACTCCTCGGGGTATGGCTCCACACCGCCGGGGACCGGCCATGCGGAGAATCGGTGTGCACTGCCTTGCGAGAGCCGGTCGCGAGCCGCGTGTCCGCTCTCGAAGGTGGCACCAGGGAAACAGCACGACGGCCCGGTGAAGGGCCGTCGAAGGCATGATGTTAGCACGCGGAAGGCTTTCGGCAGCGATTCCTGCGTTTTCGCCCACCCCGTCGGCATGCCCTCTGACGTGCAGGTACGTGGCCCGCGGGGCGTTTTCCGGGCAGCTGTGCGGGGGCGGTCGCCCACGGTCGCCGGGGAATACCGCGGCGGTGCCGACGGAGCGCGGGGTGGCCAGCCTCATGCCCCGGCGGGGCCGCGATGTCGGTGTGCCGGGGGAGAATGGCGGGCGACGCCACAGCGCACCGATGAGAACCGTCGCCGAGCAGGTCCCGCCCGCGGGTCCGGCGGTGCGGCACAGCAGGAGGACACCCGTGAGCCAGACCAGTTCGCTGACCGACGAGGTCGGCTCGACGGCCGTCGACCGGACCGGGGAGCAGGCCATCGCCGGAGCTCCGCAGCCCAGCACCGATCTGTCCGACGCCGCGGCCCAGCGCCGGGTGGCCGCCGCGCAGGCGCCGTTGCGCCTGATGGCGGTGCACGCCCACCCGGACGACGAATCCAGCAAGGGTGCGGCGACCCTCGCCAAGTACGCGGACGACGGGGTCGGGGTGGTCGTCGTCTCCTGCACGGGTGGCGAGCGCGGGGACATCCTCAACCCCCGTTTCGATCAGGCCGGGATCGACATCCCGGCGCTGCGTCTCACCGAGATGGCCGCCGCCGCCGAGATCCTGGGTGTCGCCCACGAGTGGCTGGGGTTCGAGGACTCCGGCTACCACGAGGGCGACCCGGCGACCTGGGACCTGCCCGCCGGCTGCTTCGGCGCACTCGATCCGGCGGTGGAGACCGAGGCGCTGGTCCGCCTGGTGCGCCACTACCGCCCGCAGGTGATGACGACCTACGACGAGAACGGCGGGTACCCGCACCCGGATCACATCCGGTGCCACGTCGTGTCCATGGCCGCCTTCGAGGCCGCCGGTGACCCGTCGGCGTTCCCCGATGCCGGTGAGCCGTGGCAGCCCTCGAAGCTCTACTACAACGTCGGCTTCTCCAAGAAGCGGATGCTGGCCATCAACGAGGCCGTCAAGGAGGCCACCGGTGAGGGCCCGTTCGACGAATGGTTGGAGCGGTTCGCCAAGAACGACCGCCCCGATCCGTCCGCCCGGATGACCACCCAGGTCCCGGTGGCCGACTTCTTCGCCGCCCGGGACGCCGCGTTGCGCGCCCACGCCACCCAGATCGACCCGGACTCGCACTGGTTCGCCGTCCCCCGCGAGGTCGAGGCCCGCGTCTGGGGCACCGACGACTACGAGCTCGCGCGTGCACTGGTCGAGGCCCCGTTGCCCGAGACCGACCTGTTCGCCGGGATCCGGCCGTGAGCGCGTTGGCCACCGTCGGCGAGGTCGCCGTCGATCTGGTGCACCGGGCCGGGGTCGCGGTCGTCCTGGCCCAGCCGGGCGACCCGGATCCGAGCAACGGCAAGGGTCCGGAGTGGGGCAAGGCCGCCCCGATCGGTCTGCTGGTCATCGCCCTGCTGTGCATCGCGCTGTTCTTCCTGGTCAAGTCCATGAACAAGCGGATCAAGCGGGTGCCGACGAGTTTCGCCCCGGCCGCCCCCGCGTCCACCCAGTCCGAGGACGGTGCGGCAGCCGCCGGCGCGTCGTCCGCCGCCGCCCCCGCGGGCTCGACCGGCACGGCCGCTCCCGCTCCGGCCGCCCCGGCAGGTAGCGGCTCCGGGAGCACTCCTGCCGCGGACGGCACCCGCCCCGGCGGGACCACCGACTGACCGTCGGCAGAACACCATCGAAGGAGCCGCCCGCCTCGCGGGCGGCTTCTCTCGTCTGACGCGCCCGGCTGTTCTCCGCACGTCGGCCTGACGCGGTCGACCGTCTGCTCCGGGCGCCGGCCTGACGGGGCGTGACTCCGCCCCGGCCACCGGCCGATGTCGGGATGGGCCAGGTCGGCTCGGCTGATTCTGCGGTCGACCGCCGCCCCGCCCGCTCGAGCCGCTGCCCGCTCCGACGCCTGCCCTCCGCCCCGCCATGGTCGAACGATTGTCCGGCGACCCATGAGGTGACCCCTGTCACATCCCATCGAGGAGCAGCTGTATCTGCTGCACAGTTGAAAGCACTGTAACGGTGTAATCAACTGGTCGATGACGGCCGAACGCCGGTGTACATCTTCTGGAGGAAGACATGAGAGGACATTTCGCAGCGTGGGCCGAGGGCTTCGATCCGCGCACAGCCGAGCAGGACGGCCCGGAGGGTCGCGGTCCCGGTGGGCGCCGTGGCGGCCCGGGCTTCGGGCCCGGAGGGCCGGGCTTCGGCCGCGGGCCCGGTGGACGGGGCGGCGGCGGCCCTCGGGGTCGCGGTGGCCGCGGGGGAGCCCCGGAGGCTCCGGACGCCGGTGACGCCGCGGCCTGGTTCGCCGGGCGGCTGCCGGGGGATTGGTTCACCGGTTCCCCGACGGTGCAGGTCGATCGCGACGAGATCGTGGTGGTCGGGCAGCTCCCGGCGCTGACCGAGGACTTCGCGGACGCCGCGGCGCGCAGTGCCGCCGAGGCCGGGCGCATCGCCCGGTTCCGCGAGGACACGCGGGAGCAGCGCGTCGACATCGCCCGTCAGGCCGCCCACCGGTACGGCCGGGAGATCTCCTGGGGTGCGTCCCTGGGGGGCACCGAGGAGCTGTTCACCACCCAGTCGGTGCCGGTGATGACGCGACTGCGACAGCCCGAGCGCCAGGTGCTGGACACCCTCGTCGAGGCCGGAGTGGCCCGGTCCCGTTCCGAGGCATTGGCCTGGGCCGTCCGGCTCGTCGGGGAGCACGCCGACACCTGGCTGGCCGAGTTGCGGACCGCGATGGAGCAGGTCTCCGCACTCCGTTCGCAGGGCCCGGATCTGTCGTGATGCCGACGCCCGCCGCCCGATCCCGGGGCTTCCCCGGGGTCGGGTCACGAGCCGGCCGCAGGTCCCCGGCGGTGCGTCGCCCGGTCGCTCAGGACGCCGAGCTGTACAGCAGCAACCAGATCGCCACCGCGTGGCAGATGGCCGCGCCGGTCACCATCGCGTGGAAGCACTCGTGGTACCCGAAGGTGCCGGGCCACGGATTGGGCCGGCGGATCGCGTAGAACACCGCGCCGACGCTGTAGAGCAGCCCGCCGACGCAGATCAGCACGACCACGGCGACACCGCCGCCGGACAGCATGTCCGGCATGAGGAACACCGCCACCCAGCCCAGCGCCAGGTAGAACGGCACGCCGACCCAGCGCGGCGCGTGCGGGCGCAGCATCTTCAGGGCGACGCCGCCGGCGGCACCCGCCCACACGACCACGAGCACCACCGTCCGGCTCGGGTCGTCCATGGCCAGCACCGCGATGGGCGTGTACGTGCCGGCGATGAACACGAAGATCATCGAGTGGTCGGCCCGCTTCATCCAGGTCCGGGCGCGCGGGGAGATCCAGGTGTGCAGGTGGTAGGTCGAGCTGATGCCGAACAGGCCCACCAGGGTGACCGCGTAGATCGCGCACGCCACGGCGGCGGTGGCGCTCACCGTGGTGGCGGCGAGGACCACGAGGGCGACACCCATCGCGACGGCGCCGACCGCCGAGTAGAGGTGGATCCATCCCCGGGCCCGCGGACGGAGCGGGAGGGGACGGTCGGTCAGCGCGCTCATGGGTCCATGGTGCTCGATGAGGGGGCCCGCCGCCCATTCCCGCACGGGTGACCGTGTCCCGCCCGGCGGCGGGTGCCCGTCCCCGACGGTGTTCTCACCCCGCACGCAGTAAGGTCACCGGCCGTGAGGATGCCCGCGTTGCTGTACCGGGTCTACGAGCGCAGGTTGACCCGCTCCCTGATCGGTGCGCCCATCCCGCACCACGTCGGCGTCATGCTCGACGGCAACCGACGCTGGGCCCGCAAGGCCGGCTTCGCCAACCTCAACGAGGGGCATCGCGCCGGGGCCGCGCACATCGCCAACCTGCTGGAGTGGTGCCAGGAGTCCGGCATCGGGATGGTCACCCTCTGGCTGTTGTCCACCGACAACCTCCGTCGCGCCGACGACGAGCTCCTGCCCCTGCTCGGCATCATCACCGACGTCGTCGACGATCTGGCCGAACCCGACCAGCCCTGGAAGGTCCGCATCGTCGGCGCGCTGGACATGTTGCCGCCGGCCATGGCCGGCCGGCTGTCCGCCGCCGAGGAGCGCACCGCCGACCGCACCGGGCTCGAGGTGAACGTGGCCGTCGGGTACGGCGGGCGGCAGGAGATCGTCGACGCGATGCGCTCGTTCGTGCTGACCGGACTGGCCGAGGGGCGTTCCGGGACCGAACTGATCGACGGGCTCTCGGTGGACTCCATCGGTGAGCACCTCTACACCTCGGGTCAGCCCGACCCCGATCTGGTCATCCGCACCTCGGGGGAGCAGCGGCTGTCCGGGTTCCTGCTCTGGCAGAGCGCGCACTCGGAGTTCTGGTTCTGCGAGGCCTACTGGCCGGACTTCCGGCGGGTCGATTTCCTCCGGGCGCTGCGCGACTACGCGGCCCGGCACCGCCGCTACGGCGGCTGACACGCACCAGCGGCCCCGGCCCCACCGCCGATACAGTGCGCCGGTGGACCTGATCACCGAATACCTGTTGCTCGGGCTGCGTTTCGGCCGTGTCGTCGACGGGTTCGTGGATTCCTACACCGGCGACCCGGCACTGTCCCGTCAGGTGGCCGACGAGCCGGTTCCCGATCCCGCCCAGCTGTCCCGGCGGGCCCACGAGCTCTCCGGTCTGGTGGCCGCGGCCGGGTTGCCCGCCCCGCGGACCGCTTTCCTCGTCGCCCACCTGGACGCCCTGGCGGTGGCCGGTCGACGGTTGGCCGGGGAGTCGATGTCGTTCGTGGCCGAGGTGGAGAGCTACTTCCAGGTCCGCATCGAGATGGTCGACACCGACGTCTACGCCCGGGCCCACGCCGAGATCGGTGAGCTGCTCGGCGGCAGTGGGCCGGTCGGCGAGCGGCTGGCCGCGGCGCGGGCCCGCGAACTCTGCCCGCCCGATCTGGTCGGCCGGGCCGTGCAGACCGTCGCGGCCGATCTGCGCGCCCGGGTGGTGCCCGCGGTCGGCCTCCCCGACGGCGAGCACATCGACTTCGCCGTCGAGCGGGACGTCTCGTGGAGCGGCTTCAACTACTACCTGGGCGACTTCTCCTCCCGGGTCGCGGTGAACGCGGACGTCGGCCACCGGATGAGCACCCTGGGGGTGCTCGTGGCCCACGAGTGCTACCCCGGTCACCACACCGAGCACTGCCGCAAGGAGGACCTGCTGGTCCGGCAGCGGCTGGAGGTCGAACACACCCTCTTCCTGGTCAACACCCCGCAGTGCCTGATGGCCGAGGGGCTCGGCGACCTGGCGATGAGCGCGGTGATCGGGCCGGAGTGGGGGCACTGGCTGGCCGGCGTGCTCGACGGCATCGGGCCCTCCTTCGACCCCGATCTCGTGCAGGCCCTGGAGATCGCGTCCCGCCCGCTGAACACCGTCCGGCAGAACGCGGCGATCCTGCTCCACGACGACGGAGTGGACGAGGCGGAGGTGCTGGCCTACCTGCAGCGCTGGGGCCTGGTCGACGCCCAGCGGGCCCGGCAGATGCTGCGGTTCCTCACCGATCCGCTGTGGCGGGCCTACACCTCGACGTACGTGGAGGGCGAGCGGCTGCTCCGGCCCTGGATGTCGGCCCGCGAGCCGGGCGTGACCGCTCTGCAGCGTTTCCAGCGCCTGCTCGACGAGCCGCTCACGCCGTCGGTGATCCAGGCCGAGCTCGCCGCGGTCTGACCCGCACCGTCGGGCGGGGCGCGCCCGACCACGGGCTCACGCGGCGTTCCCATACGCTTCCCCGGCAGCACCGCAGCGAAGATGATGAAGTCGAGATCCCGGCCCGACGTCGCCCGCGACGGAGGCGGGACGGAACGGGGTCGATCGGCCCCGGGACCAGGGTCACCGCAGGATCGGGTGACGAGAGCAGGGGGCGCACGCCGATGTCCGGACAGGCCAGGCTGTTGGTGGTGGACGACGAGCCGTCGTTGCAGGACATCGTCGCGACCTCGATGAGATTCCTGGGATACGAGGTCTCCACCGCCGGGACCGGCCGCGAGGCCGTCCGGGTGGCGACCGACACCCGGCCCGACCTGATCATCCTCGACGTGATGCTGCCGGACTTCGACGGGCTCGAGGTGATGAAGCGGGTCCGCGCCTCCGGTGTCGACTCCGGGGTCGTCTTCCTCTCCGCCCGGGACACCCCGGCCGACCGCATCGCCGGCCTCACCGCGGGCGGCGACGACTACGTCGTCAAGCCGTTCAACCTGGAGGAGCTCGCCTCCCGGGTGGCCGCCGTGCTGCGCCGCACCCGCGGCGACGCGGACGGCGGCGGTTTGCTGCAGGTCGCCGATCTCGAGCTGGACCCCGAGACCTACCAGGTCACCCGGGCCGGCAAGACCATCGAGCTGGCCCCCACCGAGTACAAGATGCTCCGCCACCTGATGGTCAACGCCAATGTCGTGCTCTCCCGCCAGCAGCTGCTGGACGCCGTGTGGGGCACCGACTTCTACGGCGACGACTCCGTGGTGGCCACCTACATCTCCTACCTGCGGCGCAAGGTCGACGCCCCCGAGGTCGCCGAGACCCCGCTCATCCACACCCACCGCGGATTCGGCTACGTGCTGCGCGGTCAGCGGCACTGAGCCGTCCCGTCATGGCCCGGAACACCCCGACCCGCTCCGAACCGCCCCTGGACGTCGCGTCCGATCCGTCCGGGTCGGATCACCTCGATCCGCCGGCCGGCGGCCTGACCAAGTCGGCGCCCACCCCGCTGCGCGCCGACCCGCTCACCGCCACTCCGCGCCGATGGAGCCTGCGGGCGCGGCTGATCGCGCTGGTGCTGGCCACCGCCGCGCTCGCCCTGGCCGCGGTGGACATCGTCCTGCCGATGAACCTGCGCGCCTCACTGCTGGACTCCCGGGAGAACACGCTGCGCAGCGTGCTGTCGACGCTGCCGCAGGGCGCGAACGGCACCTTCGGCCCGGACCAGCTGATCGAGTCGTCCAAGCAGAGCTCGCTGCGCGGCGAGATCGGCTGGACCCTGGTCCGGCCGTCCGGGGTCAACCAGTCCTTCTCCCCGGCCGCGGGTGATCTGCAGGCCAACCCCGATTTCGGGGACCAGCCGCCACTCGGATCGGCCGAGGTCGTCGGGGACGACGACCGGCCCGGGGTCAACTACCTGGCCCTGGGTGTCCAGGCCAGCGTCGTCGGAGACGACGCGACCTACTACCTGGTGGCCTGGAGCCCGATCGCCGACATCACCGGCACCGTCAAACGTCTGGTCGCCCTGGAACTGCTCATCACCGCCGGTCTGCTGCTGCTGCTCGGCGGCATCTCCAGCCTGATCATCCGCCGCGAGCTCAAGCCGCTGGAGGGGATGGCGCGCACCGCGGACGCCATCGCCGGGGGTGACCTGGACCGCCGGGTGGACGTGATCGACCCGTCCACCGAGGTCGGCCGGCTGGGAGCGGCGTTCAACGGCATGGTGGACGGCGTCGGTGGTCTCCTCGAGGACCGGCGGCGCAGCGAGGAACGGCTCCGGCAGTTCGTCGCGGACGCCTCCCACGAGCTGCGCACCCCGGTGGCCGCCGTGCGCGGCTACAGCGACCTGTACGCTGCGGGCGCCCTGCCGGACGAGGCCGCGGTGGACAAGGCCATGGGCCGCATCGGGTTCGAGGGTCGGCGGATGGGGGCGCTGGTCGAGGACCTGCTCACCCTCATCCAGGCCGACGCCGAGCGCGCCACCCGCTTCGAGCGGGTCGATCTGTCCGAGCTGCTCACCGGCGTCGCCGACGACGCGGCCGTCATCGACCCCACCCGGACCTGGCGGCTGGCCGGCACCGGCACCCGCTCGCTGGTGGTCGGCGACCGGATGCGCCTGCACCAGCTCTTCGCCAACCTGCTCGCCAACGTCCGCACGCACACCCCCGCGGGGACCACGGTGACGGTGTCCGTCCTGGTCAGTGCCCGGGATGTGGCCGTGACGGTCAGCGACAACGGGCCGGGCGTCTCCGACGAGGCCCTGCCCAAGCTCTTCGACCGCTTCTACCGCGTGGAGGCCTCCCGCAGCCGGGAGAACGGCGGCACCGGGCTCGGGCTGTCCATCGTCGCGGCCATCGTGCGCAGCCACGGCGGCGAGGTCACCGCGTCCCACACGCCCGGGGGCGGGCTGACCATGACCGTCATCCTGCCCGGGGCGACCGGCACCGCCGCGGTGCCGCCGGTGGGCGCCGAGCCCGTCACCGGCCCGATCACCGGGCCGATCGGCATCGTCCCGGGCTCCGCTCCCACCCCGGTCGGGGCCGCTGGACCGGTCGGCGGGGAACGCGACGTTTCCGGTACGTGAAGTCTGCGAGACCGGGTGCGTGTCGGAGCGGGGCCCTCACGGCCCGGGCGTAACGTCCGATTCGTGGCCCCCGTCATGGGTCACACGGGAGGCCCCGAGTGAAGGCGTGCGGATCATCTGCACCTGCTTCGAGGGGGCCGGCACCGGGCCCCAGCGGGCACCGATCCCCGGATCGGATGCATCGTCGGGACACCGCCGGCCTCGTCTCGTCAGCGGCCGCGCGGTCCCGCGTCCGTCAGGGAGCCGTTCGTGGATTCACGCCGTCCTTCCTCGTCCGCCACGACCCGGAACGGGACGCAGCCCGCGCCCACCGGTGACCACGCGGCCGAACCGCCCCCCGGGCGCCGCACCTACGTCATCGACACCTCGGTCCTGCTGTCGGACCCGTTCGCGCTCAACCGGTTCGACGAGCACGAGGTGGTGCTGCCGCTGATCGTCATCTCCGAGCTCGAGGCCAAGCGGCACCATCCCGAGCTCGGCTACTTCGCCCGGCAGGCCCTGCGCCTGCTCGACGACCTGCGCGTCGAGCACGGGCGCCTCGACGCCCCGGTGCCGGCGGGCGAGGGCGGCACCCTGCACATCGAGCTCAACCACACCGATGCCTCCGTGCTCCCGGTCGGGTTCCGCAACGACAGCAACGACTCCCGCATCCTGGCCTGTGCGATGAACCTGGCCGCCGAACGGCCGGCCGGCGCCGTGGTGCTGGTCAGCAAGGACATGCCGCTGCGGGTCAAGGCGTCCGCGGTCGGGCTGGCCGCCGACGAGTACCGGGCGCAGGACATCGTGCCGTCCGGCTGGACGGGGATGGCCGAGGTGGCGGTGGCCGCCGAGGAGGTGGACACCCTGTTCTCCACCGGCCTGATCGACTCCGACGCCGCCCGCGACCTGCCCTGCCACACCGGGGTCAAGCTCACCGGCCCGTCCGGGTCGGCGTTGGGTCGGGTGACCCCGGGCAAGCAGATCCGCCTGGTGCGCGGGGAGAAGGACGCGTTCGGCCTCCGGGGCCGCTCGGCCGAGCAGCGCATCGCCCTGGACCTGCTGATGGACGACGAGGTCGGCATCGTCTCCCTCGGCGGTCGGGCCGGCACCGGGAAGTCCGCGCTCGCCCTGTGCGCCGGGCTGGAACTGGTGATGGAACGGCGCGCGCATCGCAAGGTCGTGGTGTTCCGTCCGCTCTACGCGGTGGGCGGGCAGGAGCTCGGGTACCTGCCCGGCGGCGAGGCCGAGAAGATGGGCCCCTGGGCCCAGGCGGTCTTCGACACCCTGTCGGCGACGGCGTCGCCGCAGGTCATCGAGGAGGTGCTGGCCCGCGGGATGCTCGAGGTCCTGCCGCTGACCCACATCCGCGGCCGGTCCCTGCACGACGCGTTCGTCATCGTCGACGAGGCCCAGTCGCTCGAACGCAACGTGCTGCTCACCGTGCTGTCCCGCCTGGGTACGAACTCCCGGGTGGTGCTCACCCACGACGTGGCCCAGCGCGACAACCTGCGGGTGGGTCGGCACGACGGCATCGCCGCGGTCATCGAGACCCTCAAGGGGCACCCGTTGTTCGCCCACGTCACGCTGACGCGTTCAGAGCGGTCGCCCATCGCCGCGCTGGTCACCGAGATGCTGGAGCTGCCCGACCTGGCCTGACCGCTCCCGGCGTGCCCGCCGCGTGGCGGACCCCCCTCCTGTTGATCATGACGCTGGTGTCCGCCCGGGCGGCGTGTCCTCCGTGACACGCCGCGCGGGGGTCATGATCGACAACGGGGCCGGGTGGGTGGGCCGAGACCGGCCGGACAGGGCGGACACGCCGAGGACGGCGGCAAGGCGGCGCCCCGACCCCACAGGGGGCATCGTGTTCACGGCGCCCCGGTCCGGGTGCGTGATGCCGGCGTCAGCCGGACGGGAAAGAGGAGCCGATGACCCGCGCCACCCGACGACACCTGGCCGGAGCGCTGGCCGCCGTGAGCGTGGCGGCGGCCGCGACCCTGGCTGTGCTGGCTCCCGCGTCCGGGGCGACCGCCCCTGGCGCCGCCGTGGCCCCGGCGGCGGCTGCCGCTCCCGTGGTCACCACCGGGCCGGACGGCGCCCTCACCGTGGATCCGGCCACCGGGCTGGCCCCGTCCGGGGCGGTCGTCACCGCCCAGGGTTCGCTGGCCGCCGAGGGCTGGTTGATGGTGTGCCCGCCGGGTGCGGGCGCGGCCGCGGACTGCGTGGGCGCGCCGGACACGGCCGCGGCGACCGGTTCCGGCTGGGTCCACCTGCCCACCGGCGGTGCGTTCTCCACTCCGCTGACCCTGCCCGACGTGGCCGCCGCCGGCTGTGTCCCCGACTCCTGCGCCCTGATCGCCGGGGCCGCTCCGGACGGCGGCCTGGCCGTGCCGCTGGCCTTCGCCACCGGGGAGACCACCCCGACCACCGAGACCACCCCCACCACGCCGACGACGACGGCGGCCCCCAGCACCGCGATCGTGCAGGTCGTCCGGTCCGAGAGCATCGAGGCCGGCGGCGAGCAGCAGGTCGTCTTCTCCGGCTTCCAGCCCGGCGAGGAAGTGGCGCTCACCCTGTTCTCCCGGGAGGTCGAGCTGCCGGGGGTGACCGCGGACGCCACCGGGGTCGTCCAGGCGACCTTCGGCGTGCCCATCGATCTCGACCCGGGCAGTCACCGGCTGCAGGCCATCGGGCAGCAGTCCGGAGTGGCCGGGGTCGCCACCTTCCAGGTGACGGCCGTGCCGGTGTCGTCCAGCACCCCGCCCTCCACCACCAGCACCGCGCCCACGTCCACCACCCCGACCAGCTCGTCCGCCGCACCGACCTCCGAGGTCAGCACCACCTCGGCCGCGCCGACCACCGCACCCACCACCGCCGACGTGGCCGCGCCGGTGTCGTCGTCCGGTTCGCTGTGGTGGCTGTGGCTGGTCCTCGCGCTGGTCGTGATCAGTGCCGCGGTGACCGGCATCGTGCTGTACCGGCGCCGGCAGGCCCAGGAGCAGGAACGGGTGGTGCACGAGGCGGCCCTGGCCCAGGCCGCGGAGGCCGAGCGGCGGCGGCAGGAACAGGCACAGATCCAGGCCAACGCCCAGGCGCCCACCGCCTACCTGCCCCCGGTGGTGCAGCCGCCGCGACCGCCGGACGCCGGTGACCACTTCGGTCTGCTGTCCGGCCGGGAGCATCCCGATTCGCCGCAGCTGTACGGCGGGGGCTCCGGTCGCGGTCAGGACGACGCCACCACCCGCTACGACCCGCCGCGCCGCGACCCCTTCCCGCCGCCCGCCGGCCCCACGGGCCCGCCGAGCGGCTCGGCCCCGTCCGGTGGGGACTTCGGCCCGCACACCCAGGCGTTCCGGCCGGACTTCGACGACACCGGCGAACACCCCCAGGGTGACGGGCCCCCCACCCAGGCGTGGCGGCCGGATGACGACGGGAATCCACCGCCCCGGCGGTGACCATCGCAGATGCAGAACAGCCGGACCCCGCGGGGTCCGGCTGTTCTGCGTCCTGTTCCCGTGCCGATCGCGCGGCCGGCGTCCGGGGACGGATCAGGGGTGGGTCATGGACAGCAGATCGAGCGCCTCGTCGAGCTGGGTGTCGGTGAGCTTGCCGGAGGTGACGTGCCCGCGGGAGCGGACCACCTCGGCGATCGTGCGGGACTCCTTCAGGGCCTGCTTGGCCACGGAAGCGGCCTCCTCGTACCCGATGTACTTGTTCAGCGGGGTCACGATGGACGGCGAGGCCTCGGCGTAGAACAGGCACTTCTGCCGGTCGACCTCCAGGCCCGCGATGCACCGGTCGGCCAGCAGGCGCGAGACGTTGGCCAGCAGCCGGATCGACTCGAGCAGGTTGCGGGCGATCACCGGGAGCATCACGTTCAGCTCGAAGTTGCCCTGCGAGCCGGCGAACGCGACGGTGGCGTCGTTGCCGATGACCTGGGCCACCACCTGCAGGGTCGCCTCCGGCAGCACCGGGTTGACCTTGCCGGGCATGATCGACGACCCGGGCTGCAGGTCGGGAAGGTGCAGCTCGCCCAGGCCCGCGCGCGGACCCGATCCCATCCAGCGGATGTCGTTGCAGATCTTGTTCAGGCCGACGGCGATGGTGCGCAGCTGGCCGGACGTCTCGACCAGTGCGTCCCGCGCGCCCTGGGCCTCGAAGTGGTTGCGGGCCTCGGTGAACGGCAGATCGGTGAGCCGGGCCAGCTCCTCGATGACGGCCGCGGCGAACCCGGGCGGGGTGTTGATGCCGGTGCCGACGGCGGTGCCGCCCAGCGGCAGCTCGGCCAGCCGGGGCAGCGAGCCGGACAGCCGGTCCACGCCGTAGCGGATCTGCGCGGCGTAGCCGCCGAACTCCTGGCCCATGGTCACCGGGGTGGCGTCCATCAGGTGCGTCCGGCCGGCCTTGACCACGTCCGACCACTCGTCGGCCTTGATCTGCAGGGCGCCGGCCAGGTGGTTCAACGCGGGGATCAGCTCGGTGACCACGGCCTCGGTGGCGGCCACGTGGATCGACGACGGGAAGACGTCGTTGGACGACTGCGAGGCGTTGACGTGGTCGTTCGGGTGGATCGCCGCACCGTCCTGCGAGGCCAGCGAGGCGATCACCTCGTTGGTGTTCATGTTCGAGCTGGTCCCCGAGCCGGTCTGGAAGACGTCGATGGGGAAGTGCCCGTCGAACTCGCCGTCGGCGACGCGGGTGGCCGCGGCGGTGACCGCCCGGGCCTGCTCGTCGGTGATCACCCCGAGTCGGGCGTTGACCGTCGCCGCGGAGGCCTTGATCAGGGCGAGTGCGCGGATCTGCGCCCGCTCGAGCCCGCGGAAGGAGATCGGGAAGTTCTCCACGGCCCGCTGGGTCTGCGCCTTGTACAACGCATCCGCCGGCACCCGGACCTCGCCCATGGTGTCGTGCTCGATGCGGAAGTCGCCTGCCGGGCCCGTCGACGGGGCCGGGGCGTCAGCGGAGGATGCGGTCGCGGGCGTGAACTCGCCGTTGTGTTCTGCCATGCGGGCCAAACTATCCGGGTCCGGGCGGGTACGGCGCTCCCGTCGGCCGACTCCGGGGCTGATCTGCATCACAGCGGGCGCCGGGGCGGCTCCGCACGGGCCGCCGCGGCGGGGGGCCCACGGGGGTGCGTGGGAACATGGACCCATGGCCGCCCGACGCACCACCACCATGCGCGACATGGTGCTGTCGATGGGTCTGCTGACCGTCATCGCGCTGCTCGGGGCGGCGTTCTACTTCGGGTTCAGCTTCTCCCCGGGCGGGCCCACGGCGGGGGAGAACCCGACCGCCGACGTGACCCGCGGCTTCGACACCTCCGAGGCCTCGGTGGGCTTCCCGGTGCTCACTCCCACCGGTCTACCGGCCGCGTTCCAACCCAGCTCGTTCTCCCGGACGGCCGCCGGTGGGTCCGCCCCGCCCGCGGTGCGCGGTGGCTGGCTGGTCGACGGCGAACGGTTCATCACCCTCATCGAGTCCTCCGCGCCGGTCGCCGATGTGCTCACCGCCGAACTGGGCGAGCAGGCCGAGATCGGCGCCACCGGTGTGGTGCAGGCCGGCGGCCGGGAGTGGTCGCTGGCGGTGGGCCGACGGGACGAGGCGGCGTGGTTCCTCACCGTGCCGGCCGCCCAGGTGCCCGGCGGCAGCGGGTCGGGCCAACTGGTCTACCTGATCACCGGTACGGCCACGCCCAAGGCCTTCCAGACGCTGGCCGCCGCAGTCACCGCACAGCTCACCGCGGCCGGCTGACCGCTCACTGCCGTCCTGGTCAGGCGCTGTCCTCGTCGGCGCGGGCCAGCGCCGACTCGACCCGTTCCCGGGCCCCGTCCAGCAGCCGGGTGCACACCCCGGCCAGGTGCTCACCGCGTTCCCACAGCGTCAACGACTCCTCCAGCGGCAGTCCACCGGCCTCGAGGCGGGCCACCACCTGGGCGAGCTCGTCCCGGGCCTGCTCGTAGCTGGTCGGCCCGTCGTCGGCCGCCGGGGCGGGGGAGGCGGGTTCGCGGGTGGCGGCCATCGTCGGGTGTCCTTCCGGGCGGGGTGCGGGGTGCGGGTCAGGTTCTCACGGCGTCGGCCGGCGGCGGGCCGCTCGGGAGCGGGCGGCCGGTCAGGAGTCCGGCGCGGCGCCGTCGCTCACGGCGAGCACCGCGCCGTCGGCCACCCGGACCCGCAGGGTCGTCCCGGCCGGGGCCTGGTCGATCGACCGCAGCACGGTCCGCGTCCCGGCGTCGACCGTCTGGACCACGGCGTACCCGCGGGCCAGGGTCGCAGCCGGACCGAGGACGGACAGTTGCGCCCGGCGGTGCGCGAGGTCGCGGTCGGCCCGGTCGAGCGTCGTGTGCACCCAGCGGCGGGCCCGTTCGGTGGCCACCTGCACGTCCTGGCGGCGCCGTTCGATCGGGCCGAGCGGGTCGGCGAGCACCGTCGCCGCGGTCAGCCGGCCCAGGCGTGCCTGCTCGGTGAGCACCCACCCGGTGAGCGCCCGGCGGGCCCGGGCCCGGAGCTGCTCGACCTGCCGGAGCTCGGCGGCCATGTCGGGCACCACCCGCTTGCCGGCGTCGGTCGGCGTGGAGCACCGGACGTCGGCGACGTCGTCCAGGATCGGATGGTCCGGTTCGTGCCCGACCGCGCTGATCACCGGTGTCCGGCAGGCGGCCACGGCCCGGCACAGCGTCTCGTCGGAGAACGGCAGCAGGTCCTCCACGCTGCCGCCGCCCCGGGCGATCACGATGACGTCCACCTCGGGGTCGGCGTCCAGCCTGGTCAGCGCGTCGATGAGCTGGGTGACGGCGTTCAGACCCTGGACGGCCGCGTACTCGATGCGGAACCGCACCGCGGGCCACCGCGCCCGGGCGTTGGCCAGCACATCGGACTCGGCGGCGCTCGCCCGCCCGGTGATCAGCCCCACGGCCCGGGGCAGGAACGGCAGCGGGCGCTTCCGGGCGGCGGCGGTCAGCCCCTCGGCGGCGAGCAGGCGGCGCACCCGCTCCAGCCGGGCCAGCAGCTCTCCGAGGCCGACCGGGTGCATCTCGTCGACGCGGAACGACAGCGACCCCCGCGCCGGGTAGAACTCGAAACGCCCGTGCACCACCACCCGGGATCCCTCGCTGGGCGGCGCGGCCAATCCGGCCAGCACCGAACGCGAGCAGGTGACCTGCAGGGACATCGTCACCGAGGCGTCCCGCAGCGTCAGATAGGCCGTCTGGGCGCCCGGCCGCAGGGTGAACTGGGCGATCTGCCCCTCCACCCAGGCCGCCGGGGCCCGGGAGATGTACTCGGTCATCCGCTGGGTGAGCGCACGAACCGGCCACGGGTTCTCCCGGGTCGTCTGCCCGGCCGTCGCCGGCGGCGCCTGCGGGCCGGTCACCGGGCACCCGGGCACGGGGCCGCGGCGGCGCTCACTCGGCCGACTGGCCCAACGTGGTGATCCGGTTCGTCAGCAGGGTCAGGAACGGAGCCCGGCCGCGGTGCTGCTGCTCGAACAGCAGCAGATCAGCCGTCTGGGCCGCGGTGAGGCTCCCCAGGTGGCCGCGGACCTGGGCCACGGTCATCCCGCTGTATCCGGCCAGCGCATCGGGCTCGTCCGGTGTCGTGGTCGGGGTGGTGGTGGTGGTGGCCGTGGCTGAACCGGTGCCGGCTTTCGGGTCCGCGGCGACCGACGGGGTGGGCGGGGTCGAGGGCACAGCCGTCGGTGCGGAGGTCGGCGGGACGACCGCCGGCCCGGCCGGCTTGGGCGTGGTGGCCGCGTCCCGGGTGCGCGCGGCCGCGGCCGCGCTCCGGGCGGTGTCCTCGGCGGTCAACCCGTGCGGCGCGCGCTCGGGGGTGACGGCGTCCACCGAGGTGGGGACCGGCCGGGGCGGGCGGGCCGCCGGGTGCGCCGGGGTGGGTCGGACCTCGGGCCCACCCACCGGGGTGGGTGTCGGTGCGGGCGCGGCGGGCTTGGGCGGGGTCGGCACGGGCGGGGTGGACGCAGGCGGGGCGGATGCAGACGGGGCGGACGCGGCGGTGGGGACGGGCGCGGTGCCGACGGTCGGCTCACCGCCGACCGCGGCGGCCAGCAGGGCCTCGGAGCCACCGGCCGGCGGGTCGAGGGCGGCGTCCGCCGCTGCCCGGCGGGTCCGGGTGGTGGCGGTCCCGTCGGCCTCGGCCACGGCCGCGGGGGAGTCGGCGGGCGTGTGGGCGGACGGGCCGGTGTTCTCGTGGTGGACCGCGGGAAGCACGTCGTCCAGGTCGGGCAGCACGGTGGGCGCCTGTGCCGGCCCGCCGGGGATCGGGCCACTGCTGGAGCTCCGGTGCGCGTGCTCGTGCTGGTCGTCGTGATCGGCGGCATCACCCGCATCGTCGGCCGGGCGGCCCATGGCGGAGGTCGGCGCGTCGTCGTCGTCGTCGTCGAAGCGGGCCCAGGCCGGGCTGTCCCCGCCGGATCCCCGGGTGAGGCCGGAGAGCAGCTCCTCCCCGCGGCCGGCGAGCTCGGCGACCTCCTGTTGCACCTTCATCGACAGGCGTACGGCGCGGCCGACGAGGGTCACCGGCAGGGCCGGGAGCTCCTCGGGCAGGCGCTTGAGGGTGTCGATGCCGGTACCGACGAGTCCGGCGGCGACGAGCACGGGGGTCGGCAGGGTGAGGGCCATGTCTCCAGACTGCCGTATCCGCCGGCGGTCGGCCCGCGCCGGGTGTCCGGAGATGACCCGCGCGGGGCTGCGTGCGCCGCCCGACGTCGACGGACCGACCTACCATGGGGTCATGACCGCCGCCACGACCCGCCGTGTCCTGCTCGCCCGTCCCCGCGGTTACTGCGCCGGCGTGGACCGGGCCGTGGTCACGGTGGAGAAGGCGCTCGAGCAGTACGGCGCCCCGGTCTACGTCCGCAAGCAGATCGTCCACAACAAGCACGTGGTGGCCGGTCTCGAGGCGCGCGGGGCGGTCTTCGTCGACGAGACCGAAGAGGTCCCCGAGGGGGCGATCGTGGTGTTCTCCGCGCACGGGGTGTCCCCGGCGGTGCACGAGGAGGCCGCGCAGCGCGATCTGCGGGTCATCGACGCGACCTGCCCGCTGGTCACCAAGGTGCACAAGGAGGCCGTCCGGTTCGCCTCCGAGGGGTACGACATCGTCCTCATCGGGCACCGCGGGCACGAGGAGGTCGAGGGCACGCAGGGCGAGGCCCCCGACGTCATCCAGGTCGTGGACACCGCCGCGGACGTGGACGCGGTCCAGGTCGCCGACCCCGAGAAGGTGATCTGGCTCTCGCAGACCACCCTGTCGGTGGACGAGACCCTGGAGACGGTCGACCTGCTCCGTCGGCGGTTCCCGCTGATGACCTCACCGCCGAGCGACGACATCTGCTACGCCACCCAGAACCGGCAGGAGGTCGTCAAGCAGATCGCCGACGACTGCCAGCTGGTCATCGTGGTGGGCTCCAAGAACTCGTCGAACTCCGTGCGGCTGGTCGAGGTGGCCCTGGACGCCGGCGCGGACACCTCGTACCTGGTGGACGACGCGACCGAGATCGACGAGGCCTGGCTGACCGGCGTGGGCACGGTCGGGGTGACCTCGGGCGCCTCGGTGCCGGAGGACCTGGTGGACGGGGTGCTGGCCTGGCTGGCCGAGCGCGGCTACGCCGACGTGCAGGAGTTCACCGCGGCGACCGAGACGTTGACCTTCTCGCTGCCCAAGGAGCTGCGCCGGGATCTGCGTCCGGCCAACCGCTGACCACGGTGCCGACAGGTGCCCGCCGGGGTCAGTGGTGCCCGGCGGTGGCGCGCGGACGCGCTGCGGTCGACCGACGCAGCGGCTGCGCGTAGATCCGGATGCCGCCCAGCATGAGGACGAGCAGGGTGCCGATGAGCATGGTCGGGAACGTGGCGATGACCCGCAGCGCGGTGGCGTAGAGCCCGCTGGTCGCGGTGAACGCGATACCACCGACGAGCACGCCGAAGACGAGCACCAGCGGCGGCTGCACCATCGCGGTGAACAGGGAACCACGGCGGACGAACAGCACCGCCGCGACCACTCCGAACCAGAAGCCCAGCCGCAGACCCCAGCTGAGCTGACCGCTGATCACGCCGTCGGCGGCCGCGCCGACCATGGTCAGCACGAGCGCGATGGCCACGGCCGACCACCAGGGGCCGCCCTTGCGGGTGGGCACCACGCTGGCATCGACGGCGGGAACGGTTCCGGGCGAGGTCACCGCTCCACGGTAGCGGCTGGCCGGTGGGCCGGCGTGTGACTCGGCGGCCGTGCGTCCCGTTCGTCCGGGCCGGGGGACAGGCCGGCCGGGCCGCCGGTCGGCGGTCGCAGTTCGGTGGACTGGGCCCGCAGCGGGGTGGATCCGATGGGCGGCGCGGCCGGAGCCGGCTCGCCCGGTACCCCGAGATCGGTGAACCGCCGCGCGGTGACCAGCACCCGGCTGTCCATCGACCGCACCAGCTGGTTGTAGGACTCCACGGCCCGTTCCAGGCCCGTGCCCGCCCGCGCCAGGTGCTCGGCCATGGTGGCGAGCCGCCCGTGCAGCTCGCGGCCCAGGGCGTGGATCTCCGTGGCCGATGCGGTCAGCGTCTCCTGCCGCCAGGTGAAGGCGATCGTCCGCAGCAGGGCGATCAGGGTGGTCGGGGTGGCCAGGATGACCGACCGGGAGAAGGCGTGGTCGGCCAGCCCCGGGTCGTGCACCAGGGCGGCGTCCAGCAGCGGTTCGCCGGGCACGAACAGCACGACGAACTCCGGGGCGGGCTGGAACGCCGACCAGTACGCCTTGCCCGCGAGGGCATCGACGTGACCCCGCAGCGCCCGGGCGTGGGCGGCCATGGCCCCGGCCCGTTGGCGGTCGTCGGGTGCGTCGAGGGCGGCCAGCCAGGCGGCGAACGGCATCTTGGCGTCCACCGGGATGCTGCGGCCGCCGGAGAGTCGCACCACCATGTCGGGGCGCACTCCGGGGGCGGCGCGACCGGCCCGGTCCCGTGCGCCCGGCGCGCTGACCTGGACGTCGAAGTCGCAGTGTTCGACCATGCCGGCGAGCTCCACGATGCGCTGCAGCTGGATCTCCCCCCACCGGCCGCGGACCTGCGGAGCACGGAGCGCACCGACCAGCGACCGGGTCTGCCCACCCAGTTCGGTGGATGCCCGGTGCAGCGCGGCCACCTGTTCGTGCAGGCCGGCATAGGCGCCCACCCGGTCCCGTTCGACCTCCCGCAATCGGTCCTCCACCCGCTGCATGGCCTGCGAGGCGGGGGCGAGGAGGGCGGAGAGCTGGGCGGTGTCCGCGGCCCGGCTGCTGCCGGTGGATCGGCCGATGAGCAGTCCGAGGCCGACGCCGACGGCGATCAGGGCCGCTCCGAGCAGCAGGGTGGTGGCGTCCATGGTCCGCACCCTGCCGCAGACCCCCGACAGTCCTCACCCGTCCGCCCAGCACCCGGCACCGCCCCCGAGGTGCGATCGCCACGGTGCCCGGGTCGTTCCTTGGCGCCCTGGTCCGGGTCTCCAGCAGACGTCACCGGCGGGAGCTCACGGATGGCCCACCACGTCCGGCGGTCTGCCGGCCGGGTGTGGGTCGACAGACAGCGGATCGGACGCGCCGGTCGCGGTAGGCTCCGTGCCATGTCCGTCCAGGGTGTTCCGTTGGTGTGCCGTCGCGAGGTCGACCTCGTGCGCGTCACCAGCGCGGCGTGTTGCCCTGCGTCCTAGACCCGACCCCGTTCGCCGCCGCGCCGGGATGTCGTCCTCCCGCTGACGTCCGCCGTCGCTGCCGGGTGGCCATCTCCAGCCAGATCCGCAAGGACGTGCTGTGTCCACAGAAGCCCCGTCATCCGCTCCCGGAGCCCCCGCTCCGGCGCCCCGACGTACCCGGCCCGACGCCGGGCGCGGCCAGGGCCAATGGGCGCTGGGCCACCGCGAACCGCTCAACCCCAACGAGCGGACCAAGAAGGACGACGACGGCCTGCACTGCCGCCAGCGCATCGAGAACGTCTACCGCTACACCGGCTACGACGGCATCGACCCCGGTGACCTGCGCGGCCGGTTCCGCTGGTGGGGGCTGTACACCCAGCGCGCCCCGGGCATCGACGGCGGCCGCACGGCCGTCCTCGAGCCCGAGGAGCTGGAGGACAAGTTCTTCATGCTGCGGGTCCGCATCGACGGCGGGCAGCTCACCACCACCCAGCTGCGCACCATCGGCGACATCTCGACCCGGTACGCCCGGGACACCGCCGATCTCACCGACCGGCAGAACGTGCAGTACCACTGGATCCGCATCGAGGACGTCCCGGACGTGTGGCAGCAGCTGGAGGCGGTGGGTCTGTCCACCGCCGAGGCCTGCGGCGACACCCCCCGTGTGGTGCTCGGCTCTCCGGTGGCCGGGATCGCCACCGACGAGATCATCGACGGCACCCCGGCGATCACCGAGATCGTCCGTCGGTTCGTCGGGTCGGAGGAGTTCTCCAACCTGCCCCGCAAGTTCAAGACGGCCATCTCCGGCTCGCCCCGGCACGACGTCGCCCACGAGATCCACGACATCGCGTTCGTGGGTGTGGTGCACCCCGAGCACGGCCCGGGCTTCGACCTGTGGGTCGGCGGCGGGCTGTCCACCAACCCGATGCTGGGTCAGCGGCTCGGCGCATGGGTCCCGCTGGACGAGATCCCCGAGGTCTGGGCCGGCGTCATCTCGATCTTCCGCGACTACGGGTACCGGCGGCTGCGCAACCGGGCCCGGTTGAAGTTCCTCGTCGCCGACTGGGGGGTCCGCAGGTTCCGGGACGTGCTGGAGCAGGAGTACCTGCACCGCACCCTGGTCGACGGCCCCGCCCCGGCCGAGTACGCCGGACCGCGGGACCACGTGGGCATCCACCCGCAGAAGGACGGCCGCTTCTACGTCGGGGTCAACCCCACCGTGGGCCGGGTGTCCGGCTCGTTGCTGACCCAGGTCGCGGATCTCGTCGAGGCGCACGGCAGCGACCGCGTCCGGATGACCACCGACCAGGGCCTGGTGATCCTGGACATCGAGCAGGCGCGGCTGGCCTCGCTCACGGCCGGTCTCGAGGCCCTCGGGCTGTCGGTCAACCCGTCGACGTTCCGGCGGAACATGCTGGCCTGCACCGGGTTGGAGTTCTGCAAGTTGGCCATCGTGGAGACGAAGGCGCGCGGCATCGCCCTGGTCGACGAGCTGGAGCGCCGGGTCGGCGACCTGGACGTCCCGCTGACGATCAACATCAACGGGTGCCCGAACGCGTGTGCCCGCACGCAGATCGCCGACATCGGCCTCAAGGGCATGATCGTCACGGACTCCGACGGCCGGCAGGTCGACGGCTTCCAGGTGCACCTGGGTGGCGGACTCGGCCTGGACGCCGGGTTCGGGCGGAAGCTGCGCGGCCACAAGGTGACCGGCGACGAGCTGCCGGACTTCGTCGAACGCGTCGTGCGGTCCTTCGACGCGCAGCGCGTGCCCGGCGAGCGGTTCGCGCAGTGGGTCGAACGGGCGGACGAGGCGGCCCTGCGATGAGCGAGACGCGGTCGCCCGCCCAGTACTGCCCGTACTGCGGGGAGACCGACCTCTGGCCGCACGAGGACTCGCACGGCGCCTGGTCGTGCCGCACCTGCGGACGGGTGTTCGCGGTGCGCTTCATCGGGTTGGCCTCGCGGGCGCAGTCCGGTGACCCGGCTCCGGAGGTGACCCCGTGACGTCGATGCTGCGCAGCCCGGCCGATCTGGCCCGGCTGGCCGAGGTCGGCGCCCACGAGCTCGAGGGCGCGAGCGCCCACGACGTGATGTCCTGGGCCGGCGAGCATTTCGGTGACCGGCTGGCGGTGACGGCCTCCATGCAGGACACCGCACTGGCCCACCTGGCCTCGAAGGCCGTCCCCGGGATCGACGTGCTGTTCCTGGACACCGGGTACCACTTCCTGGAGACGCTGGGCACTGCGGACGCGGTCGAGGCGGTCTACGACGTCACCCTGAGGCGGCTGACCGCCGAGCACACGGTGGCCCAGCAGGACGCCCTGCTCGGCAAGGACCTGTTCGCCACCGATCCCGACACCTGTTGCGCGCTGCGGAAGGTCGCCCCGCTCAACGCGGCGCTGGCCGGGTACGACGCCTGGGCGACCGGGGTGCGGCGGGTGGAGTCGCCGACCCGGGCGAACACCCCGGTCGTCGCCTTCGACGTGCGCCGGCAGAAGATCAAGTTGGCGCCGCTCGCCGCATGGACCGACGAGGACGTGGACGCCTACATCGCCGCGAACGGCGTCCTGGTCAATCCACTGCTCTCCCCGGAGTACCCGTCGATCGGGTGTGCACCGTGCACCCGTGCGGTGCTCCCCGGACAGAACGCCCGGGCCGGCCGCTGGGCCGGCATGGCCAAGACCGAATGCGGGATCAACACATGAGCACATCCGTGCAGGCGCTCGGAGCAGGATCGGGGACCCCGGTGCGCGGCGGGGCCACGGTGTGGCTGACCGGGCTGCCCAGCGCCGGGAAGACCACCGCGGCCTTCGCCGTGGCCGCGGCGCTGCGCGAGGCCGGGCACGAGGTGGAGGTCCTGGACGGCGACGAGGTGCGGACGCACCTGTCCGCCGGGCTGGGCTTCTCCCGGGCCGACCGCGACACCCACGTCACCCGGATCGCCTTCGTGGCCGAACTTCTCGCCCGGCACGGGGTGATCGTGCTCGTCCCGGTCATCGCGCCGTTCGCGGCCACCCGGGAGACGGTGCGCGCCCACCACGCCGACCGCGGCACGTCCTACGTGCAGGTGCACCTGTCCACCCCGGTGCAGGTGTGCGCCGAGCGGGACGTCAAGGGCCTGTACGGCAAGGCGGCCCGGGGCGAGATCACCGGCATGACCGGGGTCGACGACCCCTACGAGATCCCCGAGCACCCGGATCTGCGGATCGACACCTCGACGGTCGACCTGACCGCGACGGTGCGCACGGTGCTCGACCTGCTGCGGGAAAGAGGACTGGCATGAGCTTCTGGACGGGGCCGCGTGGGGGTTCGGCCGGCGGGACCGGACTGGCGACGCGCAAGAGCGAGAATCTGCGGGCCCTGGAGTCCGAGGCCATCCACATCCTCCGGGAGGTGGCCGGGCAGTTCGAACGGCCAGTGATCCTGTTCTCCGGCGGCAAGGACTCGATCCTGGTCCTGCACCTGGCGCTCAAGGCGTTCTACCCGGCCCCGCTGCCGTTCTCGTTGCTGCACGTGGACACCGGGCACAACTTCCCCGAGGTGCTCGAATACCGGGATCGCGTCGTCGCCCACTCCGGGCTGCGCATCACGGTGGCCAAGGTGCAGGACTGGATCGACGACGGCCGGCTCACCGAGCGGCCCGACGGCACCCGCAACCCGCTGCAGACGGTGCCCCTGGTGGACACCATCGCCGAGCAGCGGCACGACGCGGTCATCGGCGGTGCCCGCCGCGACGAGGAGCGGTCCCGCGCCAAGGAGCGGATCTTCTCCCTGCGCGACGGGTTCGGCGGCTGGGATCCGCGGCGGCAACGGCCCGAGCTGTGGAACCTGTACAACGGGCGGCACGCCCCGGGCGAGCACGTCCGGGTCTTCCCGCTGTCCAACTGGACCGAGCTGGACGTCTGGAACTACATCGAGGCCGAGGGCATCGAGCTGCCTGCCATCTACTACGCGCACCGGCGCGAGGTGTTCGACCGCGGCGGCATGTGGCTCACGGCCGGGGAGTGGGGCGGCCCGAAGGCGGGCGAGACCCTGCAGACCCGCACCGTGCGCTACCGCACGGTCGGCGACATGTCCTGCACCGGTGCCGTCGACTCCGACGCCGCCGAGATCGCCGCGGTGATCGAGGAGATCATCGCCACCCGCATCACCGAGCGCGGGGCCACCCGGGCCGACGACAAGGTCAGCGAGTCCGCCATGGAGGACCGCAAGCGCGAGGGGTACTTCTGATGAGCAGCTCCACCTCCACCCGGACCGAGCATCAGGCGGCCGTCTCGCCCACCGAGGCGCACGATCTGGCCCACGCGTTCCACGAGCGGGCGCCGGAGCGCAAGCTGCTGCGGTTCGCCACCGCGGGTTCCGTCGACGACGGCAAGTCCACCCTGGTCGGTCGCCTGCTGCACGACTCCAAGTCGGTGCTGTCGGACCAGCTGGATGCCGTGGAGCGGACCTCCACCGCCCGCGGGCTGGACACTCCGGACCTGTCGCTGCTGGTCGACGGCCTGCGCGCCGAGCGCGAGCAGGGCATCACCATCGACGTGGCCTACCGGTACTTCGCGACCCAGCTGCGCACGTTCATCCTGGCCGACACCCCCGGGCACGTGCAGTACACCCGGAACACCATCACCGGCGCCTCCACGGCCGATCTGGTGGTCATCCTGGTCGACGCCCGCACCGGGGTGGTCGACCAGACCCGGCGCCATGCCGCGGTGGCCGCGCTGCTGGGCGTCCCGCACCTGCTGCTGGCCATCAACAAGATCGACCTGGTCGACTTCGACGAGGCCGTCTTCGACCGGATCGCGGCCGAGTTCGACGAGTACAGCCGGGAGCTCGGCATCGGCGAGGTCACCGCCATCCCGATCTCGGCGCTGCACGGCGACAACGTGGTCACCCGCTCGGAGCGCATCGACTGGTACTCCGGGCCGAGCATCCTCGAACACCTGGAGACCGTCGAGCTGACCGACGACGCCGCGGAGGGGCCGGTGCGCTTCCCGGTGCAGCTGGTCATCCGCCCGCGCTCCGACGCGTTCCCGGACTACCGCGGGTACGCCGGTCGGGTCGCGGCCGGGACGGTGCGGGTGGGGGAGACCGTGACGGTGCTGCCGTCCGGGCGGACCAGCTCGATCTCCGGGATCGACACCCCGGACGGCCCGGTGGACGAGGCCAGGGCGGGGGAGTCGGTCACCTTGCTGCTGGCCGATGACGTCGATCTGTCGCGCGGCGATCTCATCGTGGGCGGGCAGGGCGACCTGCCCGAGCCGGTCACCGAGTTCACCGCCACGGTGGCCCAGCTCGCCGACCGCCCGCTGCGGTCCGGCCAGCGCGCCCTGCTGCGGTACGGCACCCGGGAGGTCCGGGTCATCGTCGCCTCGTTGGACCACCTGATCGACATCGACACCCTCGCGTCGCTGCCGGCGCCGTCGACGTTGTCGCTCAACGATCTGGCCCAGGTCACCCTGCGCACCGTCGACGCGGTGCCGGTGGAGCCCTTCCGCCCCCGCGGCGCCGTCGGTGCCCTGCTCCTGGTCGACCCGGCCGACGGCACGTCGCTGGCCGCCGGCATGGTCGGCAACCGGCGGGAGTCGTTGCACGCCAGCGAGGTTCGCCGGCCGGCCGCACTGCAGAAAGACGGCCGGCCCGCCTGAGGAAGTCTCGGGGGATGACCGTCCCATCAGCTGGGACGGTCATCCCGTTCTGCTTCCCTCAACACCCCCTGAACTGGTAGACATACTCCCATGCCGACGCGTCTGTGCCTTGTTGCACGTCTGACCGTCGATCTCATGCGCCGCAGCTGCGCAGCCTGTTCCGCCAGCTGACCTCGGACGCAGGCCCACGCCGCGTTCCCGGTCTCCAGCGCCCTTCTCCGCGCGCCCGGCGCCGCGCCCCCTGTTCATCAGATCGTGGAGTCCTCCCGTGCCTGCCCTCTCCTCCCGCACCGTCCGCCGTCGCGGCGCGGCCGCCGTCGTCCTCGCCGGTCTGCTCGCCCTGACCGCCGCCTGCGGTGGCGGCGGTACGGACAGCGGGTCTGCCGGTGCCGGCACCGACTCCGTCACCCGGGGCGACACCGCCGAGGGTGGCGGGACGCTGCGTCTCGGGTACTTCCCGAACGTCACCCACGCCGCCGCCGTGCTCGGGGTGGCCAACGGAACGTTCCAGAAGGCGCTCGGCGACACCGCGCTGGAGACCACCACCTTCAACGCCGGCCCGGCGGCCACCGAGGCGTTGCTGTCCGGCGCCATCGACGCCACCTTCATCGGCCCGAACCCGGCGATCAACGCCTTCGCCAAGTCCGACGGGGACGCGATCCGCATCGTGGCCGGGGCCACCGACAACGGGGCCGCGCTCGTGGTCGCGCCGGACATCAACTCCGCAGCCGACCTCGCCGGCAAGACGTTGGCCACCCCTCAGCTAGGCGGCACCCAGGACGTGGCGCTGCGGAAGTGGCTGCTGGACAACGGGTTGAAGGTGCAGACCACCGGCGGGTCCGATGTCGACATCGTCAACCAGGAGAACGCGCAGACCCTGGACCTGTTCAAGAGCGGCGAGGTCGCCGGTGGGTGGCTGCCCGAGCCGTGGGCGTCCCGCCTGGTGCTCGAGGCCGGCGGCAAGGTGCTGGTGGACGAGAAGACCCTGTGGCCGGACGAGAAGTTCCTGACCACCCACCTGATCGTCTCGCGCACCTATCTCGAGGCGCACCCGGACGTCATCGAGAAGCTGATCACCGGCGAGGTCGCCGAGATCGAGGCCATCCAGGCCGACCCGACCGGCTCGCGCACCGCGCTGAACGCCGCGATCGGTGAGCTGACCGGCAAGCCGCTGCAGGACGCCACGATCGAGAGCGCCTTCGCGAACATCACCCCCACCTGGGATCCGCTGGCCTCGTCGCTGACCAAGATCGCCGCCGACGGCTTGGCCGCGGGCACCCTCACCGAGGAGCCCGATCTGAACGGCATCTACGACCTGCGCATCCTCAACAAGGTGCTCACCGCCCAGGGCAAGCCGGCCGTCTCGGCCGCCGGTCTGGGTCAGGAATAAGCGGACAGGAACGAGGAGCCCACATGGTCACCCTGAGCCCCACCAAGCGGGAGCGCGTCTACATCGACGACGATCCCCGCGTCGTCCCGCTGTTGCCGCCGACCCTGCAGACGGTGGAGGCCGCGGTGCGGCTCGACGGCGTGGGCAAGGTCTTCAGCGGCCGGGGCGGCCGCAAAGGTGGTGGCAGGGCCGTTCCGGCCCTGGACACCGTCAGCCTGTCGGTGGCGCCGGGTGAGTTCGTCTGCCTGCTGGGTGCCTCCGGCTGCGGCAAGTCCACGCTGCTCAACCTGATCAGCGGCCTGGACCAGCCGACCTCCGGCACCCTCACGGTGGCCGGCCGGCCCGCACTGATGTTCCAGGAGGCGGCGCTGTTCCCGTGGTTGACCGCGGGGCAGAACGTGTCACTGGCCCTGAAGTACGCCGGGGTGGCCAAGGCCGATCGCCGGGCCCGGGTCGAGCAGTTGCTCGAGCTGGTGCGCCTGGGCGGCACCGCCGACCGGCGGGTGCACGAGCTGTCGGGAGGGCAGCGGCAGCGGGTCTCGCTGGCTCGCGCGCTGGCCCAGGACGGCACGGTCCTGCTGATGGACGAGCCGTTCGCCGCGCTGGACGCGATCACCCGCGACGTCATGCACGACGAACTCACCCGGGTGTGGAAGGAGACGGGCAACAGCGTCGTCTTCGTGACGCACAACGTCCGCGAGGCCGTCCGGCTGGGCCAGCGGGTGGTCCTGCTGTCCTCCCGCCCCGGTCGCGTCGTCGGCGAGTGGCAGGTCGCCATCCCGGGCCCGCGCACCATCGAGCATCCCGAGGTCTCGGCGCTGGCCGCCGAGATCACCGTGCGTCTGCGTGAGGAGATCGCCAGCCATGCCGGCGCTTGACGATTCGGTGGTCTCCCGCGAGGAGGTCGAACGCGAGGACACCGCCCGCGTCGAGGCCGGTCTGGATCGACTGGATGCGGTCGACCTGCACCGCACGCCCTGGTGGCGGCGGCTCGGCTCGTCGATCGTGCCGCCGTTCCTGGCGTTGGTCGTCGTGCTGGTGATCTGGGAGATCCTCTTCCTGCTCAAGGTCAAGCCGGAGGTGATGCTCCCGTCGCCCGCCTCGGTCGGCAAGGAGTTCCTGCGGTTGCTGGAGGGCGGCCAGGCCGTCGACGCGGTGTGGACGAGCCTGTCCCGCGGGCTCATCGGCTTCGCCATGTCCATCGTGCTGGGCTCGCTGATCGGCATCGCGGTGGCCCGGCTGGGCTGGCTGCGCGCCTCGATCGGGCCGCTGCTGTCCGGGCTGCAGTCGCTGCCGTCGGTGGCCTGGGTGCCGCTGGCCATCCTGTGGTTCCAGATCAGCCCGTCGATGATCTACATGGTGGTGCTGCTGGGCGCCGTGCCGTCGATCGCCAACGGGCTCGTCTCGGGGATCGACCAGGTGCCGCCGTTGTACAACCGGGTCGGCAAGGTCCTCGGCCTGTCCTGGTGGGGGCAGACCCGGCACGTGCTGCTGCCCGCGGCGCTGCCCGGATACGTCGCCGGTCTACGGCAGGGCTGGGCGTTCTCCTGGCGTTCGCTGATGGCCGCCGAGCTGATCGCCACGTCGAGCAAGCTCGGGTTCGGTCTCGGCCAGCTGATGAACCAGGGCCGTGACCTGTCCGACGCCCCGCTGCTCTACACCGGCCTGATCCTCATCTTCATCGTCGGTGTCGGCGTGGAGATGCTCTTCTTCCGGCCGATCGAGCGGGCCATCCTGACCGCCCGCGGGTTGTCCACCACCGGACGCTGATCGCGACGCCCGCACCCTCGAACGCCACAGGGGTGCGGGCGGGCCGTCGCAACGGGCAGGATCGGGTCATGGGACTTCGTCTGGGGTACAAGGCATCGGCCGAGCAGTTCGGGCCGGTGGATCTGCTGCGCTACACGGTGGCGGCCGAGGAGAACGGCTTCGACTCGGTCTTCACCTCCGACCACCTGCAGCCCTGGCGGCACGACGGCGGGCACGCCCCCGCCGCCCTGCCGTGGCTGGGCGCGGCCGGCGCCCGCACCGAACGGGTGATCCTCGGGACCTCCGTGCTGACGCCCACGTTCCGCTACCACCCGGGTGTCGTCGCCCAGGCCTTCGCCACCCTGGGCGTGCTGTACCCGGGGCGGATCATCCTGGGCATCGGGTCGGGGGAGTCGCTGAACGAGGTGCCGCTGGGCATCGAGTGGCCCGACGGCAAGGAGCGGTTCGCCCGGCTCAAGGAGGCGATCACGCTCATCAAGGAGCTGTGGTCGGGTGAGCGGGTCACCTTCGACGGGCAGTTCTACCGGACGCAGAACGCCACCATCTACGACCGTCCGGACACCCCCGTGCCGATCTACATCGGCGCCTCGGGTCCGGCGGCGACGCGGATGGCCGGCCGGGTGGGCGACGGGTTCATCACCACCTCCGGCAAGCCCGAGACGCTGTATCGCGACACGTTGATGCCGGCCCTGGCCGAGGGCGCCGTCAAGGCCGGTCGCACCCTGGACGACCTGGATCTGATGATCGAGATGAAGGTGTCGTTCGATCCGGATCTCGACCGGGCCCGGGAGGACACCCGCTACTGGGCGGCGCTGGCGCTCAGCGCCGAGGAGAAGATGGGCGTGGAGGACCCGATCGAGATGCAGCGGCTGTCCGATGCGCTGCCGGTGGAGCGCGCGCAGTCCCGGTGGATCGTCTCGTCCGATCCCGACGAGCACGTGGAGAAGATCAGGACGTACCTCGACCTGGGCTTCCGGCATCTGGTGTTCCACGCCCCGGGTCCGGATCAGGAGCGCTTCCTGAAGATCTACGGCGAGCAGGTCCTGCCGCGTCTGCGCGCCCTCGCGTGAGCGGCGTCCCGCCGCTGATCGGGCTGGCCCACGGCAGTCGGGACCCCCGCGCCGCCGAGACCATCGAGGCGGTGATGGCCGCGGTGGCGGAGCTGCGACCGGGTCTGGTCACCCGACCCGCCTACCTCGACCTGATGGAACCCGACCTCGGACAGGCCGTGGTTGCGTTGCAGCAGGAGGGGGAGCTGGCGCGGGCCGTGGTGCTCCCGCTGCTGTTCACCCAGGCCTTCCACGCCACGGTGGACACGCCGACCGCGGTCGGTGAGGTGACCGGCGAGACCGGGGTGGAGCTGCTCGTCGGCGACATCCTCGGCATGGGGGACGAGGTGCTGGCCGCGCTGCGGGCCGCTGCCCGCACCGCCGACGTCCCGGACGACGCCGCGATCCTGCTCTTGGCGGTCGGCTCCAGCGTGCAGAGCGCCAACGACGCCGTGCACGATCTGGCCGGCCGGTGGGCCGCGCTGCGGACCGGGCCGGTGTGGGCGGGGTTTGCCACCGCCGGCCAGCCCAAGGCCGCGGCCGTCCTCGAGCAGGTGGGGGAGCACGCAGTCACCACCGACACCCCCGTCGTGGTGGTGCCGCTGTTCCTGGCTCCGGGGCTGCTGCTGGACGCCACCGTCCGCCGCGCCCGCGACCTCGCCGGGGACGTCCCGGTGCTGATCACCGAGCCGTTGGGCACCACGTTGGCGGGGTTGGTGCTGGCCCGGTACGACGCGGTCGCCGGCTGACCGCTCGACCCGGCTGGGCTTCACCGAGGGG
The DNA here is from genome assembly GCF_030811475.1 of Nakamurella flavida. Lineage (NCBI taxonomy): Bacteria > Bacillati > Actinomycetota > Actinomycetes > Nakamurellales > Nakamurellaceae > Nakamurella > Nakamurella flavida. Next base: position 3,939,906 of record NZ_JAUSQV010000001.1, read on the forward strand.
CAACCGAACGTAATGATCTGATCACTGTCAGGCATTCCCGGGGTGGTCGTCCGTCCGTTCTCCCGAGAGGGTGCCCTGGCCCTTCCGGGAGATCCGATCGTGAAGACCCGTCGCCGACCGACCTTGCCCGGCGCCCTGGCCGTCCTGCTGCTGGTGGGCGGTCTGGTGCTGGCGCCGCCCCTCGCCGGGGCCGCCTCCGCCGCGCCGGGCGACGTCGTCGACTCCGGCCCGGGCTGGACCATCACCGAGACCGCCGACGGCTACCGCATCGAACTCACCGTCGCCGATCCGCTCCCCGTCCGATCGGCCGAGGCCGGGCTCGAGGTGGACGGCGTCGACCTGACGTCCGTGTCGGTGTCCGCGGACCGACGCAGGGTGCAGGCGGAAACCCCCGACCCCGCCGTCCGGAACACCGACACCGTGGTGCTCACCTGGGACGGCGACCCCGCGGTCCAGGCCGCCGACGGGACAGCGGGCGACACCGCGCCGCCGGCGTCCGGTCCCGTGCTGGACGCCGACCCGGCCGTAGCCGGGCCGTACACCGTCGCCCGCGCCGACTACGACCTCGGTGACGAGGTCGAGGACCTGGCCGGTCTCGAGGGCCGGCGGGGCGAGATCCGCGGCGCCGTCTACTACCCCGCGGAGAAGACCACGGCCAGTCCGGTGGCGCTCTTCCTGCACGGTCGGCACACGGGCTGCGTCAGCGGACCCGAGCAGTGGCCGTGCACGGGTGGCGCATCCATCCCCAGCTATCTGGGCTACGACCAGCCCGCCCAGGCGCTGGCCAGCAACGGGGTGGTCGTGGTCTCGGTGTCCGCCGACGCGATCAACGTCCTCGACAACTTCGCCTCCGACGGGGGTACGCAGGCCCGGGGGCAGCTGGTCCTGGACACGCTGACCCGCCTCGCCCAGGCCGACACCGTCGGCGCGCCGGGCTTCGACCCGGTGCTCCGCGGCCGGCTCGACCTCACCCGGGTCGGCCTGATGGGCCACTCCCGGGGCGGCGCCGGCGTGGTGCGCGCGGCCCGGATGAACTCCCAGCTGGACCAGCCGTTCGGCATCCGGTCGGTCTTCCCGCTCGCCCCGACCAACCCCACCCGGGAGACCGCGCCCGGCGTGGCCACCGCGGTCCTGCTGCCCTACTGCGACGGGGACGTCAGCAGCCTGGACGGGCAGCACTTCGTCGACGACGCGCAGGGTGCCTTCGACGACTCCGTCCTGCGGACCTCGCTGCTGGTCATGGGGACCAACCACAACTACTTCAACACGATCTGGTCGCCGGGCGGCTTCTCCGTCGCCACGTCCGACGACTGGTCGTACGTGGACGAGGACCAGAGCAATCCGGTCTGCGGACAGAACGCACCCGGGCGGCTCGACCAGGCCGCCCAGCGGGCCGTGGGCACGGCCTACCTGTCCGGCTTCTTCCGCCTGACCCTGGCCGACGACACCCGGTTCCTTCCGCTGTTCGACGGTTCCCGGTCCACGGTGGCCTCGGCCCGGAACGCCGACGTGCGGGTGGCCGCGCAGGCCCCGGCGGACGACCGGATCGATCTCGCGCCGACCGCGTCCACGACGCTCCTGGCTTCGGGGGTCCAGGCCGCGGTGTGCACCGGATCCGGCACCGCGGCGCTCTCGGCGGCCACGGCGTGCTCGACCCTGGCGCCCGACCAGGTGCCCCACTGGGGACCCGCGTGGAGCGCCGGTTCCCTGCCCACGTCCTCCGCCTTCCGGATGCGGTGGGACGCCGCCGGCGGCTCCCTGGACCTTCCGTTCGCGGTTGGTTCCCGCGACGTGTCCACCATGACCGATCTGACCTTCACGCTGGCGCCGGACGAGGCGGTGGCCGGCAGCACGGACGTCACGGCGGAGGTGTACGACGGGACCGGGACGACCCGCTCGCTGGACCCCGCCCTCCTCGACGACGCCCTGCGGGTGCTGCCCGGAACCACCACCCCGCTGCGCCGGGTGGTGCTGCAGCAGGTGCGCGTGCCACTCAGCTCGCTGGCCGGCCTCGACCTGACCGACATCCGCGGGATCCGGTTCCGGTCGGGCACGGACACCGGCGGGGTGTACATCGCGGACGTGGCCGCCACCCGCAGCAGCGTGGGACGGCCCGAGGTGCGCAAGCTGCCGACGCTGTCGCTGGCCCCGACCGGGGTCCGGCAGGTGGCCGCCACCCGGGCGGGCTCCCTGGCCGTGCTGCTGGACGAGCCCTCCCCCCGACCGGTGACGACCTGGATCGTCACGCACGCGCAGGCGGGCGTCTCGACCAGGATCACGGCCACGACGAAGGTCACCGTCCCGGCCGGACAGCGGTGCGCGCCGGCCTCGTTCCCGGTGCCCGGCGCGGGAGAGGAGGGGGTGTCGGTGGCCCGGATCGACGCCGACGGCGGTCTGATCACCGCGGCCCTGCCCGGCATCGCCACCGCGGAGGTCACCGTCCAACCCGCCGACCTCGGTGACGACGGCCCGCAGGTGGGCGAGCAGGGTGACGTGTGCGCGGAGGCGCTCACGCCGATCGGGACCCTCGGGGTTCCCGGCGGGGAGCTGCGGCCGGGCGACGCCTTCACGGTGACCGGATCAGGCTTCCGGGCCGGGGAGACGGTGACGCTGACCGTCCCGGGAGCCGCGGACGTGACCGCCCTGGCCGACGGGGACGGGGCCGTCCGCATCGCCGCCGCCGTCCCGGCGGATGCGTCCCCGGGTGCGGCGGAGGTCACCGCCGTGGGGTACGGCTCATCACTCCGTGCGACCGGGTCGATCACCGTCACCGCTGCGGCCCCGCCGACCAGCAGCGATCCGTCGACCAGCGATCCGGCCACCAGCGATCCGTCGACCAGTGACAGTTCGACCACGTCCGATCCGGCCACGTCCGATCCGGTCACCTCCGATCCGGCGACCTCGTCGACCACCACGACTCCGGTGGTGACCAGCACGGTCACCGCGGTGGTGGTGCCGGTGGTCCGGACGACCTCACGGGACGCCGCGGCCGTCCGGTCGGGGTCGCTGGCCCACACCGGGGTCGACGTCGGGGGTCTGATCTCGGCGGGCGTGCTGCTCATCGGGGCGGGCCTCACGGTGGTGGTCACCACGCGCCGTCGGACCCGCCGGGCGCACTAGCCCTCCGCCGGGGCCGGCTCCACCCGGGGCCGGCTCCGCCGCCGGGACAGCCCGACGCCGACCAGGCACAGCGCCCCGCCGGCCAGCGCCAGCAGGGGCGGCACCTCGTCCAGCAGCACCAGCGACAGCAGGATCGTGATGGGCGGGACCACGTAGGTGGTGACGCCGAGCCGACCGGCGTCCATCCGGGCCAGGGCATAGGCCCAGGTGACGAAGGCCAGGGCGGTGGGCACCGCGCCCAGGTACACCACTCCGGCGATGGCGGACCCGGGGGCGTCGGCCAGGTCGCCGACGAGCTGCGGCAGGAACGGCAGGCAGGCCACCGCGCCGATCAGGCAGGCGGTGGCGGTCACCTGCAGGGCGGGAAGGCGGCGGAGCACCGGCTTCTGGGCCAGCACCCCGATCGCGTAGGTGACGGCCGCGACCAGAGCGAGACCGACGCCGGTGACATCCACCGCGCCCGCCCGGCGGGTGGCCACACCCACGAGAACGGCGCCGGCGAAGGCCACGCCGGCCCCGATGACGAGCCACCGCGGAAATCCCTCGCGCAGCAGCCAGCCGGCCAGCACGGCGATGAGCACCGGCCCCACGCCCACGATCATCGCGGTGGTCCCGGCGTCCAGGTGCTGTTCGGCCGCATTCAGGGCCACGTTGTAGAGGGCGAACCAGGCCACCCCGCACACGACCAGCAGCAGCCATTCCCGGCGGGTCGGCCGCACCCACGCCCGGCGCAGCACGGTGATCGAGACCAGCACGATCGCGCCGACCAGCAACCGGCCCAGGGCGAGGGACCCGGGCTCGAAGTCCCGACCCACGGCGCGGATGGCCACGAAGGCCGAGGCCCACGCGAGCACGGTGATCACCACCGCCGTGGTCGTGCGGGCAGCGGGGGAGAGCACGACGGAGGGCATGGCACGACTCTCGCACCCCGCCCCGACACCGCCGTACACCGACGGCCGCGTGGGGCACCATCACGGTCATGACGCTGGACGCAGGACCGCCCACCCGGTGGGAGCAGGAGTACACCGGCCAGGACTGGGCGGACTACGCCGACCGGTTCGCTCGCGAGTTCGCCGAGGGGGTCGATCACGACGGCGAGGCCCGTTTCCTGGATGTGCTCGCCCCGCGCGGCGCGGCGATCCTGGACGCCGGCTGCGGCACCGGGCGGGTGGCCGCCGGCCTGCACCGTCGTGGGCACCGGGTCGTCGGGGTGGACCGGGACGCCGGCCTGCTGGCCATCGCGGCCCGGCAGTACCCGGAGGTGCGGTACCTGCGGGCCGACCTGGGGTCGGTGACCGCCGACGTGCTGCGCAGCGCCGGTGCGCCCGAGCGGTTCGACGTCGTGGCCGTCCCCGGCAACGTGATGGTGTTCCTCGCCCCGGGTAGCGAGCGCGACGTGTTGACGGCGCTGGCGACGCTGCTGGTGCCGGGTGGCCGGCTGGTCACCGGCTTCGCGACCGACCGCGTCTACCGCGTGGCCGACTTCGACGCCGACTGCGCCGCTGTCGGGCTCGTGCTGGAGCACCGCTTCGCCACCTGGCACCTGGACCCGTGGATGGACGACGCGGGCTGGGTGGTCAGCGTCCTGCGTGCACCGGCGGGCGCGGAGCCCGACCCCCTTTAGACTGGCTTCCCGTGACCCTGACCCTCGGCATCGTCGGCCTCCCCAACGTCGGCAAGTCCACCCTGTTCAACGCGCTGACCAAGGCCGACGTGCTGGCCGCGAACTATCCGTTCGCCACCATCGAGCCCAATGTGGGCATCGTCCCGCTGCCGGATCCGCGGCTGGACAAGCTGGCCGAGCTGTTCGACTCGGTGAAGATCGTGCCGGCCGTGGTGTCGTTCGTGGACATCGCCGGCATCGTCAAGGGGGCCAGCGAGGGTGCCGGGCTGGGCAACAAGTTCCTGGCCACCATCCGCGAGGCCGACGCGATCTGCCAGGTCGTCCGCGTGTTCGCCGACGACGACGTGATCCACGTCGACGGCCGGGTGGATCCGATGGCCGACATCGAGACCATCAACACCGAGCTGATCCTGGCCGACATGCAGACGCTGGAGAAGGCGATCCCGCGGCTGGAGAAGGAAGCCCGGATGCAGAAGGACCGCCGCGCGGTCCTCGAGGTCGCCGTCGCCGCCCAGGCCGTCCTGGACTCCGGCCGGACGCTGTTCTCGGCGCAGAAGACGATCGACCTGGCCGTGCTCAAGGAGCTGTCGTTGATGACGACCAAGCCCTTCCTGTACGTGTTCAACGCCGACGAGTCGGTGCTGACCGACGACGCCCGCAAGGCCGAGCTGAAGGCGGCCGTCGCCCCGGCCGACGCGGTATTCCTGGACGCCAAGGTCGAGTACGAGCTGCTGGAGCTGGACGACGAATCCGCCCTGGAGCTGCTCGAGTCCGTCGGCCAGGAGGAGCCGGGCCTGCACGCCCTGGCCCGCGCCGGCTTCCACACCCTGGGCCTGCAGACGTACCTGACCGCCGGGCCCAAGGAGTCGCGGGCCTGGACGATCAAGCAGGGCGCCACCGCCCCGCAGGCCGCCGGCGTCATCCACTCGGACTTCGAGAAGGGCTTCATCAAGGCCGAGGTCATCTCCTACGACGACCTCGTCGCCGCCAAGACCATCGCCGCCGCCCGTTCCGCCGGCAAGGCCCGCATCGAGGGCAAGGACTACGTCATGCACGACGGGGACGTGGTGGAGTTCCGCTTCAACGTGTGAAACGAGGGTGTTCATTGTGGTCAGAGGGCATGTGCGGTATCTGCTTGTCCGCAGATAGTCCGCAAGAATCTCGCTGGAAGCTGCGACCATGAGGGCGTCGGCGGCACGTCGGGTGCGATCTTCTGCAGTCGGCCACAGGTGCGAGTAAGTCCCGAGGGTGGTCGTCGCAGACGCGTGGCCTAGGGCACGCTGCACCGTGACCACGTCGCAGCCGGCATCCCACAGGGGTTCAGGTGGCCGGGCGATGTGTCCCTCGCGAAGATGGCGGGCCGGTGCCAGGATGCAGACATGGTCGACGACACCGGCAAGGACAGTCAGATTTGGCTTGGCGAACGGCCGCCAACGTGGCAGATCGTCGGTTCCGTCGTCGGGGGCCTACTTGCTTTCGCGAGCATCGCCTGGGGGATCGGCCACAGGCACTTCGCCGCAGCCACAGACACCGTATTTTGGCTCGCGTGCCTCATGCTCGTACTACCCATACTGATCCCCCTGCCCAGGCTCATCCGTACCTGGCGCAAGCTCTGACTTGGCCGGGACAGGAACTCTCTCGGTTCGCCACGCTGTTCACGTAACCTCTGCCCTCCCGCTGCCCCTTCGGGCGTGTACCCGTTTTGATCACGAGGAACGAAAACGTGCGGAGGCAGTCCCGTCAGCCTCCAATCTCTCCCTTGGAGTCATATGCTCGGTAGAAGCCAATCTCAAATTTCTGTACCGTTTGCTGCGAGTCAATATCATGAGACCATTCCTCGAGTAAGACGTGCGCAGGCTCCCAATCGCGGCCATGACGGCCTGGCGAGACAACCGAGCCCCCCTCAGGAAACATGTAATCCCCCGTGGGTAACGCCAGGATTTCTCGGATCGGTACGTCTCGCATTGGAACAAAATCCTCCTCGGTGAGGAAGTCAAGCGATGGCCACTCGCGCAGCTTGAGTCCGGGTACCCGTTTTCCGCGGTTTCCGTGATCTTTCAATCGCTCCTCGTTGCAGAAGACGACGGTCGAAGTCGCCTGGTCCAGGTAGAATTCGACGTAGTAATTTGCGAGCTGGTCAATCCATCTCACTCGGTTCAAGAGTGTTTTTCGGTCCTTGTACCAGAGGTTGAAATGGACCATGAGCTCAGCACCCTTGTGAGATGACGATCGCTTGTATTTCTGAACACTCTTAATGCTCGCCGGCCCTGACCGTTGCGAGACCGTCTCAGTACGGCGGATGAAAAAATATATCGGGATTTTTGCACCAAGAGGTGGAAGCTCGACCTGTCTTGGTTTCTCCGCTGTGCCCATGGGCCCGAGCACCACCCCCGCGGAGGCTAAAGCCTCCTCTGGTTCGGAATCGACAAACAAGGGCAGAGTCATGGGAAGATGCCCAGTGACTTTCTCGTCAGAGCACTTTTCCCATCCTTGCAAACAGCCACCGCACAGGCCGCCCGCTTCGGGCTCTAGTCTGCCCTGGCACCGGAGGCAGGCCGCAAAATCCCACATCTGACCGACCTTAGCCAGGCGCGGCCAGAACTGTAGGGCACTCGTACAACGTGCGTGTTGTCCTCACCTTGGGCGGCCTTAGCCCGCCCCGACGTGCCGTCTCGCTAAAGAGGGCTCGGACAGGCGGCAGACCCAAGTTGATCTTCGCTGGTCCGCAGAAAGTCCGCAAGAAGGCCGTGACAGCCCGTTTCTGCCCCTTCCTCCCAAACGGTCGGCGTGCACATCCTCCAAGATCAGGACATGTAAACGTCACTACCCGACGCTACCCAACGACCCCCTGCGACGTCCCGCTTCAACGTCTGACCGAGTCGGGCGTCGTTGGTCGTCCTCGGAAGCGTTTCTTCGGTCGTGGTAGCACGGTGCTACCGTGATGCATGGCCAGGACCAGTCAGCCCACCCGCCTCCCGGCCGACATCTATGACGCTGCGGTGGCAGCGTCCGCGATCTCGTCGCGCTCGGCGGCGCAGCAGATCGCCCACTGGGCGCGCATCGGTCGTGAGCTGGAGATGTCCCCCCAGGTGAACCACCGGGCGATCAATCACGTTCTCGTCGGCGCCGGGTCCTATGACGCGCTGAGCGAGCAGGAGCAGGCCGTGGTTCGTCAGGAGTGGACCGAACGCGCGACGGCTCTCCGGGGAGAGCTGAACTACGCAGCCGGTTTCACTGCTGCAGGGGAGTCCTACTCGGAACTCGACGCCGACGGCAGTGTCGTCGTGCACCCGGCCCGCGACTGATGCCTCTGCTGCACCTCCTCGCCGGTCCCGACGGTTCCGGGAAATCCAGCTATGTCGCAGATGTGCTGCTGCCCGCCACACGCCTGCCGTTCGTCAATGCCGACGAGATCGCGGCATCACACTGGCCGGAGAATCCTGCGGTGCACGCCTACGAGGCGGCGCAGATGGCCGAGGAACAGCGTCGGGCCCTCATCGCAGCGGGGACATCCTTCATCTCCGAGACTGTGTTCTCCCACCCGAGCAAGGTGCAGCTCGTCACCGACGCCGCCGGGGCCGGCTATCTGGTGCACCTGCACGTCGTCCTGGTTCCCGTCGAACTGACCGTGCAGCGGGTTCGTGAGCGTGTCCGGCGTGGTGGTCATGTCGTCCCCGAGTACAAGATCCGCGAGCGCTACGAGCGGCTCTGGTCTTACGTCCGAGACGCGATCGTCGTGGCCGACATCGCAGAAGTGTTCGACAACACCAGTGCGGACGCCCCGTTCCGCTTGTGTGCGTCGTACCGGCACGGCGCACTCGAGGGTGCTCCGGAGTGGCCGGCCTGGACTCCCGCTGCCCTGTGCGGTTGATCGGGCGGCACCGCCGCGCATGACGGTGGGGGGTGGCGCCCGGACCTGAACGGGCGCTGATCGAACCGGGAAGTGAGCCGAGGAGTTGAACTCGCCGCACGCGAGGAATGGGTCCGGGTCCACTCGTGTTCGCACCAGGTACGGGCCACCCCCGTCATCGACGTGCGAACGAGGAGACCCATGCCCGACAGCCCCACCCTGCCCACCGGCGACAACGCCGCCTACCGCGCCCCGACCCCGACCCGCACGCCGCCGGAGGGCGCGCACGCGCTGGTCGTCGGGGCCACCGGCATCACCGGGTCGGCGCTGATCGACGAGCTGGTCGAGGCCGGCTGGCGGACCACCGGGCTGTCCCGGCGTTCGCTGGACATCCCCGGCGCCGGGCACGTGGCCGCCGACCTGACCTCGTTGGACAGCCTGCAGAGCGCGCTGGACGGGCTCCAGCCCACGCACGTGTTCATCACCGCGTGGTCACGGCAGGAGACCGAGGCGGAGAACGTCCGGGTCAACGGCGGCATGGTGCGCGACCTGCTCGCCGTCCTCGGCCCGCAGGGCTCGCTCCGGCACGTCACCCTGGTCACCGGGTTCAAGCACTACCTCGGGCCCTTCGAGGCGTACGGGATCGGCGAGCTGCCGGACACCCCGTTCCTGGAGGACGCCGAGCGCCGGCCGGTGGAGAACTTCTACTACGCGCAGGAGGACGAACTCACCGCAGCCGCTGCGGCGCACGGGTTCTCGTGGTCGGTGCACCGTGCCAGCACCGTCTTCGGGCACGTGGTCGGCAACGCCATGAACATGGCCTCGACCCTCGGTGCCTACGCCGCGATCGTCAAGGCGACCGACCGGCCTTTCCTGTTCCCCGGATCGCAGGTCGCGTGGAACGGCGTCGTCGACATCACCGACGCGGAGTTGCTCGCCGACCACCAGCTCTGGGCGGCGACCACCCCGCAGGCGGCGGACACCGAGTTCAACATCGTCGACGGCGACCTCGTGCGCTGGCGTCGGCTGTGGCCGCAGCTGGCCGAGTACTTCGGGGTCCGCGCGGAGGGGCCGGGGGAGACCCCGGTGCCGCTGGAGGAGCAGATGGTCGGGGCCGAGGCCGTGTGGGAGAAGCTCGTCGCCGAGCACGATCTCGCCGAGCCCGATCTGTCCCGCGTCGCGTCCTGGTGGCACACCGACAGCGACCTGGGCCGGGAGACCGAGGTGTTCGGGGACATGACCCGCAGCCGGGTCGCCGGGTTCACCGGCTGGGTCAACACCACCGGCTCCCTGCTGGACATGCTCGGCCGCTACCGCGCGGACCGCATCCTGCCCTGACGTCCGTGCTCGCCCGCCCCGGTGGAAGCCGCCGGGGCGGGGGGGGATTTACGGACGTCAGTCCATCTGCATCCCGCCGTCGATGTTGATCGCCTGGCCGGTGATGTAGCTGGCGGCGTCGGAGGCGAGGAACAGGATCAGGTTGGCCACGTCGGCTTCGCTGGCCGGGCGGCCCATCGGGATGGCGTCGATCCACTCCTGGACGAGCTGGCCGGGCTGGTAGTCGCCGAGCTTGGCCGCCCACGCGCCGTCCAGGTAGCCCCACATGTCGGTCATCACGATGCCCGGGCAGTAGGCGTTGACCCGGATGTCGTCCTTGGCGAGTTCCTTGGCCAGCGACTGGGTCAGGCCCATGACGCCGAACTTGCTGGCCGCGTAGTGCGGTGTGTAGATGAAGCCCTCGCGGGCCTGGGCACTGGCGGAGTTGAGGATGACCCCGCCGCCGCTGCGGCGCAGCCACGGCGCCGCCGCCCGGGCCACCACGAACGGCGCCACGGTGTTCACGTCGAGGATGCGGCGGAACTCGGTGGGGGTCAGATCCTGCAGGTACTCCACGCTGATGACGCCGGCGTTGTTGACGACGATGTCCAGGCGACCCCGTCGTTCGCCGATGGCATCGACCGCGGCGCCGACCTGGGCCTCGTCGGTGACGTCGACGATCGCGCCCTCGGCATCCAGCCCCATCTCCCGCAGCGACGCGGCCGCGGCCTCCACCCGCTCGTCACGGTCGAGAAGCACGACACCGGCGCCGTTCTCGGCCAGAGACCGGGCGATGGCCAGGCCCATGCCGCGGCCGGCCCCGGTCACCAGCGCCACGCGCCCGGTGAAGTGGCCGGCGAAGATCGCGGACGTCCGGGGGGCGGGGGTGGATGCGGTCACGGGGACTCCTCCTGGGGGGCGGGGCGAAAACGGGAACGGGCGACGGCATCGCGCCACGACCGGCGCCGTTCGGCGGCGGTCTCGGCGTCCAGCGCAGGTTCGAATGCCGTGCGGTCCCGGGGCATGTCCAGGCACTCGTCGGCGGTCCACAGGCCGCACCCGAGACCGGCCAGATGGGCGGCGCCGGTGGCGGAGAGCTCGGCGATGTTGCTGCGCAACAGATGTCGGCGGCTCAGGTCGGCCTGGGTCTGCATGAGCCAGTCGTTCTGGGCCGGGCCGCCGTCGGCCAGCACCGTGTCGACCGGCGTGCCGACCCTGGTCTCGACCGCGGCGAGCAGGTCCTCGGTCTGCAGGGCGATGGACTCGAACGCGGCCCGGGCCAGATCGGCCGCGCTGGTGCCCAGGCCGAAACCGCTGACCGTGGCCACGGCCTGCTCGTCCCACCACGGCGCGCCCAGACCGGCGAAGGCGGGTACCAGGTTCACCCCGTGGGCCGTACCGGTCCCGGCCGCCAACGCGGCCAGTCGGGCCGGATCCGAGTCCAGCAACTTCGCGAGCCACAGCACGGTGGCCCCGGTGGACAGGATCGTGCCCTCCACCGCGAAGACCGGCTCCGGGTCCGCCCAGGCCAGGGTGCGCACCACCCCGCCGTCGGCCGGATCGGGAACTGCGCCCGCAGACGCACTCCCCGACAGCCCCATGACCGAACTGCCGCTGCCATGGGTGACCTTGACCTGTCCCGGCCCGCGGACGCCGTGCGCGTACAGCGCGGCGTGCGAATCACCCAGAACGCCGTGCACCCGTACCCCCGCCGGCAGGCCCGGCACCCCGGTGATCGGCGCACTCGCGGCGCCGGACGGGACGATCTCGGGCAGACACGCCGCGGGGATGTCGAACAGCTCGAGAAGCTCGTCGTCCCAGCGGAACCGGTCCAGGTTGAGCAGCTGGGTCCGGCCGGCGTTACCGGCCTCGATGCGGTGCTCACCGGTGAGGGAGAACAGCAGCCAGGAGTCGACGGTGCCGACGGCGAGTTGTCCACTGCGCGCCTGCTCCCGGGTCGGGTCGATCTCGTCCAGCAGCCACCCGAGCTTCAACGCGGAGAACATCGGGTCCACCGGGAGGCCGGTGCTCGCCCGGATGCGGGTGTCCCAGCCCCGTTCCCGGAGGGTGGCGACCCGGCCGGCCGTGCGTCGGTCCTGCCAGCCGAGCATGGGACCCAGCGGTTCGCCGGTTTGCCGATCCCAGATCAGGGCCGATTCGCGCTGGTTGGTCAGGCCGAGCCCGCGCACCTCGACGCCGGGGACCGTGTCGAGAGCGGTGGTGATGGCCGTGACGACGCTGTCCCGGATCTCGGCCGGGTCCTGTTCGACCCAGCCCGGGCGGGGGTCCGACCGGCCGACCCGCACTGATGCCCGACCCAGGATCTCGCCGGCCTCGTCGACGACGACCGCCTTGGTCGCACTGGTGCCCTGATCGACCGCCACCACGACGGCCCGCAGGCCGCGCTGCTCCCCGCCCACCACCACGCTCCCTCACGGCACAGTCGCCCGGGAGGACCTCTGCACCCCGTCGCCGTTGACTGGATATGCGTGCACAGAATTACTATCGAGACAGGCTGGTGTCAAGTGCGGCGGGGGGTCAGGCCGACCAGGTAGTGGTCGAAAGCCTCATCGGTGCGGATGGTGTCGCCGGTCGCGGCCAGATCCAGCAACAGACCGCGGATGACGGCGAGCACGAGGGTGGCCAGCTCCGGTCGGCCGATGGTCCGCAGCCCCTCCGTCAGCAGGGGCAGCCAGTCCGTCGTCGCCTCCCGCGGGAAACCGGGCCACAGTCGCTGCCCGGTGCTGTCCCGCAACTGCTGCCCGAACATGCCAAGGTACGGCCGGCCACGCGGTCCGGTCATCTCCGCCCACGCCCGGCGGAGTGTCACGGGGTAGGGCTCACCCGCTCGGGCGGTCAGCAGCTCGCCGTAGAACTCCTGCTGGCGCCGGCGGGCCCGGTCCAGAACAGCGCGGAGCAGGGTGTCGCGGCTGCCGAAGTGGTAGATCAGCATCCGGGACGACGTGCCCGCCGCGGCGGCCAGGGTCTCCAGCCGGTCGGGGAGGCCGTGCGCAAGAGCGTGATCGGTGCAGGCCTCGAGCAGGTGCCGGGCGATCTCCGGCTGCGGTCGGCGGCCCATGGCGCCATCTTTTCGCGTAATAAGTCGTACGTCTACCGTCGGAAAGAGCCGGTCGAGACGTGGAGGCAGTGATGAGGGTGGTCTTCGTGCACGGGGCATGCGTGCGGGACGGGGCGTGGTGGCGGCACCGCACGGCCGAGCTGCTCGCGGAGCGGGGGATCGGCAGCCGGAGCCCGGCCCTGCCGAGCTGCGGGGAGACGGGCATCGCGGCCGGGGGCGCCGGCCTCGCCGAGGACGTGGCCGCGGTGCGCGCGGCGCTCGGCGGCGAGGAGCCGATCGTGTTGGTCGCGCACAGCTACGGCGGGATCGTCACGGCCGAGGCGGCGGCCGGCATCGACGCCGTCCGTCATCTCGTGCTGGTGTCCAGCTACCTGCCCGAGATCGGCCAGAGCCTGGGCGATTTCGGCGGTGAGGCCCCGGCCCCGTTCCTGGACGTCGACCCGGTCGCGGGGACCTTCGGGGTGCGGCCCGATCTGCTCGTCCAGACCTTCCTGCAGGACTGCGGTCCCGACATCCGGGCCTCGGGAGCCGACCACCTGGCTCGGCAGAGCGTCCAGGTCATCGGGCAGGGCGTGGCGGCGGCGGCCTGGCACCAGGTGCCGACCACCTATCTCGTCTGCACCCAGGACCGGGGTACCCCGGTCGATCGGCAGCACGAGTTCGCCCGCCGCGCCGACCGCGTGGTCGAGCTCGACACCGGCCACCACCCGTTCCTGTCGCAGCCCGCAGCGATGCGCGACCTGCTGCTCGATCTCTGAGCGGGACCGCTCAGGAGCCGTCCCCGTCGGCGGTCCGCGCCGCCCGCTTGCGCCGCTTCCCCTCGTGCATGGCGGCGACCCGGGCGACGGGGATCGCCCGGCCCTGCTCGAGCAGGTCCTCGGGCAGGGCCACCGCGTCGGGCATCGCCGCCGCCCAGGGATCACCGGAGCCCAACGCCGCGACTGCGGTGTGCAGGGTGAAGTCGGCGGGGGAGACGGACCCGAGGTCGTCCCAGCCGAGCGGGAACGACACCGGCGCCCCGGGTCTGGCCCGCGGGCTGTACGCCGCGGCCACCGTGCCGCCGCCGGACCGGGTGGAGTCGACGAACACCTTCCCCTCCCGGTCCTGGACGATGTACGCCGGGGTGGCCACGCCCGGGTCCAGGGCCGCAGCGCGGGCGGCCAGGGCCCGGGTCGCCCCGGCGGCGTCGTCCCAGGACACCCCGGGCAGCAGGGGCACGAAGACGTGCAGCCCCTTGGCCCCGCTGGTCTTCACTGCGCCGGCGAGTCCGGTGTCGGCCAGCGCCTGCCGGACCAGGGCCGCGGTGGCGACCACGGCCGAGAACGGCGCCCCCTCCGGCGGATCCAGATCGATGACCAGATGGGTGGGCGCCGGGTCGTCCGCCCGGCTCAGCGTCACGTGGTACTCCACCGCCCGCTGGTTGCCGAACCAGATCAGCGTGCGGTGGTCGTCCCCGAGCGCGTAGGTGATCTCCCGGTAAGAGGCCGGCGACCAGACCACGGTGCGGGCGATCCACTCCGGGGCGTACTTCGGCAGGTTCTTCTGCATGAACGGCGGCGACCCGGGTCGGACCCGGATCACCGACAGCGGCCGACCGGACAGCACCGGCACCATCCGGTCGGCGACCGCGTCCAGATAGCCGACCAGGTCCCGCTTCGTCGCTCCGGCGCCCTCGAACAGTTCGTCGTCCAGATGGGTCAGGGCCACCCCGGCCAGCTCGTCGCTCACCGGCCCATCCTCCCCGCCGGCGCCGGGGGCCGGCTCAACAGCATCGCGCGCCCGGATTCGCCTCCATGTCGGCATACCGGCTGCGCCAGAACTCCCGCACCGTCGGGACCGGTGCGTCGGGATGCCGGCGCGCGAGGTGGGCGACGTAGCGGGTGTACGCGTCGTCGCCCATCAGCCCGGCGAACCACCACCGCACGCCGGCGAACACCCCGCTCATCCGTGGCTCCGGGCCCGCGGAGGTGCCACCTCGAGCCACTCCGCCGCCACCTGCTTCTCGGCCTCGGTGGGCACGAAGCTGCGGGGGGCGAACAGGTGCGAGGGCACCTCCTCGTCCTCCGAGGTGGGCATGCCGCCGGCCCGGACCGAGCGGATGCAGACCACCGCGCCGGCGACGGCCACGATGAGGACCAGCCCGGCGAACAGGATGGACAGGCTGCCCTGGACGAACGTGTTGCGGATGACCGCGTCCATCGCCTCCGGCGTCCGGGCGGTACCGAACGAGGTCTCCCCGGCGTCCCGGGCGGTCCGGAAGGCGTTGTGCTGGGCCCAGTATCCGATCGCCGGGGTGGCGGAGAAGATCTTCTGGTACGACGCCGTCATGGTCACCAGCAGGTCCCAGACCAGCGGCACGGCCGGGATCCAGCACCACCGGTACATCTGCTTCTTCACCAGGATGGTGAACACCACGGTGAGCGCGATGGCGGCCAGCAGTTGGTTGGCGATCCCGAACAACGGGAAGAGCGTGTTGATCCCGCCGAGCGGATCGGTGACGCCCATCAGCAGGATCGCCCCCCACGCCAGGACGACGACCAGCGAGCAGATCCAGGCACCGGCCCGCCAGGACGGATCGCGGAAGCGCCGGGCCCTTCCGGGAATGTTGCCGAGCGAATCCGACAGCATGAAGCGGGCCACCCGGGTGCCGGCGTCCACCGTGGTCAGGATGAACAGCGCCTCGAACATGATCGCGAAGTGGTACCAGAACGACTTGAGCCCCTCGCCGCCGATGACGTCGTGCATGATGTTCGAGATGCCCAGGGCCAGCGTGGGGGCGCCGCCCGTGCGCGAGATGACGCTCTGCTCGCCGACATCGGACGCGATCTGGGTGAAGTAGTTGGCGTCCACGTTCGGACTGCTCAGTCCCAGGCCGTTCACGTAGGCCGCCGCCGCCTCGGCGGTGCCCCCGGTCAGCCCGGCGGGCGCGTTCATCGCGAAGTAGAGGTGCTGGTCGAGCGAGACCGCCGCCACCAACGCCATGATCGCCACGAACGACTCGGTGAGCATGCCGCCGTAGCCGATGAGCTTGGCCTGGCTCTCCTTCTCGATCAGCTTCGGCGTGGTGCCCGAGGCGATGAGCGCGTGGAACCCGGACAGCGCACCGCAGGCGATGGTGATGAACAGGAACGGGAAGAGGCTGCCGGCGAAGGCCGGGCCGTTGCCCTCCGTCGCGAACGTGCTCACCGCGGGGGCCTGCACCTCCGGGCGGGCGATGAGGATGCCCACGGCCAGCAGGACGATGGTGCCGATCTTCATGAACGTGGAGAGGTAGTCGCGCGGGGCCAGCAGCAGCCACACCGGGAGCACCGACGCGGCGAAGCCGTAGGCGATCATGAACCAGGCGATGGTCACCTTGGACAGCGTGAAGGTGTCGGCGCCCCACTCGGTCTCGGCGACCCAGCCGCCGGAGACGATGGCCAGCAGCAGCAGGGCCACCCCGATGAGGGAGACCTCCGAGACCCGCCCGGGCCGCAGGTACCGCAGGTACACGCCCATGAACAACGCGATCGGGATGGTCATGGCGATGGAGAAGACGCCCCACGGGCTCTCGGCCAGTGCGTTGACGACGACCAGGCCGAGCACCGCGATGATGATGATCATGATGATGAACACGCCGACCAGGGCGGCGATGCCGCCGACCCGGCCCAGTTCCTCCCGCGCCATCTGACCCAGGCTGCGGCCGCGCCGCCGGATGGAGATGGCCAGCACCAGGTAGTCCTGCACGGCGCCGGCGAACACGACGCCGACGATGATCCAGATGGTCCCGGGCAGGTAACCCATCTGCGCGGCCAGCACCGGCCCGACCAGTGGTCCGGCTCCGGCGATCGCCGCGAAGTGGTGGCCGAAGAGCACCCGGCGGTCGGTGGGGACGTAGTCCTTGCCGTTGTCGTGGATCTCGGCCGGTGTCGCCCGCTCGTCCTTCGGTCTGACCACCCGGTACTCGATGAGCCGGGCGTAGAAGCGGAACGCGACGACGTAGGTGCAGACGGCGGCGAAGACGAACCACACCGCGTTGACGTGCTCGCCGCGCACCACCGCGAGCATCACCCAGCCCAGGCCGCCGAGCAGGGCGACGAGGACGTACACGACCCGCTTGGCCGGGGTCCAACGGTAGGGCTCGCGCACCGCGACGGGTGGTTGATCGGGGTCGGTCCGGACGAGCTCCACGCCGTCCTGCGGCCTGCGGGGGGAGGTGGTGACCATGAGACTCCGATGTCGGTGTTCGCTCGCACCGGCGGACTGCTCGCCGGGACCGGACCCGCCGAGCCTAGGTGATCGCCGTCACACGGGGGCCGTGTTCGTGGGCGAGCCATCGGGCAGGCGAACCGTCGATCCGAGGAGCGCCCCCGAGGGTGTGTAACGATCAGTAATAGGAGAACGACTGAGTGTGAGAATGCCGGTGATGTCGCTCGAGGGGTGCGACGTGACCACGCTTCCTTCTCCCGGGTCGGGAGCCGCTCGATCGGCTCCCGACCCGGGCCCCGGTCGACCGCACCCGGACCGCGCCGGTCCCGGTGTCGGGTCCGGTCTCCCCGGACCCCGGGCCCTACGGTGGGGCGGACCCCCGTACCGCCTCCGAACGGATCACCCCGCGTGTTGCGCCCCGTGTTCGCCCGGTGGCGCCGGCAGCGAGCCGGCGTCCGCTTCGCGACCGCGCTCGGCCTGACCACCCTGCTGTCGGTGATCGCCGCGCTCAGCGCCACCGGTTGGGTGCCCCAGTTCGACCTGGCCATCTACTACCGCGCGGTCTCGGCCTGGGTGGCCGGCGCCGGGCTGTACTCCTACGCCCAGCCCGACGAGATCATGGGCTCGCTCGGCTTCACCTATCCGCCGTTCGCCGCCATCGTGATGAGCCCGATGACGCTGCTGTCGTTCGGAGCGGTCCGGGTGCTCACCGTGCTGGCCATCGTGGTGGCCGGTGGGGTGCTGGTGCACCTGCTGCTGACCGACCGGGTCGGCCCCGGCCTCGCCCGGCGCACCGGCTGGGCGGCTGCGGTCGTGCTGACCCCGGTCGCCTTCATGGTCGAGTCGCTGCGGGAGAACCTGTCGTTCGGTCAGATCAACGTGTTCCTGGTGCTTCTCGTCGTCGCCGACGTGCTGGTGCTCGGCCGGCGGCGGTCCCGCTGGTTCGGCGTCGGGATCGGCCTGGCCGGCGCGCTGAAGATCACCCCCGGGATCGCCGTGCTCTACCTGCTGGTCACCCGGCGCTGGCGTGCCGCGCTGACCGCGGTCGCCACCGCGGCCGTGGTCACCGGGCTGGCCGCGGCGATCGCGCCCCGGGAGACCTGGGACTTCTTCACCGGCCTGCTGTGGGACACCACCCGCGTCGGTCGGCCCGAGAGCATTCTCGACCAGTCGGTCAACGGCTGGCTGGCCCGGTGGTTCGCGCCCGAGCCGGTACCCCGGCCGCTCTGGGCCGTGCTCGCCGCCGCGCTGGTCGGCATCGGGCTGTACCGGGCGGCCCGCCTGTACCGGGGCGGCGACGACCTGGCCGGGTTGACGGTGGTGGGGCTCGTCGGCATCGCGGTGAGCCCGGTCAGCTGGATCCACCACGCGGTGTGGGTGCTGCCCGCCCTCGCCGTCATCGCCGACCGGTGGTGGCGGCTGCGCGGCACCCCCGGCCGCGGACGGACCGGGCTGCTCGTGCTCGGCCTGACCGGGATGCTCATCTGGGGCATGCAACCCACGTCCTACATCCGCACCGACATCGACGACTGGCCCACGGCCGGCGTCGTGACGCTGGTGCTCTCGGGGCTGCCCGTCCTGTGGTGCGTGATCGCGATCCTGGTCCTGCCGGGCCGGCGCACCCCCGGCGTCCCGTTACCCTCCCGGGGCGCGTCCGGCACCGGGCTCGCGGACGAGGGAGTGGCATGACGGACCGCCTGACACGGCTGGGCACCCGTGTCGTGTCCTCCCCGTGGATCCCGTGGGCACTGCTCGGCGTGACGGTCCTCCTGCACGTCGCCTTCCAGGCCCTCGGCGCCGACGGATTCAAGATGATCGACCTGCGGGTCTACGTCGACGGCACGAAACACCTCACCGACGGGGCCCTGTACGACTTCACCTCCGGGGTCGAGGTGCTCCCCTTCACCTACCCGACCTTCGCCGCGCTGCTGTTCTCCCCGCTCGGCCTGTTGCCCTGGCCCGTCGTCGCGGTGGGCTGGCAGATCGCCAGCCTGGCCGCGCTCGTCGTGATGATCGTGTGCTCGCTGCGGATGCTGGGCCGGGCCGGTCACCGGGCCGACCGGCCACTGGACCACCTGCGGGGCACGGTCGTCACTGCCACCGCGATCGCCTTCTGGCTCGAACCGGTCCGTTCGACCTTCAACTACGGGCAGATCAACCTGTTCCTGGCCGCGCTGCTGCTCGCCGGTGCCTCCGCGGCCGGCCGGCGGCGCGACGTCTGGGCCGGGCTGTCGGTCGCCGTCGCCGCCGGGATCAAGGTCGTCCCCGCCGTCACCGGGCTGTACTACCTGCTGAGCCGGCGGTGGGCGGCGGCGGCCTGGAGCATCGGGTTGTTCCTCGCCGCGCTCGGCATCTCCTTCGCCTTCCTCCCGTCGCAGACCTGGCGCTTCTTCACCCAGCTCATGTTCGACCCCACCCGCACCGGCGCCATCTGGGTCACCCGCAACCAGTCGTGGCGCGGCACCGTGTACAGGCTGTTCGGCCACGACCACACCGCGGCCTGGATCCTGCTGTCCGTGGTCAGCCTGGCCGTCGGAATCTGGGCGATCTCCCGGGCCGCCCGCGCCGGGGACGGACTGGCCGCCCTGGTCGGCACCCAGATCGTCGGGCTGCTGATCTCGCCGGTGTCCTGGTCGCACCACTGGGTCTGGGTCGTCCCGCTGCTGCTCTGGTGCCTGTTCGGTCCGCGCTCCGCCGTGCGGGCCGTCCGGCGGCTCGGCTGGGCCTGGGCCGCGGTGTGCCTGCTCTACGTGGTGATCTTCCTGATCATGATCCAGAACGGGCATCTGGAGTTCGCCGCCGGCCGGCCGATCTGGGAGTCGGTGCTGGACGCCGTCTATCCCGTCCTGGGCTTCGCCGCACTCGTGGTCATCGGCACGGTGCACCGCACGGTTGCCGCGCCCTCCCGGGACCACGCCGTCCGGAGCTGACCTGCGCGCCCGTGGCAGGGTGGGGCCGTGCCGTCCCCGCTCCCCGCCGCCGCCGCTGCCGCTGCCGAGATCGTCACCGGGATGGCCGTGCAGGCCCCACCGGTCGCCGTGTCGCGGGCCCTGCGCCGCGCCGAGCTGTACAGCCGGACCGCCCGGGTGCTGGGGCGGCGGCTCGAGGTCGCCGGCGAGCTGGTCGACGTGCGGCGCGAGCTGCGGGTCGGTGACCTGCTGCGGGTGCGCCCCGACGGTGGACCGGCCCTCCTGCGTCCCGTCGCGATGCATCTGCGGGTCCGGGCGACGGACCCGACCCCCGTGCTGGAGATCGTCCACGGCCCCCTGACCGGCGCCACCGTGAGCTTCCGGGTGGACGGCGACCCGGCCGGGGCCGTCGTCCGGTGCACCGTCGGCCGGCCGGGGCGGATGCCCGCCCGGCGGATCCGGGCCGGCGCCGGGGTCCTGCTGGGCATCGCCACCCTGCTCGCCCGGGAACCGCTCGTCGTCGTCGCCGGGGTGGTGGTGGACGCCGACCGGGTGCTCGCCGCGCGCCGGGCCGCCCCGTCCGCCCACGCCGGTGGCTGGGAGTTCCCGGGCGGCAAGGTCGAACCCGGCGAAGAAGAGGACGCGGCGCTGGTCCGGGAACTCCGGGAGGAGCTGGGGATCACGGTCCGGGTGGGGGAGCGGGTCGGCCCCGATGTCGATCTGGGCGGGTCGGCCGTGCTGCGCTGCCGGGTGGCGACCGTGCGGTCGGGGACCCCCACCCCGCAGGCCGGTGACCACGACCGGATCCGCTGGCTGAAAGGCGAGGAGCTCACCGAGGTGGACTGGTTGCCGGCCGACCTCGCCGTCCTGCCCGATGTCCGGGCCCTGCTCGCCGCCACCGCCACCGCCGCGGAGAACAGGGCCGAACGCGCCCACGATGATCGCCCGGACAACGCTGGGTGACCGGCGACGGAATACTCCCGTCACTCTTGTGATCCGTTTGACACATTCGGCGTGGCACGATGCCCCGGTGCGACACCCGTCGGCCTTCTTCAGAGGTCGCTCGCATCTTCGCCACATCCGGGAGTCTTCGTGTTTCTGACCTCGTCCAAGGCCCGCGCCGCCGCCGTGGCCTCGCTCGCCGCCGGTGGCCTGCTGCTGGCCGGTTGCGGTGGCAGCGCCACCCCGGCCGCCGGCTCCGCGTCCTCCGCGCTGTCCTCCGCCGTCGCCTCCGAGACCTCGGCCGCGGCGTCCTCCGGGTCCGCCTCCAGCTCGGCGGCCACCGCGGCCACGTCCGGTTCGGCCACCTCCGGTTCCGCCGCCAGCGGGTCCGGTGTCGCGGCCGCCGACGTCGAGGCGGCCAAGGCCTCGCTGATCAGCGCCGGTTCGCTCACCGTCTGCACCCACCTGCCCTACGCCCCGTTCGAGTCGAACGACGACGCGGGCGAGACCGTGGGCTTCGACATCGACATGATGAAGCTGGTCGCCACCGAGCTCGGGGTCGAGGTCGCCGTGGTCGACACGCCCTTCGAGGGCATCAAGTCCGGCCAGGACATGTCCACCGGCAAGTGCGACATCGCCGCGGCCGGCATGACCATCAACGACGAGCGGTCGAAGGTCATCCTGTTCTCCGAGCCGTACTTCGACGCCACCCAGGCGCTGCTCGTCCGCTCCGGCGATTCCTACGCCTCGCTGGACGACCTGAGCGGCAAGCGCGTCGGTGCCCAGTCCTCGACCACCGGCCTGGACTACGCCAACGCCAACGCGGCCGAGAGCGGCTACGAGGTCGTCGAGTTCCAGGACCTGGCCTCCGAGCAGCAGGCCCTGGTCACCAACCAGATCGACGGGGCCATCAACGACCTCCCGGTCTGGTCGGAGTACATCAAGGAGCAGGCCGGCACGACCAAGATCGCCGCCCAGTTCGACACCGGTGAGCAGTACGGCTTCGGCATGAAGCTGGACAACACCCCGCTGAAGTCCGTCGTCGACGCCACCATCAGCAAGGCGCAGTCCGACGGCACGTACGACGAGCTGTACACGCAGTGGATCGGTGAGGTCCCGGCCGGCTGATCCGGCCACCAGGGCCCGGGCGGGTCGTCCCACCGCACCGCCCGGGCCCTTCGCCGTGTCACCTGCAGCTCCGCCCCGTCAGCCCGCCGCTGCTCCCGAGGAGTCCCCTTGGCCACCATGACCCGTCGTCAGCGGGCCCGCGCGTTCCGCGGCGTCCAGTACGCGATCCTCGTCGCGATCATCGTCTTCATCGCCGTCGCGGCCGACTGGCCCCGGGTGGCGGAGGCGTTCTTCAACACCGAGGTCGCGGGCCGGATGTTCCCGCGCGTGCTGGGCATCGCCCTGCTCAACACGGTCAAGTACACGATCCTGGCCTTCGTGTTCGGGCTCGTCGTCGGCGTGATCATCGCGCTGATGCGACTGTCCAGCGTCGGCCCGTACCGGTGGATCGGCACCCTCTACGTCGAGTTGTTCCGCGGTCTGCCGGCCCTGCTCGTGCTGTTCATCGTGGCCTACGGCATCCCCAACGCATTCCCGAACTTCAGCTTCCCCGGCGGCTTCCTCGGCCAGGTGACGGTCGGTCTCGGACTGACCGCCGCGGCCTACATGGCCGAGACCATCCGCGCCGGCATCCAGGCCGTGCCCAAGGGGCAGGTCGAGGCGGCACGCACCCTGGGCATGTCCCCGGGCCGGACACTGATCACCATCGTGCTGCCGCAGGCCTTCCGCATCGTCATCCCGCCGCTGACCAACGAGATCATCCTGCTGCTCAAGGACTCCTCGCTGGTCTACGTGTTGGGGGTGACCACCGCTCAGTACGAGCTGACCAAGTTCAGCCAGGACTTCCTGAACAAGGCCGTCAGCCCGACCCCGCTGGTCGTCGGCGGCCTGCTCTACCTCTGCCTGACCCTGCCGTTGTCCCAGCTCGTCCGCCGCCTCGAGATCCGCCACGCAAGGGCCCGGTGACCGCCATGTCGTCCAGCACGTCCCCGTCCAACACCTCCTCCACCAGCCCAGCCGGCCGGCTGTCGTCCCGCCCGGCCATCTCGGTGCAGAACCTGAAGAAGTCGTTCGGGGCCATCGAGGTGCTCAAGGACATCAACGTCGAGATCGCCACCGGCGAGGTGGTCTGCGTGATCGGACCGTCCGGCTCCGGCAAGTCGACCCTGCTGCGCTGCGTGAACCTGCTGGAGACGCCGACGGCCGGCAAGATCTTCATCGGCGACGACGAGATGACCGACCCGGATGTCGACCTGGACAAGGTCCGCACCCGGGTCGGCATGGTCTTTCAGTCGTTCAACCTCTTCCCGCACCTCACCGTGCTGCGCAACCTCACCGTGGCCCAGACCAAGGTGCTCAAGCGGAGCAAGGAGGAGGCGGAGAAGATCGCCATGAGCACGCTGACCCGGGTCGGCCTGGCCGAGAAGGCGCAGGCCTATCCCGCGCAGCTGTCCGGCGGGCAGCAGCAACGGGTGGCCATCGCCCGCTCGCTGTCCATGTCGCCCGAGCTGATGCTCTTCGACGAGCCCACCTCGGCCCTGGACCCGGAGCTCGTCGGGGAGGTGCTGGCCGTCATGAAGGGCCTCGCCAAGGAGGGGATGACCATGATGGTCGTCACCCACGAGATGGCCTTTGCGCGGGACGTGGCCGACCGGGTGATCTTCATGGACGGCGGCTACATCGTCGAGCAGGGGCCGCCGGACGAGTGCATCGGCAACCCGCAGAACGAGCGCACCAAGTCGTTCCTGTCCCGGGTGCTGAACCCGACGCAGGTCGAACCGGGCGATTCGTTCCCGGCGCCGCCGGCTCCGATCGACGTCGCGGCGGGTGCTCCACTGACCAGCCCGCTGGACACCAACCTCAACCGCGGGATCTGACCTGCAGAGCCGTCCCTGCAGGTCAGGGGGCCTGGGGGTCGGATCGCTCGAGATCGGCGAGCTCCTCCTCGGGGCGCGGCGGCACCGTCTCGTCGTCCTCGAGGACCTGCAACGGCAGATCGGGCCGGCCGTCCGGACCGACCGGGATGCCCTCGGCGGCCGGGTCCGGCGCGGGGGTACCGGCAGGGGTCTGATCGGGATTCGCCATCGGGTGCTCCTGACGCGGTGGGGGAGTGCACGGGGACCGCGAGCCTAGAACGGCCGCCCGCCGGACGCCGATGCGCAGGGTCCCGACGCGGCCCGCGGAGTGGTCGGCGACCGCCGCCGCGGACGGCCGTGCCGTCGACAGGTGCTCCCATCGGTAGACTGGGAGGGCTGCACTGCGCCGGTCGGACTCCGGGTGGGTGGCCGACACGTCGCCCCGGTCGTCCCGGTGCGCCACCCAACTGCAAGGAGTGTTGTTCCCCGTGCCTGTGCGTTCTGATCTTCGTAACGTCGCCATCGTGGCCCACGTCGACCACGGCAAGACCACTCTGGTCGACGCCATGCTGTGGCAGTCCGGTGCGTTCCGGATCGGCAGTGAGAAGACCGATCGCGTCATGGACTCCAACGACCTGGAGCGCGAGAAGGGCATCACCATCCTCGCCAAGAACACGGCCGTGCGCCGGGGCGACATGGTGATCAACATCGTCGACACCCCCGGTCACGCCGACTTCGGTGGCGAGGTGGAGCGCGCGTTGATGATGGTCGACGGTGTCGTCCTGCTCGTCGACGCCTCCGAGGGTCCGCTGCCGCAGACCCGCTTCGTGCTCCGCAAGGCGCTGGCCGCCCGGCTGCCCGTGGTGCTGGTCATCAACAAGACCGACCGCCCCGACGCCCGCATCGACGAGGTCGTCGACGAGACCTACGACCTGTTCCTGGACCTGGACGCCGACGAGGAGCAGATCGAGTTCCCGATCGTCTACTGCGCCTCCCGCGCCGGCCGGGCCAGCAAGAACAAGCCGGGCAACGGCGAGATGCCCGACCACGAGAACCTCGACCCGCTGTTCGACGTGCTCCTGGAGGCCATCCCGGCCCCGGAGTACACCGAGGGGGCCGCGCTGCAGGCGCAGGTCACCAACATCGACGCCTCGCCCTTCCTCGGCCGCATCGGCATGTGCCGGGTCATCGAGGGCACCATCACCAAGGGCCAGCAGGTGGCCTGGATGAAGCTCGACGGCACCGTCCAGCGCACCAAGATCACCGAGCTGCTGATCACCGAGGCGCTGGACCGCGTGCCGGTCGAGTCCGCCTACGCCGGTGACCTGATCGCCGTGGCCGGGATGGCCGACATCACCATCGGCGAGACCCTGGCCGACGTCGAGACCCCGGTGGCCCTGCCGCCGATCACCGTGGACGAGCCGGCCATCTCGATGACCGTCGGCATCAACACCTCGCCGCTGGCCGGCAAGGACGGCGGCACCAAGCTGACCGCCCGCCAGGTGAAGAACCGGCTGGACGCCGAGCTCATCGGCAACGTGTCCATCCGCGTGCTCAACACCGAGCGCCCCGACACCTGGGAGGTGCAGGGCCGTGGCGAGCTGGCCCTGGCCATCCTGGTCGAGACGATGCGCCGCGAGGGCTTCGAGCTGACCATCGGCAAGCCGCAGGTCGTCACCAAGATCGTCGACGGCAAGAAGCAGGAGCCCTTCGAGCGACTGACCATCGACGCCCCCGAGGAGTACCTGGGCGCGATCACCCAGCTGCTCGCCGTGCGCAAGGGCCGCATGGAGACCATGAGCAACCACGGCTCCGGCTGGGTCCGCCTGGAGTTCCACGTCCCGTCCCGCGGCCTGATCGGCTTCCGGACCGCGTTCCTCACCGACACCCGCGGCACCGGCATCGCCAGCACCCTGTTCGACGGCTACGGCCCCTGGGCCGGCGACCTGCGCGCCCGGCCGACCGGCTCGCTCGTCGCGGATCGCGCGGGCAAGGCCACCCCGTTCGCCATGTTCGCGCTGCAGGAGCGCGGCGCGATGTTCGTGCCGCCGACCACCGAGGTGTACGAGGGCATGATCATCGGGGAGAACTCCCGCTCCGACGACATGGACGTCAACATCACCAAGGAGAAGAAGCTCACCAACATGCGGCAGTCCAGCGGTGACGAGCTCGTCCACCTGGTGCCGTCCCGCTCGCTGTCCCTGGAGCAGGCGCTCGAGTTCTGCGCCGACGACGAGTGCGTGGAGATCACCCCGGTCTCCGCCCGCATCCGCAAGGTCATCCTCAACGCCGGGGAGCGCGCCCGCTCGCGCACCCGCGGCAACAAGGGCTGATCGACCCCGTCCCACCCCGTCCCGACCCCGGCGCCCCTGTGGCTCCGGGGTCGTCGGCGCTCCGGGGTGCCGTTCCCGGGGATGGAGCGGCGGCCGCGAGCCCGGATCACCGGGCGGGCGGCACGTTGTACGGCGTGACGACCTGGATCGGCGAGGTCAGGGTCACCGGTGTCCCGGGCAGCGCCCCCCGCGCCTGCATGATCAACCAGCAGCAGCGCCGCAGGTCGTCGTTGAGATCGTGGTGCAGCACGGCGGAGATGCGGCCGTCCAGCAGCAGCGCACGGTTATCGGCGTTCAGGTCGTGGGTGACGAACACGGCCGACCGGCGGCCCGCCCGGTCGAAGGCGTCCAGCACCGCGGCGTTCCCGCCGAAGGCGTACATCGAGTACACGGCGGCGATGTCGCCGTGCCGGGCCAAGGATTCCGTGACGGCCCGGCGCAGGGTGTCGTCGCCGCCCGCGGAGTGCACCAGCTCGACCAGCCGACGCGGCTCGGCGCCGGGTCGCGCGGTGGCCCGCAAAGTCGCCCGGAAGCCCATCTCCCGTTCGTCCTCGCCGCGGAAGGCGGAGTCGCCGCGGATGACCAGGACGGCCGCGTCGTCGGCGGGCAGCCACCGGTCGACGAGATAGGCGGCCGTGGCCCCGGCGGCCCGGTTGTCCAGGCCCACGTAGGCCAGCCGGGCCGTCCCGGGCAGATCGGTGACCAGGGTGATCACCGGGATCCCGGCGCGCTGGACCCGGGCGACGGCGTCGGTCACCTCGGGGGAGTCCGGTGCCTTCAGCACCACCCCGTGCGACCCGCGGTCGGCCACCCGGTGCAGGGCGGCGGCGATCTCGGCGGCCGGGGCGGCCTCGGTCAGCGTGAACCGGCCCCGGACCACCGCCGGCCGCAGGCCCGGCAGCTCCGCCTCGAGGGCGGCCCGCACGGCGTGCGAGAAGCGCTGCGGGGCGTCCACCACGACGTCCACCAGGAAGGTGCGGCCGTCCACGGCGAGCTGGGTCTGCTGGCGGTCCAGCTCGGCGACCGCCCGGCCGACCTGGGCCACGGTGCTGGCGCGGACGCCGCCCCGCCCGTTCAACACCCGGTCCACGGTGGCCTGACTCAGGCCGGCCTGGACGGCGATGTCACGGACGCGGTGGGGGTGTGCCATCCACTGATCCTGAGGGGTTCTTGAGGGGTTGGCAACCTTGTGACCGAGGGTGCCCGCTCCTAGGGTCAGCAGCACGATCATTGTCGATCCCCGCCGGAAGGACCAGCTCAGATGACCTCCCTCGCTCCGAAGCCCCCCGTCTTCCTCTCCCGGGACGACTGCGACCTGAGGGAGTTCGCCGCACTCCTGGAGTCCGGCACCGACCTCGCCGACTACCCCTACGCCGACGCCGTCAGCGGGGGAGTGCTGATCTACTCCGACCGGCTGCTCGACCATCTGGACACCGCGTCCGGACGCCGGGACGTGCAGGCCGAGATCGCCCGGGCACTGTCGGACGGCCCCGGCATCGTGGTGTTCCGGAACGCGTTCGACCCGGACCTCATCGACCGCGCCACCGCCGCGTTCTTCGACCTGCTGGCGCAGGAGAAGGCCGCCGGCATGGTCGGCGGCGATCACTTCGCCAAGCCGGGGGCCAACGACCGGGTGTGGAACGCCCTGGAGAAACTGGCCGTGGCGGACCCCGCCCTGTTCGCCGAGTACTTCTCCAACGATTACGTCGCGTTGGCCGCCGGGGCCTGGCTCGGGGCGAACTACCAGATGAACGCGGCGCTGAACATCGTGAACCCGGGCGGCCGGGCCCAGGTCGCGCACCGCGACTACCACCTGGGCTTCATGCCGCTGGAGACCGCGCTGACCTACCCCGCCCACGTGCACCGGCTGTCGCCGGCCCTGACCCTGCAGGGTGCGGTGGCGCACTGCGACATGCCGATCGAGACCGGACCCACCCTCTACCTGCCGCACTCGCACAAGTACCTGCCCGGCTACGTGGCGTTCTCGCTCCCGGAGTTCCAGGAGTACTTCGCCGAGCACCACGTCCAGCAGGCGCTCGGCAAGGGTGACGCGGTGTTCTTCAACCCGGCCCTGATGCACGGGGCCGGCACGAACACCACGCCCGACGTCCGGCGGATGGCCAACCTGCTGCAGATCTCCTCGGCGTTCGGTCGGTGCCTGGAGGCGGTGGACACCACGCGCATGTCGATCGCCGTCTACCCGACCCTGCAGGAGCTGAGTGCCGCCGGCACCCCGGCCCGGTTGGTGGACAACGTCGTCACCGCCGTCAGCGAGGGGTACCCGTACCCCACCAATCTCGACCGGGACCAGCCGTTGGGTTCGATCAACCCGCAGAGCCAGTCCGATCTGCTCCGCCAGGCGCTGGCCGAGGGCTGGACACCCGCGCGTACGACGGAGGCCCTGCTGGCGCAGGCCGCCCGGCATCTCACCCACTGACGGCGGCGGCCGCGAGCCGGGGTGGCGGGCCGTCGGCACCGTACGGTGGCCTCGTACCCTCGCAGGGTGAGGCGACGGGGGCGGCGACGGGACGCAGTCGCCCTCGCGGTCCTGCTCCTGGTGGCCACGGCCGCCTGCACCCCGCCCAACCTGCCGCCGCCGCTGACGCCCACCCGGACCACCTCGCCCGGGAAGTCCCCCGTGGCGGACGGGGCGGTCGTCGTCGGCGTGGAGGGCGGTGCCGTCACCGGGTTCAACCCGCACGCGATCGCCGACTGGTCCACCGCCTCCCGGGCGGTCACCGAGCTGGTCCTGCCGTCCGCGGTGGTGATGGCGGCCAACGGCACCCTCGCGCCCGACCCCGACGTGGTCGACTCGGTGACCGTCCGCCCGGCCGTACCCGTGGGGGTGAGCCAGGTCGACGCGACCGGCGCCGTGACCACCGCGGGCAGTCCGTTCACCGTCACCTACGCGCTGGACCGGCGCGCGGCCTGGTCGGACGGCACGCCGATCACCGCGGAGGACTTCGCCTACCTGCGCGATCAGATGGTGAGCCAGGCCGGCGCGGAGGCACCGGCGGGTTACCGGCTGATCACCGCCGTGCGGTCGCGGGACGCCGGCAAGACCGTCGACGTGGAGTTCGCCGAACCCTTCGCCGAGTGGCGGACGCTGTTCTCCCCGCTGCTGCCGAGCCACATCATGAAGGACTCACCCGGGGGATGGTCGGCGGCGTTGGCCACCGAGCTCCCCGTCTCGGGCAACCGCTACAAGATGGACAGCTACAACGCGGTGACCGGCGAGATCACGCTCGTCCGCAACGACAAGTTCTGGGGCGCACCGCCCGGGCCGGCGTCGGTGGTGCTCCGCCAGGGGGGCCCGTCCGATCTGGTGGCCGGGCTGGAACGCGGTGACCTGCAGGCCGTGCTCGTCGGGCCGGGCGCGGACAGTTCGGCTGCGCTCGCGGCCGCGGTGCCGCAGGAGCGTCGGGTGACGGTCGCCGAGCCGGCCTCGGTCCAGCTGGTGTTCGACACCACCACCGGACCGGCGGCCGAACAGGACATCCGGCGAGCGGTGGCCGCCGCGCTGGATCTCGACCGGCTGCGGGCCGTGCTCAGCGGACAGCAGGCCACCGCCTACCCGACGGTCACCTCGCAGGTCCGGCTGCCGGCGACCGGCGCCCCCGTGGCCCCCGGATCGGCGCGGGTGCCGTCCGACGACACGACCGTCTCCACTCCTGGTGACCGGACCACGAGCACGGAGCCCGCCTCCTCGGGTTCGGCGGGCGAGCCGGTGGGGCCGCCGATCACCACCGGGAACGCGGACGCGGCGACCGCGCTGCTGGCCGGGGCCGGGTTCCGGCGCACGGGGCTGTACGCGGCCCGCGACGGCCAGGTGCTGCGGATGACCCTGGCCTACCCGCAGCAGGACGCCCGGCTGACCGCCGCCGCGCTCGAGATCCAGACCCGGCTCGGGGCCGCCGGCATCGAGATCGACCTGCGCCCGGACGCCCCGTCGACCATCGTGGAGGACCTGCTGCCGGCCGGCACGGTCGATCTGGCCCTGCTCACCGTCCCGCGGGGCTTCTCCGACACCGTCTCCGCCGCCTCGGCGTTCGGCTGCCCCACGCAGGACGCCCCCGTGGCCGACGCGGCCGTCCCGGTGCTGCCGCCGCGGGTCGGGAACCTCTCCGGGTACTGCGCCCCCGACCTGCAGGAGACCCTCACCGACGCGCTGGCCGGCCGGGTCGACGTGACGGAGGCCGACGACATGCTGTGGTCCGCCCTCCCCGTGCTGCCCGTGGCCGAGCCGACCACGACCTTCGCGGTGGCGCCCGAGCTGGCCTCGGTGATCACCACGGAGCGCCGCGGCTGGGTGTGGACCGGACCGCTGGCCGGTCTGGCCGAGTGGCCCACCCCCTGAGTGCCCGGGGTGCCGGACCGGCGCTGCAGGAAGACAGCACTCCATTCCTCGGCATACGGGTGTTTTTTGCGGCTAACGGTCACGGTGTCCTCACGACCTGACCGGATGGCGTGAAGCCCGGTGATCAACGTCGTAGGGTGCCTGCCATCGGAACACCATGAGAGATGCCTGAGTGGGCGCCCGCGGGCGCGGCCAACAGGGCCGCATCCGCTCGTCCGTCAGGCTTCGAGGAGGCCCTGGATGAGTAGTAGGTCAGGAATGCGCCGAGCCGGTCGGGTGGCCGTGGCCGCCACCGCCGCCGCGGTCGTGCTGAGCGCGTGCGGATCGGTGGGCAGCACGACCACCACCACGTCGTCCTCCGCGGGTTCGGCCACCAGTGCGGCGTCCTCGACGGCCGCCGACTCGTCGAGCTCGGGCGGTGCCACCGGTGGCGCCACGGCCGACACCATCAACATCGGTCTGGAGCAGTCCCCGGGCGGCTTCAACCCCAACTCCGCCGGCGCCAACAGCGTCTACACCGGGTACGTCGACAACGTCGTCAACGACGGATTCGTCGACGTCCAGCCGGACGGGTCGCTCAAGCCGAACACCGCCTTCGGCACCTACGAGAAGACCTCCGACGACCCGCTGACGGTGAAGTACCAGTTCGCCGAGGGCGCCAAGTTCTCCGACGGCACCCCACTGGACTTCGACGACGTGCTGCTCGCCTGGGCGGCGCTGTCCGGCAACTTCCCGACCGGCGCGAAGGACGACGCCGGCAACGACGTCGACCTGTTCACCCCGGCGAGCACGAACGGCTTCGCCCAGATCGAGAAGCCCGAGGGCAAGGCCGGCGACACCTCGTTCACGTTCGTGTTCAAGGAGCCCTACGCCGACTGGGAAGCCCTGATGAGCGGCGGCGTCCTCATGCCCGCGCACATCGCGGCCGAGCAGGGTGGCCTGTCCGCCGACAACAACGGTCAGGCACTCATCGACGCGATCAACAACTCTGACACCGCGGCGCTCACCCCGGTGGCCACCTTCTGGAACAGCGGCTGGGACTTCCAGCCCGAGCTGCCCTCCATCCCGGACGTGGCCCTGCTGCCCTCCACCGGGCCGTACAAGTACGACAACGCCACCAACGGCACCCTGACCGTGGTCGCCAACGACCAGTTCTGGGGCACCCCGGCCAAGACGAAGACCCTGGTGTTCAAGACGGTCAGCGCCGAGGAATGGGTGCAGGCCATGGCCAACGGCGAGATCGACGCCTACGACCCGTCCAACCCCACCCAGGACGTCGTCTCCCAGCTCGATGCGCTCGGTGACAAGGTCAAGTACGAGACCGGGGAGAGCTACTCCTTCTCCCACGTCGACTTCGACTCCTCACCCCAGGGTCGGTTCGCCGACCTCCGCGTCCGCCAGGCCTTCCTCAAGTGCATCCCGCGCCAGGAGCTGGTCGACAAGTTCGCCAAGCCCGTCTTCGACGGTGCGCAGATCCTGAACCTGCACGAGTTCCTGCCGGCCCAGGGCAACTACCAGGAGATCCTGGACCAGGTGCCCAGCGCCAAGCTGTACGACACCGTCGACCTGGCCGGGGCCAAGGACCTGCTCACCCAGGCCGGTGTCACCCAGCCCTACGACATCCGCTTCATCCGCTCGTCCGCCTCGGACCTGCGTGGTCAGCAGATCGCCCTGATCAAGTCCTCCTGCGACCAGGCCGGGTTCAACATCATCGACCAGCCCGACCCGGACGTCTTCACCACGCTGACCACCCGCGGCACCTGGGACGCGGCCGTCTTCGGCTGGTCGGGCTCCGGCCTGGTGGCCTCCGGCCAGTCGATCTACGTGACCGGCGGTGATCAGAACTACGGCGGTTACAGCGACGAGAAGGTCGATTCCATCTGGAACGACGTCGTCCGCACCGTGGACCGCGACTCGGCTGAGGAGAAGAAGGCCCCGATGGAGGAGCAGCTGTGGGCCAACCCCTACAACGCCACCCTCTACGCGACCCCGGGTCTGTCGGCCACCTCGTCGAGCATCACCGGTGCCGGGTTCAACCCGACCCAGACCGGGCTGACCTGGAACGCCGAGACGTGGACGAAGAGCGCCGGCTGATCCGTCGGTGATCTCCCGGGGTGCCCCCGCCGACCGGCGGGGCACCCCACCCCCTCCGCCGCCGCCCCCGCCGATCCGATCGGTGGGGGCGGTGCCGGTGTGGCCGCGATGTCGTACCACCGTCGTATCGCTGTCGGAGTGTCCGAAGGAGTCCCGTGCTCGTGTTCGTGGTGAGACGCATCGTCGTCTCGTTCTTCATCCTGCTGGCCTCGACGTTCCTCACCTACGTGCTGGTGGCGCTCTCCGGGAACCCGCTGCAGGACCTGCTCGAGCTGCGCGGCCCGCAGCGCGACTCCAAGATCGCCCTGCGGACCGAGGCGTTGAACCTCGACACCCCCGTCATCGGGCGCTATTTCCTCTGGCTCGGCGACGTCGGCCGGTGCGTGCTGCCCGGCGGCGGGCAGTGCACCCTCGGGCTGGACCGCAACGGCCAGCCGGTGCTCCCACAGCTGCAGAACGCGATCGGCTCCACTCTCCGGCTCGTGGTCGTCGCCACCCTGCTCGCGCTGATCCTCGGCGTCGTCACCGGTGTGGTCACCGCGCTGCGCCAGTACAGCGTCTTCGACTACGGCGTCACCTTCATCGCCTTCCTCTGCTTCTCCCTCCCGATCTTCTTCGTCTCCACCCTGCTCAAGCAGTACGTGGCCATCGACCTGAACACCTGGCTGGGCGATCCCGTCATGACGGTCGCCGCGATCATCGGGGTGGCCGTGGTGGCCGGGCTGTTCTGGATGCTGATCATCGGCGGTGACGCCCGGCGCAAGCTGGTCGTCTTCGGGGTCGCCGCGATCGCCACCTTCGTGGTCGTCTACGCACTGCTGGCCACCGACTTCTTCCGCACCCCCTACTTCGGCGTCACCGGCATCGTGGTGTTCGGGCTGGCCGCGGCCGTCGGCTGGACGTCGCTGTTCGCCGGGCTGACCCGGCGCAGCCGACCGGTGCTGCTCTCCAGCGCCGCCACCGTCGTGGTCGGCACCGTGCTGGTGCTCGTGGCCGGCAACCTGGTGCACACCGGCGGCTGGCCGGTGGTGCTCGGCATGATCGTGCTGCTCGTCGCGCTGGGCTTCCTGGCCGGCGCCGTGCTCGGCGGGCCCGCCCGGCGGCTGGCCCAGCGGGTGGCCGGGCTGACCGGGTTCACCGTCGCCCTGCTGGTGGCGGTCGACCAGCTGCTCGGCTCCTACCCGTCCCTCTTCGCCGCGACCGGCGGCCGGCCGATCAAGACGACCGGGTCCGAGACGCCCAACCTGAGCGCGGACTTCTGGACGACGCAGTTGGACTATCTGTCGTACCTCATCCTGCCGACCTTCGCGATCATGCTCATCTCCTTCGCGACGTACACCCGGTACACCCGGGCGAGCATGCTCGACGTGATGGGGCAGGACTACATCCGCACCGCGCGGGCCAAGGGTCTGAACAACCGGACGGTGGTGGTCCGGCACGGGTTCCGCAACGCGCTCATCCCGCTGGCCACCCTGGTCGCGTTCGACTTCGCCGGCATCCTCGGCGGCGCCGTGATCACCGAGACGGTGTTCGGCTGGGCCGGCATGGGGCGGCTGTTCACCACGGCCCTGACCAACATCGACCCCAACCCGGTGATGGCCTTCTTCCTGATCACTGCCACGGCGACGGTGCTGTTCAACATGCTCGCCGACATCGCCTACGCGTACCTCGATCCCAGAATCCGATTGGCGTGATGATGGCCCGACACGAGCATCCCGACATGGGGGACGAACACGTTCCCGCCCGCAACGTCCCGGCCACCGAGTTGGAGTACCTCACGCTCGAGGCCACCGACACCGATGTCGGGCGGGCCGGCGGCGGCTCCGGCACGGTCACCCCGGTGGCCGCGAAGACCGAGTTCCGCCTGGTGCTGAGCCGGTTCCTGCGGCACCGGGCCGCGCTGGCCGGACTGGTGGTGCTCGCCCTGATCGTCCTGCTCGCGTTCACCTCGATCGGCTGGGGGCCGATCCCGGGCTGGTGGAAGTACGACTACACCGACTTCGCCACCCAGCTGACCGACGGCGGTGCGCCGACCCTGTCGCTGTGGCCGCCGAGCCTGGGGGAGCACCCGTTCGGCCAGAGCAACGAGGGCCGGGACTACTTCGCGCTGGTCATGCGCGGGCTGCAGCAGTCGCTGATCATCGCGTTCCTCGTCGGCATCACCAGCACCATCCTGGGCACCGTGATCGGCGCGGTCGCCGGCTACTTCCGCGGCTGGGCCGAGGGCGTGCTGATGCGCATCACCGACGTCATCATCACCATCCCGCTGTTGGCCATCGCGGCCGTGGTCGCCAACAGCGTCGGCGGTGGCGGCATCCTGTTCCTCGGGCTGCTGCTGGGCCTGTTCACCTGGACCGGCCTGGCCCGCATCGTGCGCGGGGAGTTCCTCTCCCTGCGCGAGAAGGAGTTCGTCGACGCGGCCCGCTCGGTCGGCGCATCCAGCGGGCGCATCATCTTCCGGCACATCCTGCCCAACACCATCGGCGTCATCACCGTGTCGGCCACCCTGTCGATCTCCGGGGCGATCCTGCTGGAGAGCGCACTCAGCTTCCTCAACCTCGGGGTCAAGAGCCCGGACACCTCGCTCGGCCTGCTGCTGCAGCAGTACCGGCAGGCGATGGACGTGCGCCCGTACCTGTTCTGGTGGCCCGGCGTGCTCATCGTGCTGATCTCGCTGGCCATCAACTTCATCGGCGACGGTCTGCGCGATGCGTTCGATCCGCGGCAGAACCGGGCCAAGGCATGAGCGCCCCGGTGGTCGACGCCTTCCGAGCAACACACAGGAGCACCTGATGAGCCCCTCGAACACCGGCGCGAGCGTCGACACCGGTGACCTTTTCGCCGGCATCCAGCGTCCCGAGGCCCACGACGGCGAACCGGTCCTGCGACTGCGCGACCTGGGTGTGGCGTTCCGGGTCGATGACGAGTGGGTGATGGCCAGCGAGCACGTCGACTTCGCCATCGCCCCCGGCGAGGTGCTGGCCGTGGTCGGCGAGTCCGGGTCCGGCAAGTCCGTCTCCGCGATGTCCGTGCTCGGCCTGCTGCCGGGCAACGCCCGGGTCACCGGCAGCGCCACGCTGCTCGGCCGCGAGCTGATCGGCGCCCGCGAGTCCACCCTGCGGGCGGTGCGCGGCAAGGACGTCGGGCTGATCTTCCAGGAGCCGATGTCCGCGCTGAACCCGGTGCTCACCGTCGGGTTCCAGATCGGCGAGGTACTGCTCAGCCACTTCGACCTCACCCCCGAGGCCGCCCGGGTGCGGGTGCTCGAGCTGATGCGCCTGGTCGACCTGCCCGACCCGGAGGAGCGCTACAACCGCTACCCCCACCAGCTGTCCGGCGGGCAGCGCCAGCGCGTCGTCATCGCCATGGCCCTGGCCTGCGACCCCGTGCTGCTGCTGGCCGACGAACCGACCACCGCGCTCGACGTCACGGTGCAGGCCGAGATCCTCGACCTGCTTCGCGACCTGCACCGCCGCCTGAACTCGGCCATCCTGCTGATCACCCACGACATGGGCGTCGTCGCCGATCTGGCCGACCGCGTGGTGGTCATGCGGTCCGGGTCCATCGTGGAGACCGGCACGGTGCGGTCGGTGTTCGCCTCGCCCCAGCACCCGTACACCCGGGACCTGCTGGCCGCCGTCCCGCATCTGGGTGCCACTGTCGAGGACCGGCCGGCGACCGTGCCGGCCCCGCGTCGGGAGCCGGCAGCCGACACCGTCCCGGCGCTGGAGATCCGCAACCTGGTCATCGAGTACCCCGGGCGCGGCCGCCGGGTACCGGCGTTCCGGGCCGTGGACGACGTCTCCTTCAGCATCGGCCCGGGGGAGATCCTCGGCCTGGTCGGTGAGTCCGGATCGGGCAAGACGACCATCGGCCGGGCGGTGGCCAGCCTGTTGCCCACCACCGCCGGGGAGATCCGCATCGCCGGCACGAACATCCGCGGGCTCAGCCAGAAGCAGCTGCGCCCGATGCGCAAGCGGGTCGCGATCGTCTTCCAGGACCCGGCGTCCTCGCTCAACCCGCGGATGACCATCGGGGAGTCCATCGGCGAGCCGCTCCGGCTGCACACCCCGCTGCGTGGCAAGGACCTCGACGGCAAGGTCGAGGCGCTGCTGGAGTCCGTGCGGCTGCCGCAGCACTACCGCAACCGCTACCCGCACGAGCTATCCGGCGGGCAGCGGCAACGCGTCGGCATCGCCCGGGCGTTGTCCCTGGAACCGGCCCTGCTGATCGCCGACGAGCCGACCAGCGCTCTGGACGTCTCGGTGCAGGCCCGGGTGCTCGACCTGCTGCAGGACCTGCAGCGCGAGTTCGGCTTCGCGTGCCTGTTCATCAGCCACGACCTCGCGGTCGTGGAGATCCTGGCCGATCAGATCGCCGTGCTGCACCGGGGGAAGCTCGCCGAGATCGGCTCCCGGGAACAGATCCTCACCGCGGCCACCGATCCGTACACCCAGCGGCTCATCGCCGCCGCGCCCGTCCCGGACCCGGCCCAGCAGGAGGCCCGGCGGGACGAGCGGCGGGCGCTGCTCGCCGCGGGATCGGACGAGCAGGATCCGGCGAGCCGGGGGATCGGCCGCGTGGTCAGGCCGGCGCCCCCGCAAGGACCGACGCAAGCCCCACAGCAAGGGCCGTGACGGCCAGGGCGGCGAGCACCCCGCGGGCCCAGCGCACCTCGGTTCCCGCGGCGGGTCGGCCGTCCGCCGCGCGGTGGGCGTCCCACATGCGCCGCACGGTCACCGCGGCGGCCCCGGCGTCGCTGCGCAGGGTGGCGCTGGCCGGCACCGGCCCCTGGTCCGGGGTCCAGCCCATCTCGCGAACGTCCCCGTCGGTGACCCGGGCCGCCCCGTGCCGGGACGGGGCCGGCGCCGCCCACGCCTGATGACGCCGACCGGACACGGTGACCAGGGTCAGCGCGTACTGCGTCTCGACCCGGGCGAGATCGGCGAACGGCAGCCAGACGTCGCGCACCACGTTGCGCAGCCACACCCCCTCGGCACCGACCCGGACGACCGGGCGGACGCACACCGCATAGACGACCACGCAGCCGAGAGCGATCGCCGGGAGCTGCCGCGACGCTGCTCCGATCGGCTCGGCCGAGCCGGTCAGGGCCAGGGTCAGCCAACCGGCCACCACCAGCCCCCACACCACCGCGGAGATCCAGGCCGTGCGGGGGCGGAAGGTGAAGGTGTCGGGCCCGGCCACCGGGTTGGCGGACCGCGGACGGGGGAGCGGGGGCATCCCGCCATCCTCCCAGCGGGGGTCGATCCGCCTCGACCCGATCCACGACGGGGTGGCGGGGTCGGGGCGGTGGATCACTCGTCGATGCGGTAATACGACGGAAATCTCGCGCTGATAGACCGTGGAGACACGAGGATCTCAGTGGGGTGTTCGACCAATCGGATGATCGTGCGGGCCGGTGACACGTTCGGACCTGTGTGCATCACCCTTCGGTCACGATGTCCCGCTCCGGATGTGCGGGAAGTTACCCGGTCGTAGAGTTCCACGGTCGGTGATGGACAACCCATCGCCGATCCCATGGTGTGCCGGGAAGCCGGTGCCCGGAACGCCGGCGTCGACAGGGACGGCCGGCGGGTCGACGAGGTCAGCAGGTGCCGGTACCTACCGGCACGGAGGAGGATCTTTGATGAGGACAAGCAGAGCGGTGGGACTCACCGCTCTCGTGGCCAGTGCGGCCCTGGTCCTGGCGGCGTGCAGCGGCACGCCCGGCCAGCAGGGTGCCACCACGAGCGCCAGCTCCGCGCCGTCCGGCAGTGCCGGCGGCTCAGCGTCGGCCAGCGGGACGGAGTCCGCCAGCAGCGGCACGCCGATCACCGAGAGCCCCGAGGCGGCGAACGTCGGCAAGGTCGGCGGCTCCGCCTGTGGCATCCCGCACGGCCCGTACGCCGATCCGTCGCAGACCGGTGGGGAGGTGCGCGCGGCCTGGAACGACCCGCCGCTGTCCTGGAACAACAACACCACCCACGGCAACGCGGTCGCTACGTTCAACGTGCAGTACCTGACCAACCTGGGCTTCAGCTACTACGACGGTGATCTGAACCTGATCAACAACGATCAGTTCGGCACCTGCACGCTGGTCAGCGAGGATCCGCTGACCGTCAAGTACACGATCGCCGACGGCGTCAAGTGGTCCGACGGCACCCCCGTCACCGCCGACGACCTGGTCCTGTCCTGGGCCGCCCAGTCCGGCGTGTTCAACGACGAGGAGGCGCAGACCGACGACGACGGCAACCTGCTGCCCACCGCCGGGGTCGCCTTCGACAAGCTCGACCCGTCGTTGTCGTTGATCAAGGACTTCCCGACGATCGAGGACGACAACCGGTCCGCCACCTTCGTGTGGTCGGAGTACTACGTCGACTACCAGACCGCCGGCCCGGCCAACAACGGCGGCCCCGGCACCCTGATCCCCGCGCACGTGCTGGGGGCCAAGGCCCTGAACATCACCGACCCGACCGCTGCGGCGGCCGCGGTGACCACCGCGTTCAAGAACAACGACAAGGCCTCCCTGAAGCCGGTCGCCGACTTCTGGAACACCGGCTTCGACACCGACCAGCTGCCGAGCGACCCGTCGCTGTACCTGTCCACCGGGCCGTACAAGACGAC